>NZ_JAHKQC010000023.1:0-230656 GCF_018860845.1 Pseudoalteromonas sp. C2R02 | reverse complement strand
GTTTATTTTATAGCCTTTTTAAAGCTTATCTAAAGGTTAGTAATAAGCTTGTTTACCTTCAGCCATATCTACAATTGGCTGACAAGGTTCAAAGTGTTGATTTAGCTGAGATAAAGAAGTTAATCGTGATGCAAGCTCACTGGCACCTAACTTATCCATATAGCTAAATGGACCACCTAAGAAAGGCGGGAAACCAATACCAAAAATAGCACCGATATCACCATCTCTTGCACTGGCGATAATGCCTTCATCTAAACAGCGTGCAGCTTCATTTAACATTTGGCTCACACAGCGTTGTGCTATTTCTTCTTTATTTAATTTTGGTTCAAGCGTAATGCCTAAAAATTCATAAACGGATTCATCAACTTTTTTACCTTTAGACTTACCTGTGCCATAAGTATAAAAGCCAGAGCCAGTTTTACGCCCTAAACGTTTTGAATCAATCATTTTAGAGAATGCATCAGGTGCTTTAAATCGATCGCCTAGCTCTTTTTCTAAGATTGGCGCGATTTTAGACCCTATATCGATACCCACTTCATCTAATAAAGCCAAAGGTCCAACAGGGAAACCAAACTCAACTAAAGCTTCATCTATTTTATCAATTGGTTCGCCTGCTAATAATAAATTTGCAGCCTCATTTACATAAGGTGCTAAAATACGATTTACATAAAAACCTGCTTTGTCTTTAACTACAATAGGTGTTTTACCTTGGCGACGTGAATAGTTGACTACTTTTGAAATTGTCTCTTCACTGGTGTTTTCATGAGGAATAATTTCAACTAACGGCATTTTTTCAACTGGTGAAAAATAATGTAAACCTACTACATTTTCAGGTCTTTGTGCAGTTTGTGCTATTTGAGAAATAGGCAATGATGACGTATTACTGGCAAAAATAGTTTTTTCAGAACAATTTTCTTCAATCGCTGCAACCATATCTTGTTTTAGCTTTAAATCTTCAAATACAGCTTCAATTACCAGCTCTACATTTTTAAAACCGCTGTGATTAGTTGTGCCAGTGATACGGTTCATTTGCTGCTGTAAGTCAGTTTTGGATATAAAACGACGTTTTTGCTTTTTATCTAAAATTTTAAAACTGTAATTTAAAGCATTTGAAATGCCTTGCTCTGCCACATCTTTAATACGAACTTTACTGCCCGCTTTACACGCACTGACATGCGCAATACCTGCCCCCATTAATCCACCGCCTAATACAGCAATGCTATTAATTTTTTCACCTGACTCATCTGCCCATTCTTTTTTCATTTCTGTCGTAGCAAAGAAAATACCACGTAAAGATTTAGATACTTCGCTCATGCATAATGATGCAAAACCTTCAGCTTCAACAGCATATGCCGCTGACTTTTCCATCTCTACACTTGCACGCACCGCTTTGATAATTGCGATAGGCGCAGGGTAATGACCGCCGGTTTTCTTTTCTACATTTTCTTGGGCTTTCTTAAATATTAAGTTTCGACCAAAAGGATTTGACTCTAAAAGCTGGCTTAATTTATCTAATTTAGGTTTTACTGATTTAACTTTACCTTTTGCAATCCATTTAGCAGCAACATCAACTAACACTGCTTGTGGTACGCAATCATGAGCAAGGCCCGCTTTAACAGCTTGCTTAGCACGTACTTGTTTACCTGTTAGCATCCACTCTAGTGCTTTTTGAATGCCCACTAATTTAGGCAATCTTTGTGTTCCACCACCACCTGGTAGTAAACCAAGTTGCACTTCTGGTAAGCCAAGTTTTGTTTTATCTGAGTTACTACAAATTCGATAGTCACACGCCATTGCAAACTCTAATCCACCACCTAGCGCGGCACCATGAATCGCTGCAACTGTTGGGAAAGGTAGTTTTTCAAGATCACTAAAACTTGTGTGACATGTTTGTGATAAATATAACGCATCAGAATGTGACTCTGCGGCTTCTAACATTTTAATGTCAGCGCCAGCGATAAAGTTATCTGATTTACCACTGATAAATATCAAACCTTTAACTTGTGCATCAACTGCTTTGCTTATCACTTCGTTAAGTTCATCAACAAAGCTGGCACGCAGTGTATTCATTTTTTCGCCTGGCACATCAATCGTAACCAAGGCAATTTGTTGTTCATTTACTTCAAAACTAAATACAGAGTCTGTCATTTGGTTTTCACTCTCCATAACTATGCACTCTCAACAATAAATGCCGCACCTAAACCGCCTGCCGCACATGCTGTTGTTAAACCAATACCACCGCCTCGGCGTTTTAGCTCATAAAGTGTTTGTGTAATAAGTCTTGCACCGGTTGCTGCAAATGGATGACCATATGCAAGAGAACCACCATTTACATTGAATTTATCCATATCAATTTCACCAATTGCTTTAGATAAACCTAGTTTTTCTTGTGCAAATTTGTCTGATGCAAACATTTTCATATTCGCTAATGTTTGCGCTGCAAATGCTTCATGCATTTCAATTAAATCTAAATCGGCTAATGTTAAACCCGCACGACGTAATGCAATAGGCGTTGAATGCGCTGGACCCATTAGCATATCGTCATAAACATCTATGGCACTAAATGCAAAGCTTTTTAAATAGCCTAACACTTCATAACCTAATGCTTTTGCTTTACTTTCACTCATCATCAATACAGCAGCTGCACCATCAGTTAATGCTGTTGAGTTAGCAGCTGTTACTGAACCATGCTTTTTATCAAATGCAGGGCGTAATTTAGCATAACCTTCTAATACTGAGTTATGGCGAATACAGTTATCTTCGCTAATAAAGCCCTTATAAGGTGCAACATGTGCAGTCATTACTTCATCTGCAAATTTACCATCAGCCCAAGCTTTACTCGCTAAAGTATGAGAACGATGCGCCAATGCATCTTGATCTTCACGTTTAATCTCGTGAGTTTTTGCCATTTGCTCCGCTGTTTGACCCATAGAAAGGCCTGTTGAGTATTCAGCAACTGCTGGCGGAACTGGCATTAAATCTTTTAATCTTAATTTTGAGAATATTTTTAAGCGTTGCGATAAAGTACGCGCTTTATTTAAGTCAACTAAACTTCCCGCCAGTTTTTTACTTACGCCAATCGGTAAAACAGAAGAAGAATCAGCACCACCTGCAATACCAACATTAACAGTGCCCGCCATAATAGATTCTGCGACGTTAGCTATTGCTTGAAAACTTGTAGCACATGCACGTGATACAGAATAAGCATCAACGCCTACAGGCATACCTGTGCCTAAAACAATTTCACGAGCAATATTAGGTGCTTCTGGCATTTGCACTACTTGACCAAAAACCAGTTGATCTATTTCTTTTTTATCAAAGTTAAGACGCTCAAGCATCTCATTGACAACAAGCTTGCCCATATCAACTGCAGGTACATGATGAAAAGCACTTGCTTGTTTTGCAAAAGGTGTTCTAAGACCGCTTACTATAGCAATGCGATCTCCCTGGTGTGTTTTTAATTTTATTTGCCCAGTCATTTTTCTTCCTCGTTATACAGGTCAGACCTGTTAGTTATACCCTGATTCTAAACAAACTGCCTTTTTTTGCAAACACTTGTTGAAAATTAATTAACAAAGTCATAATAAAAGTAGTGTAAAAACATCAAATTTTCCTGCTAAATTAATGAAAAACAAAAGTGTTATCACTGGGTAACACATTCAGTACAAACGACAACAAACACTCACGCTTTATTGCTACTTATTAACCATGTAATCGGTAACAATTTCCGCAGATGAAAATTAAGATCCTTTGCAAAAGAGTGAGCATATTATGAAACTAGCACAATTTTTAAAAACTGAACTTGGCCGTGAATGGAATGCAAATAGTATTTCAGAAACAACTGAAGGCGCACTAAGCAAGCGTACTGCAAATAACTGGTATAACGGTGAAAAGCGTCCAATCTTAGATTTAGTTGTTGATGGATTAAAATACCGCCAAATGCAAGAACAAGTAAAAGCCGATTAGTATTATGACAAATGATGAAAAAGTAAAAGTTTTCATTACATTTACTCACTTTAAAAAGTGAATACTTAATAAAACAAGCTATTTGCCATGTTTTTTAGTCAAAAAGCTTGTTTTTAATAAAAATGAACCTTATAAATATCCCATAGTCTTAAACTGACAAATATGCCAATTTGGTAAAGGATTTATTGTCGCTATGGCCGTTGAAAAATTTAAACAATTACAAACTTATCTTAATACCCAAATTATTGGGCAAGAACGTCTTACTGATTCATTGTTAATTGGTATTTTAGCTGATGGACATTTATTAGTTGAAGGTCCTCCAGGACTTGCTAAAACTCGTGCAGTAAACGCATTATCAAAATGTGTTGAAGGGTCTTTTCAGCGTGTTCAATTTACTCCTGATTTATTACCTGCTGATATAACTGGTACTGATATTTATCGCCAGCAAACCAGTGAGTTTGTTTTCGAAGCGGGTCCTTTATTTCACAATCTTATTTTAGCCGATGAAATAAATCGTTCTCCTGCAAAAGTACAATCTGCATTACTTGAAGCCATGGCGGAGCGCCAAATTACCGTAGGTAAAACAACTTACCCGTTATCTGATTTATTTTTAGTGATGGCTACCCAAAACCCACTAGAGCAAGAAGGCACTTACCCGTTACCTGAAGCTCAGCTAGATAGATTTTTACTGCATTTAAATATTGATTATCCAGGGGCTGAAACTGAACTTGAAATCTTACGTTTAACCCGCGGTGAAGCTTTATCTGAGCAACAAGCACCTGCCCCACAAATATCTCAAGAGACTTTATTTGAAGCACGCAAAGACGTTTTAAAGCTTCACTTATCAGAGCCACTTGAACAATACTTAGTGCAGCTCATTATTGCGACGCGCCAACCAACAAAACTTGATGATACACTCGCAAACTGGCTTGAGTATGGTGCAAGTCCACGTGCTACTATCGCACTAGATAAATGTGCACGTGCACATGCTTGGCTGCAAGGTCGTGATTTTGTAACCCCTGAAGATATTCAAAGTGTTTTCCATAACGTATTACGTCATCGTATTATCTTAAGTTACGAAGCACAAGCTGATGGTATATCAAAAGATCAAGTACTTGACCGTATATTAGAACTTGTCGCCGTTCCATAAATAAGAGTAAGCAATGATAAATACAACTGAGCACTTGCAGTGGTTAAAAAGCTGTCAGGCCAATGGTGTTTCTCTTGATTTAAAAGAGCTTATCTATTACCGCGCAAAAGCGCGGTTATTGGATTTAACACCTCAAAGTCAAATTAAACATAAAATGGCTGGTCAATATTTAGCGCCTCAAAAAGGGCGTGGTATGGAGTTTGCTGAGGTAAGGCATTATCAACCTGGCGATGATATTCGTTCAATTGATTGGCGAGTAACAGCACGTACTGGCCAAACACATAGTAAAATTTATCAAGAAGAAAAAGAACGTCCTGTTTTTATCTTTACTGATTTTAGCAATACCATGTTATTTGGTAGCCAATTGTTATTAAAATCTGTTCAAGCTGCACATTTAAGTACGTTAGTTGCTTGGTCTGCAAGTGAACGAGGTGATCGTGTTGGTGGCTTAGTATTTAACCAAAATCAGCATTTAGAATTAAAACCAAGTTCAGGTGGCAAAGCCGTATTAAAACTAACGCATAATTTAATTACCAATCACCAAGAAGCACTAAAAACCCATGGTTCAGACTCAGTTCAAAACATTAATTGTTTTAGTGAAAACCTTAAACGATTAAATCAAATAGCAAAACCTGGCAGTTTGATTTATTTAATATCTGATTTTTGTCATTTAGGTACCGAGCAACAAAGTAATGAAGCTTTAAAACAATTACAGCTATTATCTCGCCACTGTGAACTTGTGGCGTGCCATATATCAGATCCCTTTGAAACACATTTACCAGATCATAATAGTGTGATTAAAGTGGATACCGGTAATACGCAATCAAGTTTGCCACTGATGAATAAATCATTTAGAAAGCAATTTAATAATCAAGCACAACAAACTTTAAATAACCGAATTGAAATGTTGAAAAAATCTGGATTACATATATTTTCATTTTCAAGCGCGACCCCTATAGAACAACAAATTTTAGGGAAGGCTTAATCATGGCTGATGCAAACACCTCCACTTCTCCATTAGAACAATTACATGATGTCATTGTTGTTGAACAGGTTTCAGCTTGGCCACCTGCACCTATTTGGTATATGGCTTTAATTCTTACACTGGGGCTTTTAACTGCTTTATTTATCTATTTAAAAAAACAAAGACAATACAAAAAAGCAAAAAAAGAAGCTGTTAATTTGGCGAATAGTTTAATGAGTAACAAAGGCAACTTAGATATAACGCATTTAAACGAATTACAACATATTTTAAAACGCTTAGCTAAGCACTATTATGGTGCACAAACAGCAGCATTAAGCGGTAAAAGCTGGGCGAAATTTGTAAATAGTAGCTGCAATACTCAATGTGAAAGTTCAGCGTTTAACCTGCTTTATCAGGCTAAACTCTCTGATGAGCAAATATCAGACTTAAAGTCTTTACTGCTCAGTGCAATAAAAAAAATGAACATAAGTAAAAGTCATATCAATCTCACTAAAGGAAGCTTTTAATGTTTGAAGTAAGCTGGCCTTGGGTATTTTTAGCATTGCCCCTCCCCTATTTATTAAAAAGATTTAATAAGCGTGCTGCTAATATCCCAACGCTTAAAATACCAAGTTTTGAGCATAATCCACTATTAACGGGTCATAATGAGCAAAAAGCACAAAAAGTCTCATTAATACATTGGCTATTTTGGATCTGTTTATGTTGCGCCTTATCAAATCCTAAATGGTTAGGTGAACCTATTAGCCTACCAAATGAAGGTCGAGACATCATGCTAGCGGTAGATTTATCGGGTTCGATGAAAGAGCAAGATATGGAATACCAAGGCCAGTACGTTGATAGACTCACTATGGTAAAAGCAGTATTAAAAAACTTTATAGAGCAACGTCAAGGCGATAGATTAGGATTAATTTTATTTGCTGATACTGCATTTTTACAAACCCCGCTTACCCGAGATTTAAGCACTGTTAGCCAAATGCTTGCAGAGTCACAAATCGGTTTAGTTGGTCGTGCAACAGCGATAGGTGACGCCTTGGGTTTATCTGTTAAGCGTTTCTCACAGAAAAAAGATAGCAACCGAATTTTAGTATTACTCACTGATGGTCAAAATACCGCTGGTAACTTATCTCCAGAAGAAGCTTTATTGCTCGCTCGAGAAGAAGGCATAAAAGTCTATACCGTAGGTGTTGCTGGTGATGGTGGTAATAACCGTTTTGGCTTATTTGGTATGAATACACTCTCATCAGGTTCAGGTTTAGATGAAAAACTGTTAACTGATATCGCAGAACAAACTGGTGGGCTTTATTTCAGAGCAAAAGATGTAGCTGGATTACAGCGTATCTATCAAGAGCTTGATACCTTAGAGCCGATAGCCAGCGATGTGCAAACGTTTAGACCGCAAACTGCGTTATTTTATTATCCACTATTAATCGCTTTATTTTTATTATTAATAGCTGGTATTAAACCTTGGTTTAATTATAAAAAACCAACCATAAATGGAGAACGCACCTAATGGACTTCAATTTAATGGAATTTGAATTTTTAAGATCTGAACTTTTATGGCTTTATATACCTGCTTGCATATTAATTACCTTAATTATGCTGCAAAAGCAAAAACATAAAGGTTCACAAACCGTGATTGCATCACACTTAGCACAGTTCATTATGTCTGATGGAAAAAAACAAACTAAGCCCAGTTCAATTTGGTTAGTGCTATTTTTATTAATTGGTGTATTAGCTGCCGCTGGTCCTAGCTGGCAAAAGCACAGTGTGCCTGTATATCAAGCAAAACATGCCCGTGTCATTGTCATGGACATGTCGTCTTCTATGTACAGCGAAGATATAAAACCAAATAGATTGAGCCAAGCACGATTTAAAACTTTAGATATGGTTGAGCTATTTAAAGAAGGTGAAACAGCTTTAATTGCTTATGCAGGCAGTGCTTTTACGATATCTCCACTGACAAGCGATGCCCAAACACTGACTAATTTAATACCCAGTTTAAGCCCAGAAATCATGCCAGAAAAAGGCTCTAATGTTCTTGCTGCACTCGTACTTGCAAAAGAGCTATTGCAACAAGCCGGTTATTTAAATGGCGATATTATTTTAGTAACCGATGGTATTGATAGTGAAGATATGAGCGATGTTTCTGACTACGTTGCTGATATGGATTACAAACTTAATATTTATGCGGTAGCCACCGAGCAAGGTGCACCAATAAAATTACCTCAAGCTGGGTTTTTAAAAGATCAATATGGTCAAATTGTAATACCTAAAGCAAACTTTTCCGCTTTAAATAATATCACTAAACAAGGTACTGGTGTGTTTTCTAATTATCAAACAAATAATTCAGATATCGCAATATTTAATAGCTCTTTATCTGCAGATGATTTACAACAGCAACTTGTTGAACAAGAAGAACAAACATTATGGCGTATTGACGGTGGGATTTATTTAACATTACTACTGTTACCCATCGCTTTATTGATGCTACGTCAAAACAGTGCCTTATTTATTTTACCTTTAGTTTTGATCAGTATGCCCTCAAAAAATGCGCATGCATTAAGTTTTGATGATGTTTGGCAATCAATATCACAAAATCAAGATCAAAAAGCATTAAAAGCCTATAAAAATCAAGATTATAAAAGCGCAACGGATACCAAGCTTAAAGATATTAAAGGTGCGGCACATTATAAAGAAAGTAACTTTGAAGCTGCATTGTCTGAGTTTGAGCAAGATACCAGCGACAAAGGCCTTTATAACCAAGCTAATACATTGGCACATTTAGGTAAGTATAAAGAAGCCATAGATAAATATGAGCAAGCTTTATCTCTTAACTCTGAGTTTTCACAGGCAAAAGATAACCTAGAAATTGTTAAGCAGCTTGAGCAACAAGAACAGCAAAAACAACAAGGCGATGATAAAAACCAAGACGGCGATCAATCTAAAAAAGATGATCAGCAAAGTGAAGGTGATAAATCAGAACAAAATAAAGATCAACAAGGCGATAAACAAGAAGATCAGCAAAACGGTGAGAAGCAAGATCAACAAAGTTCTGATGAGCAAGATTCTGACAAACAATCAGATAACTCTCAAGAAAGTAGCGCCGATAAAAAAGGATCTGAACAAGAAAACAAACCAGAACTAGACGAGCAATCACAAGAAGCAAAAGAGCAAGAAGCCCAGCAATCTGAAGAAGAAAAACAAACTCAGCAGCAAGCGCAACAAGAGGCTCAACAAACTACTCAAGAACAAGCAGAAAAAACCAAAGAAGAAATGTTGATGCGAGAAGTTGCTGAACTTAGCAACGAGGAAAAAGAAAAAGCGCAGCAGTTAAACCAAATTCTTAGAAAAGTACCTGATGATCCGGCTACTTTATTACGCAATAAAATGAGACTTGAGTATCAAAATAGACTCAGACAAAGAACACCTCAAGGAGTACAAAAATCATGGTAAGAAGTTTTACATTACTGTGCCTTTTAGTTTTAGCATTACCAAGCTTCGCTTTAACCGAGCTTACAGCAAGTGTCGATAAAAACCCCGTTCTACAAGGGGAATACTTTGTATTATCTATCGGTGCCGATGATACAGTTCAAGGCTCACAACCCGATACAGCCGCTTTACTTAAAGATTTTATTGTGGGACCAACAAGTGTTAGTAGCCAAACCAGTATTATTAATGGTTCAGTTACAAGAAAAACAGTTTGGAAAACTGAGCTTATGTCTCGTAAATCAGGCGTGTTTCAAATTCCTGCGTTTGAGCTAAATGACATAAAATCACAACCATTTAAATTAGAAGTAAAAGCCAGAGAAGCACAAAGCAGTAATAATAAAGATATATTTATTAAAACAAGCCTGACACCAAACACTTTATACGTGCAACAAGCGGGAGTTTATAACGTTAAACTATATCTTGCAAAAGATTTAAGTGAAGGAAGCTTAACAACACCTGAGCTTGAAAATGCTCAAATATCGCAACTTGGCAAACAGGTTGAATCAAACGAAATTATTGAAGGTAAACGCTATTTAGTTGTTAGTCGAGATTATCTTGTTCAGCCACAAAAAAGTGGCGAATTCACAATTGAAGCACCTGCATTTAATGGTCGTATAAGACAAAACTATCGCTCAATTGCAGTCTCCGCAGTAGGAGAAGATACACAGCTAACAGTAAAACCTATTGTAGATAACTATCAAGGCAATTGGCTGCCAAGTGAACTAGTTACTTTACACGAAGAGTTCCAACCAGATAATATGAGTGTAGAGGTAGGTACACCGATTACCCGCACTATCACACTTACTGCGGTTGGTATTACTAAAGAGCAACTTCCTGAAATAAAATTAACCAAATTAGATGGCATTAAAAGTTATCCTGACCAAGCAGAAAATAAAAATGTAGTAAGAGATGGTAGAATCATTTCACAGCGCATTGAGTCTTTTGCCTTATTACCACAAAAACCAGGAAACTATACCTTACCTGAAGTTAAAATTCCTTGGTTTAATACCGTAGTAAATAAAGTTGAATTCGCAACATTGCCTGCTAAACAAATCACAGTTACAGGCTCAGCGCTGACAACTCAAGCGCCTATCGTTTCAAATACAACTACTAACAGCGATAATCAAGCTCAAACATCTTCAGATTCAGCGACACCTACAATTATCACTCAAGTTGAACCGGTTTCATTGTGGATCACAGTATTAGGTTATGCTCTGTGGGTTATGACACTTATCACTTTAATTATTTTTAGGGTTCGAAACAAAAATAAAGTATTGATAAATAAAGAAGAAAAACCTCAAGATAAAACAAAAATGAATATTAAAGATGCTTTATCAAATCTAAAAATCGCAGAAAAACAAAGTGATCTAAAAGATTTTAATCAAGCTTTAAATACTTTTAGTAAAATAAAATGCAATTGTGAACAAGCAACAAGTTCACATTTAATCAATTTATACCAAAATGATGAACTGACTGCTCAAGTCCATAACCTGCAAAAAAGCCTATATTCTCAAGGTGCTGGTAATGTCGATTTAAATAAAATCATTTCTCTTTTACAACAGCCAGTAAAAGCGAAAAGAGGTGCTAAGCAAACATTAGAAACGCTTTATTAAATCACTTTAGTTCAGCGATTAAGAGCCGATTACTTAAAACCGGCTCTTCTTTTTTAACATTACGACTCTCCCGCTTCCCCTCTCTATTGAAACTATTGAAACTATTGAAACTATTGAAACTATTGAAACTATTGATTTAAAATGTAAAAATAATGAATTAAATCACCGCTTAAAGGAATAAACATGCGAGTTTTCTTATTAATTTTAATCATTACCAGTTGTAGTACTTATGCCGGAGTAACACCTTGGCTTGATTTTGAGCTAGATAATGGTCATATAAAAATTCCTGTTACTGTAAGTGGTATTGAAGCCAAAGCCATTTTAGACTCTGGCTCACAAGTTAATGCAATTAACCAAAGCTTTATAAATAAAAACAAATTAAAATATGGCTCGGGCCAAAAAATCATAATCAAAGGCGTTTACGGCCAAGAAAAAAAACCTACCTATAACAATGTTCCTACAGAATTATTTGGTACGCAATTTGATTTGGATAGTCTGGTTTCCATGCGCCTAGGAAAGGCAAGTAATGCATTATTAATCGGCGCTGGCTTTTTTGATAAATTTATTGTGCAAATTGATTATCCCAATAAAAAAATGCGTTTACTTACCCGAGATGCGGTTGATTTGAAAAAGTTAAAAAATATTCAAATGAAAGCCCACAAAGGGACTGGTATGCCAATCGTTAAAGTTAATCTTAACAACGAAAAAAATGTTTGGCTATTACTTGATACTGGCAATAGTGGTGGATTATTTTTAAAGCGCTCTATTGCAACTGGAAGTGGTTGGCTAGAAAAGTTTTCAGTTGAGGGTTCTCTTGCTATGGGTGCTAACACTTTTGGAATTAACGAAACCTTTCACCTTCCTAGCCTAAAGTTTGGCCCTTTTGAGCTTGAAAATATCTTAACTAGCGTACCTGCTGAAGGTCAAAAAACACAAAGTTTTTCTTCAAGTAGCGGCTCTTTAAGTCGAATAAAAGGAAAAAATATAAAGGGTTTGCTTGGTTATGATATTTTAAAACATTTCCTGATCACTTTAGATTATAAAGGTGGCAGAATGCATATTGGTCTGCCGCAATAAAGTTTGCACTCATATCTAAATATAAAAAAAGCCATCAATTGATGGCTTTTATCTATTTTAAAATACAAAGATTTATTGAGCGACTAACTCTCTAATAAGCAGTTGCAGCGTAAACTTGCCTCTAAACTCATTAATATCTAATACAAACGCACATTTTAAATTTTGTACATTGGCATTTGGCCATTGTTTAATATCTACATTAAAAGCAATGCCATCAATTAAAAATCCGGTTTGATGTTTTAATACCAATTTAAGATGTTTTTCGCCTACTATACGTTGTTGTACTATTTCAAAAACATGTTCAAACACTGGTTCAGGGAACTCTTGCCCCCAAGGACCAGCTTGTTTTAAGTATTGGGCAAAGTCTAATGTAAAGTAGCCACCTGGTAGTTCACCATCTGTAAGTACAATGCTTTCTCTTAAATCATCTGTGAGTTTATCGCTCACTGCTTTTACAAATATCTTCTCAAACTTTTCAAAATCAGCTTGTTTAATTGATAATCCAGCCGCCATAGCATGGCCGCCAAATTTTGGAATTAAACCTGGATTTGCAGTACTTATTGATTCTAAAATATCTCGAATATGTAAACCTGGAATTGAGCGACACGACCCTTTTATTTCAGGTTCACCTTCACTGCTATCACCACATGCGAATATAATTGTCGGTCTATGATATTTTTCTTTTAAGCGTCCAGCTAAAATACCGATCACACCTTGATGCCAATCATCTTGAAATAAGCACACGGCATCTGGTACTTGCTCATCTGTTTTACATAATTTATCTAAAACAGCTTGTGCTTCGACTTGCATACTTTGCTCTATTTCTCGGCGCTCAACATTTAATGCATCAAGTTCACCTGCGAGCCTTCTCGCATTATTAATATCAGGACTTAATAAACAAGCTATGCCTAAACTCATATCATCTAAGCGCCCCGCTGCATTAAGCCTAGGAGCAAGTGAAAAGCCAAAATCAGAGGCTGATAATCTTGCTTGATTGCGATTTGAGACTTCTATCAGTGCTTCGATTCCGGGACGAGTTACCCCATTTTTGATCCTAGCTAAACCTTGATGTACTAAAGTACGATTATTTGCATCTAATGGCACAACATCAGCAACGGTGCCTAATGCCACTAAATCTAATAAACTAGCAACATTGGGTGGTGTTTGATTATTTAGCTCAAACCAATTTTTCTCTCGTAATTCACTTCTTAGCGCTAACAATAGATAAAAAGCAACGCCTACCCCAGCAAGCGCTGTAGATGGAAAGTCACAATCTACTTGGTTAGGGTTAACAATTGCATCGGCTTTAGGCAGTTCATTACCAGGTAAATGGTGATCAGTAACAATGACTTTTATGCCAGCCGCTTTTACAATATCAACACCCGCAATACATGAAATGCCATTATCAACGGTAATTAATAGATCTGGCGCCATCTTCACAACTTCTTGAGCCAGTGCAGGGCTTAAGCCATAGCCAAAATCAAATCGGTTTGGTACTAAATAATCGACATAAGAAAAACCAAACATGGGTAAACCACTCATTAAAGTAGCTGTACTTGTTGCGCCATCAGCATCAAAGTCACCCACTATCAGAATTTTACTTTGGCTCACTAAGGCTTTTACTAAAACATCGCTTGCTTGTTCAATGCCCTTTAAGAGTTTAAAGCTATGTAAGGTCGCAGCGCTATTATCTAGCTCTTCATTTTGCTTTACACCACGAGAAGCATAAATCTGTTTAATAATCGGATCTAAATCTTGTGGTAAATGTGCGTCTTTGACACGTTCTCTGCTAATTATTTGTTTTTGCATAATATTCTTTTTATAAAATTCTGATATAAAAAAAGGCCTTTCGGCCTTCTTTTAAAGCAAATAAACGCTTAGTTCATTTGTTCTAAACGTTGCTTTAATGCAGCAGCTGGTTGGTAACCTGGAATTAAAGTACCATCATCAAAAATAATTGCTGGCGTACCATTTATGC
This sequence comes from Pseudoalteromonas sp. C2R02, assembly GCF_018860845.1. Classification (NCBI taxonomy): domain Bacteria; kingdom Pseudomonadati; phylum Pseudomonadota; class Gammaproteobacteria; order Alteromonadales; family Pseudoalteromonadaceae; genus Pseudoalteromonas; species Pseudoalteromonas sp. C2R02. The sequence goes on along the minus strand of NZ_JAHKQC010000023.1, from coordinate 216,398 downwards.
CAAAGCTTTGACCTAACTGATAATGCTCTGCAACAGGTGCCGTACAGCTTTGTACATCAGCTACATCTGTACCTGATTTTGCATCTGTCATCGCTTTTAATTGATCGTCAGCACACCATACATTCATTAAATCAGTGTAACCTTCGCTTCTTACACCGCCTCTTGGAAATGCCATATAGCGTACTGTAATACCCGCATCTAGATAATCTTCTAACTCACGGTGTAATTTACGACAGTACCCACACGTAATATCTGTAAATACAGTAATTTGATGTTTTTCTTCAGGTGCTTTATAAACAATCATAGAGTCAGCATATTTTGCAACACCTTCTTTACGAACACCATTCAGTGCTTTTTCAGTTAAGTTTTCACGGTTTTCAATATCAATTAATGTACCTTGTAATAAGTACTGACCACTATCACTGGCGTACATCACACCTTTATCAGTAATTAATTCTTTTAAACCTAAGATAGGGCTAGGTTTAATATCTTTTACAACTAAACCAAGTTGAGAAAATTTTTCAACAATAGGATTTGTTTTAGATACTTCGTCTGAACTTATTGTACTTGGCGCAGAGGCAATACTCGTTAACGGTGTTAACGTCAGAGAAAAGGCCAATGTAGCTAATAATTTTTTCATTCTTTAATCTCTTTTCTATCTAAATATTTCATCTATCTATAAGACCCAGTATATCTGAGAATAATTCCCACGACTAGTAACTATATTTTTAAGCCCTAGGATGATGTTCTTGATGAATTGACTTTAATCTCTCATTAGCAACATGGGTGTATATTTGCGTTGTTGATAAATCGCTATGGCCTAACATCATTTGTACTACACGCAAATCAGCACCATGATTAATTAAGTGCGTAGCAAATGCGTGTCGCATAGTATGTGGTGAAAGATCACTTTGTATATCAGCCACTAAAGCATAGTGTTTAATTCTGTGCCAAAAAGTTTGTCGTGTCATACCTGTGCCACGTTTTGATGGAAAAACAAAATCTGTAGCATGTTTAATTAGCGCTAACCTTCCTTTAGATATAAATAGCTCCAACCAATACATGGCTTCTTCACCTAAAGGCACCAATCTTTCTTTATTTCCTTTACCTTTTACAAAAACCACTGCTTGCCTTAAATTAACTTGCTCCATTCTAAGGCCCACTAATTCACTTACCCTCAGACCTGAAGCATATAAAACTTCAAGCATGGCTTTATCTCTGAGCCCCATAGGCTCTTCCACATTTGGGCTAGCTAATAAGCTTTCAACTTCCTCCTCAGATAACGTTTTAGGCAAATTTTGAGATGCTTTTGGTTGCCCAATATGTGCCATAGGTGTAATTTCTAAACGTTTCTCTCGTACAAAATACTGATAAAACCTTTTTAATGCACTGATAGTCCGTGCAGTGCTTCTAGATTTAAAACCATTATCTTGACGATAAGCTAAATAGGATTGCACATCTAATTGATCTATTACTAATAACGCTTTGGGCGCGATAAAATCCGCAAACTTATTAATATCAGTACGATATGCACTGAGGGTATTTTCACTTAGACCTTGTTCTAACCATATTGCATCTAAAAAATCTTCTAACAATTCTCTATTAATAGCAGGCTGCTTAACTTGTTCGCTCAAGTGAGTTCCTTTTATTGTTCTTTTTAAGGTAAAATGCTCAGCCTATATAATAGCAACCAACTAAGAAGTAATAAACATCATGAAAATTGGTTTATTTTACGGCTCTACAACCTGTTATACAGAAATTGTAGCTGAAAAAATACGTGATATTTTAGGTGAAGACTTATTAACACTGCACAATATTAAAGATGAGCCACTAAAAGGCGCCGAACAATATGATTTTATTATATTTGGCATTTCAACTTGGGATTATGGTGAATTACAAGAAGACTGGGAATCTCAATGGCAAGACGTTGAAGCATTAGATCTAAATGGTAAAACAGTTGCTATTTACGGCATGGGTGATCAAGTAGGTTATACCGATTGGTTCCAAGATGCAGTAGGCATGTTACATGATAAAATAGCCAATCAAACAATCAATCGCATTGGCTTTTGGCCAAATACGCCTGATTATGAATTTGAAGCATCTAAGGCTTTAACTGAAGATGAGAGTCATTTTGTTGGTTTAGCACTAGATGAAGATAGCCAATATGATTTAACAGACGATCGCATGGCGACTTGGGTTGAGCAAATTCTAGTTGAATATCAAGGTTCTCTTTAATTGAGGTTGTGGATTAAGTTTTGCTCTTTAGTTTCAAAACCTCTCATTAGTACTTCTAAAGCCTTAATCATATCAGGGTGGGTTAAGGCTTGTATTAATTGCCTATGTACTAAATCTGAGCTAGTGTTTGATAGCGCTAAATACAAGCCTATTTTACTGATATAATACTCTTTAAATACGCCTACCCGTTCAAGTTTATCTATATTGATATCTAACTCAGTTAACTTGCCATAAACACCAAAAATACTGCCAACATATCTTTGAACATGACCTTTTATTAACGCTTCCAATGCTTGTTGTGAGTCTAAAAATTCATATACATTTTTGGGTTTATAATAACGCTTTAATAAGTCTGCTTTATGGGAATTTCTCTCCATTGAAACTAATATATTTTTGGGATCAACTGCATTCGCTTTTTTCCAAATATATTGTTCTCCACGATATATTTGTTTTAACCATATGAATTGAGTTTCTCTTTTGGGTGTTCTTGAAATAGATAAAATTAAACGATTCGGTTTTAGTGCTTCTTTTTGCATAATTCGAGCCCAGGGCAAGGCCTCAAATTTAATATCTAAATCTGTGTATTTAACTAATTGTTGTGTGAACGCAATTACTGGGCCATAACCAGTGCCATTTGATTTTACCATTTGGAATGGTGGATTATGCTCAAATACCACAATTAATTGCTGTGCTTTTAAAGGTAAACAGCATAAGCCTAAAAAAATAATCAATGTTTTGATGAGATAGCCAAAAAATTTATTTTAATCATCTAAATATAGTGTCAAATTTTAAACCTTACATTTTTAAATAAAAATCTTTAGTTAAATTAATAAAATCTTGAGAGTAACCGCCATTATCATGAATACATAGCTCACTCTGTTCAAGCGCGATGTTATTTTTACTGACCTCAATAAGTATCCTTTTTGCCGGTTTATTTTTTTTAGTGTAAACAAATACCAATTTATTAAAATATAAACCAAACGCTTTTACGAGTAATTTAATCTCATCTAAAGCATCAGATGGTAAAACTAAAGCAAGCCTGCCATGATCATGAGTAATATGACAAAACTGTTGAATTAAAGCTTTAAAACTTAAACTAGAAGTATGGCGCGCTGTATTTCTCGATTCATCGGGCCCTTTAAGACTGTTTACAAAGTATGGCGGGTTTGAAACCACTAAATCAAACTTTGTATCTAGTTTAAATTCATTAAAATCAGCATAGTAAATACTTATATTGTGCCACGGGCTGTTATTAAAGTTTTCAGTCGCTTGTAAAAAAGCAGCGTCATCAATTTCTAAAGCTGAAATATTTACATCAATCAAATCATGCTTTTGTGATCTTTGTTTAAGCATTAAAGCAATTAACCCCGTGCCAGTACCAACATCTAGGATGTTTTTACATTGTTCGATATTAGCCCACGAACCCAGCAATACCCCATCAGTTCCGACCTTCATTGCGCAGTTATTTTGTGCTAAATAAAATTGTTTAAATTGAAAACCTGACATTTTTATTTTAGATCTACCATTTACTAAGTATAATAGTCTTATTGTCCTTTATTTATGACGCCTTATGCAATTGCAATTCGCAGATCTTGAACTAGATGAAAAACTATTAAACGCTGTAAACAAGGTTGGCTATACCGAACCAACTAAAATTCAAAAGCTTGTGATCCCTCGCGCCCTTGAAGGTCGTGACATTTTAGCTTCAGCACCAACCGGTACAGGAAAAACAGCTGCATTTTTATTATCAGCAATTCAGTTTTTAATTGATTTCCCTAGACGTGATCCAGGTTTTGCTCGCGTTTTAATCATGACGCCTACCCGCGAACTTGCTTATCAAATTCACGAACAGTGTTTATTATTGTCAGCAAATACCAACTTGCAAGTGGGTGTGGTAACGGGTGGTATTAACTACGGCACACATAAAGATATCTTTGAAAAAAATAACGATATATTAATTGCGACACCAGGCAGATTAATGGATTACATGGAAGGCAATAATTTTCATGCTGAAAATGTAGAACTATTAATCCTTGATGAAGCTGATCGTATGTTAGATATGGGCTTTAAAAATGAAATGGTAAAAATCTGTGAAGAAGCTGAAAATCGCAGACAATGTTTCCTATTCTCTGCAACGCTTGAAGGCCATAATGTTGAGTTATTCGCAGATAAAGTATTAAAAGACCCAGCTTTGTTAGAAGCCAAAGTATCAACTGAAGCGCAAGGACAAATAAGCCAATGGGTTCATTTAGCCGATAGCCGACTTCATAAACTAAAGTTACTAACACGTATTTTAACAAGTGAAGAGCTCACTAAAGCCATTGTATTTGTTAAAACGAGAGAGAAATTAGAACAACTTGTAGGTGAATTATATAGCCAAGGTATTAAAACTATTTGGCTACGTGGTGAAATGCCACAAGATAAACGTATGCGTTCTCTTGAAAACTTCCATCTAGGTAAAGCTGATATTCTGGTTGCTACTGATGTTGCCGCACGTGGCTTAGATGTTGCTGATGTAAGCCATGTTATAAACTATGATATGCCTTATAGTCCAGATATCTATGTACATCGTATTGGCCGTACAGGACGCGCTGGTAAAGATGGTATCGCGATTTCTTTAGTAGAAGCACATGATATTGCTATGGTAGGTAAAGTTGAGCGTTACACTGAACAACAGCTAAAACGTAAAAACATCAAAGGACTCGCTCCAAGGCATAAAGAAGCTAAGCCACCAGCGAAAAAGAAAAAAGATCCTGTGAAAATGAAAGCCAAGAAAAAGGCTAAGAAGAAAGCAGCTAAAGCGAAGAAGTAATATTTTTTAATTTACCAAGCTTTTAATATAAAAACCTAACTAACTTGTTAGGTTTTTTATTAAAAGCTTACTGTTACTGCGATATTTTTTTGAAATTCACTAAAAGCACTTTCATTAAAGCCTGTTGAAAGTGGGTTCATAAAGCCATGTTGATACTTGGTATGGCTTATTTTTAATAACTCATAATTTGTTAAGCTTGCTATCACATCTTTCACCTCAAAATGACTTTCTGTTTGAGGAAATATAATATGTGATTCTATATTAAGCTGAATATCTAAATGGTTTCGAATTTGTGACGGATAATAACCAATAAACTGACATGCTTTATCTGATTTATAACCATCTAGCGCACGCCAAATAGCACTGGCTCCGGCACTAAATCCTAAAAGACATATATTATGGCCTTTATTATCTGTAATCACTTGTTTAATTAAAGATAAATAATGTTCATGACCGCCTAAGCTCATATACTTTTCATATGCTTGAGTATCATTATAAAATTCAAAGATTTGTCCTTGATACGGGTCAACTAATACAAGTTCAACATCTTGATTTAACATTTGAGCTAAAATTGATTTTTGCACAGTGGCATATTGCTTAAACTCAGTTGTACAACCAAAAATGTCAGGAACAAGTATTAGTTTCATTACATCACCTCTAAAATCAATTGTGCTCTATATTACTTGAACTGCTCAGCGCGAAGAAATACAGGTTCATTTTCTTTCGCCGTCATTTCAGGGCTAAAATAATAACCAGCAGAATCAAATTTCTTTAAATCTTCAACAGTTTTAATTTTATTTTCCATAATATAACGTGTCATTAAACCACGTGCTTTTTTAGCGTAAAAGCTGATCACTTTATATTGACCATTTTTACAGTCTTTAAAAATAGGTGCAATTATTTGACCTTTTAATGCTTTTTTATCTACCGCTTTAAAATACTCATTGGATGCTAAATTAACTAAAGTATCTGTACCTTGTTGCTCAAAAAGTGCATTTAATTTTTCAGCAATTAACTTACCCCAAAATTGATATAGGTTTGTGCCGCGCGGATTTTCAAGCTTAGTGCCCATTTCTAAACGATAAGCTTGCATTAAATCTAACGGTTTTAAAATACCGTATAAGCCAGATAAAATACGTAAATTATCTTGAGTATACTCAAGCGTATCTTCATCTAAACTTGTTGCATCTAAGCCTGTGTATACATCGCCATTAAATGCAAAAATTGCCTGCTTAGCATTCTGGATATTAAAAGGTTGTGACCATTGTGCAAATCTAGCAGCATTCAAACCCGCTAGCTTATCGCTTATTTTCATTAAGCTGCCAATGTCTTGAGGCGCTAGCGCTCTACACACTTCAATCAACTCTTGGCTATGTGTTAGTAATTCTGGATTTGAATGTTTTTCAAACGCTACTGGTGTTTCATAATCTAGGTTTTTAGCAGGGGAAATTACAGTGATCATATTAAACCTTATATATATTCGCTGCAAAAGCGGATATGTATTGACTTGTATTTAGAATAATGACAATTTCATCATTAAACGCGAACAAAATCACGTGTTTTATTAACTTGCCTTCACTTAAATTAATTTTTCGTTTTTTTAAGCGGACAATTGACCTGTTAGTGACCTGTAACTTAAGTGCAATATTAGGCATGTATATTCAAAGTGTATTCTTTTTGGAATGAGGAATAAAAAATGACAGCAGTATTAGCGGCATTAAAAGCCCAATCAACTATCGTAGCCGACACCGGCGATATTGAAGCAATTAAACAGCACAAACCACAAGATGCGACTACAAACCCATCTTTATTATTAAAAGCCAGTGAAATTCCGGCTTATCAAACCTATTTAAAACAAGCTTGGCAGTTTGCAAAAGAATGTGAATCTGACACAGATAAACAATTAAGCCTAGCATGTGATTATTTTGCTGTATTAATTGGTAAAGAAATTACTGAAGTTGTTCCAGGATATATTTCTACAGAAGTAGATGCGCGCCTTTCTTTTGATACAGAGGCTACAATCGCAAAGGCTAAAACATTATTATCTTTATACGAAAAAATTGGTGTATCAAAAGATAAGATCCTAATTAAAATTGCATCTACTTGGGAAGGTATAAAAGCCGCAGAAATATTAGAAAAAGAAGGCATTAAATGTAATTTGACGCTACTTTTCAGTGAAGCGCAAGCACGCGCTTGTGCTGATGCTAAAGTATTTTTAATCTCTCCATTTGTTGGTCGTATTTTAGATTGGCATGTTGCCAATGGCATGGAAAAACCAACAGATCCACTACAAGATCCAGGTGTACAATCTGTACGTAGTATCTACAGCTTTTATAAAAGCCATGGTTACGAAACAGTTGTTATGGGTGCAAGCTTCAGAAACACAGGTGAAATCTTAGCGCTTACAGGTTGTGATAGATTAACAATCGCGCCAGCATTATTAGATGAATTAGCCACTTTAAAAGATGTACCTAACTATACTTTAGAAAAACCAACTGAAATTTCAGCTAAGCCAGCACCATTAACACAAAGCGAATTCCGTTGGTTACATAACGAAGATCCTATGGCAACAGAAAAGCTAGCTGATGGCATTAGTCAATTTGCTAAAGCGCAAGTTGAACTAGAAAAAAGATTCAGTGAGTTAAAGCTATAGTTTCTTAACCCGTTATACCAATTCTATTCATATAGGTTCATATTTTAAATAGAATTGGTATTAATTAAACGAAGAGAAATACATGATTCAAAACAGTAAGGACGTCTGCGTATTTAATGCGCTTGAAACTGCTGCTACTGAAATAAAAAAGCGTCATTTAATGACGCTTTTTTCTGAGCAGCCAAATAGAGCACATACCTACAGTCTACAATTTGATTCATTTTATTTAGACTATTCAAAACAAGCAATCAACGATAATGCATTTAAAGCATTGATCAATTTCGCCCAACATCAACAGCTAGAAGCAAAACGCGATGCGATGTTTCAAGGTGATAAAATAAATCATACAGAAGAGCGCTCTGTACTGCATACCGCACTGAGAAACTCTAGCCAAATAATTTCAAAATTCCCAGATATCACTAAAGAAATAGAGTCAACAAAAGTAAAAATGCTAAATTTTGTTGATTCAGTCAGATCACAGCAGCATTTGGGTCATACAGAAAAAGCCATCACCGATGTAATAAGTATCGGCATAGGTGGATCTTTTTTTGGCCCTAAAATGCTACAAAGTGCTTTAGTTAAAAATGCCTGTAATAAAATAAAAGTACATTATTTAGCAAATATAGATGGCGACCAAATTGCTCATGTACTTCATAATCTTAATCCTGAAACGTGTTTAGTGGTGGTTGCGTCTAAATCTTGGACAACAGCAGAAACACAATTAAATGCTCAATCAGTTTTAAAATGGTTTCAAGATACACTGCCTCAAAAACAAGCAATACAAAAACATTGGGTTGCGTTAACAGCAAAACCTGAGCAAGCACAAGAATTTGGTATCGCAGAGCAAATGACTTTTCCTATGTGGGATTTTGTAGGTGGCCGATACTCAGTTTGGTCAACAATAGGATTGCCATTAGCTTTAAGCATAGGTTCAAAAGCTTTTACTCAAGTGCTTGAAGGTGCTGCATCTATAGATAAACACTTCTTAGAAGCGCCTTTAGATAAAAATATGCCGGTGATTATGGCTTTATTAGGTTATTGGCAACAAGAATATTTTGGTCTCAATAACTTAATGGTTTTACCTTATAGTCATAGTTTAAAAAGTTTACCTGCTTACCTTCAACAGCTCGATATGGAAAGTAATGGCAAAGCTGTTAATAGCAAAGGCGATAACATAACAAATTCAGGGCCTATTCTTTGGGGTGCTGAGGGTACAAACTGTCAACATTCATTTATGCAGCTTTTTCATCAAGGCAAACAATCAGGCATGATAGATTTTATTTTACCTGCAAAAGGTCATGACACATATCCTGAACAACATAAACTCATGGTGGCAAACTGTTTAGCGCAAGCACAAGCTTTATTACAAGGTAAAACGCTCACTCAAGCTAAAACTGAATTACTTGATTCTGGCCTAAATGAAGAACAAGCTGAAAATTTAGCAAAACATAAAACTATGCCAGGCAATACAAGTTCAAATATGCTGATTATTGATGACATTACGCCTCATAGCATGGGCGCATTACTTGCTTTGTACGAACATAAAGTATTTTGTCAGGGCATTTTATTCGATGTAAATAGCTTTGATCAATGGGGTGTAGAGCTAGGTAAATCACTCGGAAAGAACCTACTTATCAGTATGAATACTGGCAATATAGAGAATTTAGACCCTTCAACTGCTAAACTTTTAGAATATATAAATATAAACTAATAAAAACAATATACTAGCAAACTTAAAATTAACTTTTAAGTTTGCTAGTATATTAAAGCCTTGTCGTAGATCAAAAAATGTAACAATTCAATCACGCTATTTTCATATAATCGTTTCAAAATCACTCGCTGTATGATATATATGCACTGTGCTTTATTTTCGGACTATTTAATTCTTTTTTATACAAAAATTGAATTAAAAACGTCCTAGGATAAGTAATTCCAAGGTAAATAAAAAGGAGTGACCATGGATAGTCTAGATAATGTGACAATTTTAGAAAGTGCACAGCCAAAAACAAAAACAACTAAGCAAAATAAAAAACGTAAATGGCGTGAAATAGAAGCATATAAGGATAAACAACTCTTAGAAAAAGAGCTGGAAGACTTAGATTGGTCTTTCGATTTGGATTAAACCCCACTTTAAAATAAATTTTAAAAGGCTCCTAATAGGAGCCTTTTTTATTTTGACAATGCTCCTATTAGGAAATCGCATTCTCTGGTAAATGCCAATTAATTTCAGTCTTGCCTTGTTGTTTTAATAAGTTATTTGTTTGTGAAAAATGCTTACAACCAAAAAAACCACGGTATGCAGATAATGGCGATGGATGTACACCTTTTAATACATGGTGTTTTGTGTCATCAATATTTTTACCTTTTTTATGAGCATGTGCCCCCCACAGTAAAAATATAATACCTGACTTTTCTTGATTAAGTGTTTCAATCACTTTATCAGTAAATTTTTCCCAGCCTAAACTTTTATGAGAATGCGCTTTTCCTTGCTCTACAGTCAATACCGTATTTAAAAGTAATACGCCCTGCTGTGCCCAAGACTGTAAATAACCATGCTCTGGAATAATAAAATCTTCGATATCAGTGGCTAACTCTTTATACATATTCACTAAAGAAGGCGGCGTTTTAACACCAGGTAAAACTGAAAAACACAAACCATGTGCTTGCCCTTCTCCGTGATACGGATCTTGACCTAAAATCACAACCTTCACATCATCAAACTTAGTTGCATCAAATGTACTAAAAACGTCTTTATCACATGGAAAAACTTCAACACCTTCAGCTCTTCTTTGACTTACATACTCAAATGTTTCTTTTAAATAATCTTTTTTTGATTCTGAATCGATTAGTTTTGACCAACTCATCATAATATAAATGTGCTCCGCAGCTTTATTTAAGGCCATTGCATGGCTAGATAAGGAATAGGCTATTAGTTTATCAGAATGTACTTATCTATCACGTTAGTTTAAGCATAAAAAAACCACTCAATACAATTAAGTGGTTTTTATTATGAATTTCGTCAAATAGTGACTATCAATAAAACTGCGCTTTATTAAGCAAGCTTAGCTAATATCGCTTCTCTTAATACATAGTAATCATTAACTAAATCTTCAGCTAAACAAGGCTGTGCGAGTGCATCTGCCAAAGGTTTTGGCATATCTAACTCTATATTTAGAATATCTTCAACGCTTTCTTTAAACTTAGCAGGATGTGCTGTTGATAAGAAAATACCAACACCATCATCTGCCATATCACGTTTTAAACCTTCATAAGCGATTGCAGTATGAGGTTCTGCGATATAGCCTTTTTGATGTACTTCTGTCATTACAACTTGTGTTTGTGCCTCATCAACTGTTTGTGAATAGAAGTTATCATATGAGAACCAGTTATTATCTAACATCGTTTGTACACGAGGCCAGTTATTTGGGCGGCTCACATCCATTGCATTTGATAATGATTCTTTAGTATCTACAGGAGACCATTCTTTGTTTGCAATAAAACGTGGCACGGTATCATTTTGATTTGTTGTTGCAGACAATTTATCTACTGGTAAACCGATAACAGAACCTATCATAGCAGCACATACGTTACCAAAGTTACCACTTGGAACAGAGATATGCGCTTTAGCACGTTTTTCTTTCGGCAACTGCGCTATTGCTTCAAAGTAATAACAAACCTGAGCAACCAAACGACTGATATTGATTGAGTTTGCAGAGTTTAATCCTAAACGCTCTTTTACTTCATCATCTAAGAATGCTTGTTTAACCAGTGATTGACAATCATCAAAACAGCCATCTACTGCATAACAGTGAATATTTTCACCTAACGTTGTAAATAGCTTCTGCTGAGCGAGTGATACTTTCCCTTTAGGGTATAAGATCACAACATCAATGTTCTCTTTTTTATAAAAAGCGTGAGCAACAGCAGCCCCCGTATCACCACTTGTTGCTGTTAGGATAGTTGTTTTTCCATCTTTATTGAATGTCGCTAAACATTCAGCCATAAAACGACCACCAAAATCTTTAAATGCTAGAGTTGGACCGTGAAAAAGCTCAAGACAATGCATGTTTTCTTCAACTTCAACGAGTTTCACATCGAAGTTAAATGCATTTTTCACCATTTGTGCAACAGTATCTTTTGGTAATTCATCACCAATTAAGTGAGATAAAATAACACTACTTCTAGTTACAAAGTCTAAATCTAATAAAGCATCAATCCCTTGTGGGAAAGAGTTTTCTATTTTCTCTAATTTAATTGGAAAAAATACACCTTGATCACGACCTAAGCCTGTTTTTACAGCTTCAACAAATGAAACCTGTTGTGAGTTATCTTTTAAATTATGCAGTTTCATCTGCTTCTCCATTTATTTCGTGTGAAGCCAGCTCTCTTGTCCCAGCTTCATCTAACTGACATATATGACAAAAACCTTCGTCATTTATATAATTTTTTTGTAACCAATCAGCACATAAATTTGCTTCTTCGATATTTGTACACACAGCAAATAATGTAGGTCCTGCACCTGATATGCTCATAGCCTTGGCACCGAGCTCAGGTAAAGCTTGTTTTGCTTCACTAAAACCTTTGATTAAAGGTGCGCGATGCGGCTCTGCAACATCATCTTGCATCAATTCTAGTGCTTTTTGATATTCTCCAGCTTGACCACTTGATTGTAATAGCGCTATAAAAGCAGATAAACGCTGGGCAAATTCTACACTTTGGTGCATACCCAGTTGTTTAGGTAATACTGAACGTGCTTTAGATGTATTTAATGAAAAACCAGGGAAAGCAACAACATAATACCACTCTTTTGGTACTGATATTTCAATTGAACGACCAGGGATAAGCTCACCCGTTAGCTGCAATCCACCTAAATAACATGGGCTAATATTATCGTAATGGCGACCACCGCTTACTATGGCTTCAAAGTCAGCCATGAGTTCAATTAACTCATCTTGGCTTAGCTGAGTTTTAGCAAATTTATCAAGTGCAGCAAATGTTGCTACAACAGAACACGCACTTGAACCTAAACCTGAACCTATAGGTAAGTTCTTTTGTAATTCAAGCCTTACCGCTTGCATATCCGGTTTTATATTTTTCTTAAAGTGCAATAAACATAAGTAAGATAAGTTTTCATTAGCTTCACCCGGCAGCTTATCTGCATAAGCACCTGTACATACAAACTCATCCTGCTCTGATGCAGTTACTTTTACAACATCGCCTAGTAACTCGCCTGTTATAGGTTTTAATGCCGCACCTAAAGAATCAAAGCCAACTGCAAAGTTACCAATTGAAGCGGGTGCATACACATGTAAGTTATTTTCTGACATGATGAACTCCTAACGTGATAGCGTTTTTAATATATCAGCAAATACACCTGCTGCAGTTACTTCAGCACCTGCACCATAACCACGAATAACAAATGGTTTTGGTTGGTAGTATTGGCTTAAAATTGCTAATGCATTTTCGCCATCACGGATATCGTTTAGTGCATGTTCCTTCGTTACCGCTTCAATACCCACTTTACAGTGACCATCTTTAATTGTACCAACATAGCGTAAAACTTTACCTTCAGATGCCGCAGCCTTAACTTTATCGTTAAATTGCCCATCTAATTTTGGCAGCTCTGTCATAAACTCTTCTACAGAGCACTCTTCACAAAAGCCTTCAGGCACAACTGATTCAACTTCGATATCTGATAACTCAAGCTCTAATCCTGATTCACGAGCAACAATTAATAACTTACGTGCGACATCAGTACCCGATAAATCATCACGCGGATCAGGTTCAGTAAAGCCACTGTCTTTTGCTTTTTGAGTTGCTTGTGAAAGTGTTAAACCATCTTCCAACAAACCAAACATGTAAGATAATGAACCCGAAAGTATGCCGCTAAAGCTAATTAATTCATCACCTGCGCCAAACAATAATTGTAAGTTATCTAATACAGGTAGACCTGCACCAACGTTTGTTTCATACAAAAATTTACGATTATTCTTCAAACTTGATGCTGTTAACTCGTGGTAATAAGCTTGAGAACTTGTATTGGCCTTTTTATTAGCGGCAACAACATGGAAGCCAGCTTCAAAGTAAGATAAATATTGATCTGCTAATACAGATGAAGAGCTACAATCTACAATTACAGGGTTGATCAAATGATTTTGCTTAACAAACTTTTCTAATGTTGCGATATCAAAAGACTGTTCAGAGTCAGCCAACTGCCCTTGCCAATTAGTAAAGCTAACACCTTCTTTGTCTAGTAGTAATTTTCTAGAGTTTGCTACGCCATAAAGATTAAGTTTAATATTTCTCTTTTCTAACCAAGCTTGTTGTTTTTCTAACTGCTTAACTAGCTCTGCACCTACTAAACCACAACCTAATAGGAATACGTCAATTGAAGGTATATGAGTGAAAAAGTTTTCGTGACATACTTTAACTGCATCATTGCATAATTCGCCATCAATCACAGCTGAAATGGCACTTTCTGTAGAATCTTGTGCAATAGCGACGATATTTACTTGTGCTTGAGATAGAGAACCAAAGAACTTAGCAGCTAAACCTTTGTGCGCTTTCATGTTGTCACCAACAAGCGTGACAATTGCTAAGTCTTTTCTAACTTGAATCGGTTCAATTAATGCCGCTTTCGATTCAAGTTCAAGTGCTTGCTCTAACGCATTTAATGCAAGCTGTAAGTCTTCTTCATGAACACAAAAACTAATACTGAATTCACAAGATGATTGTGTGATAAGAACAATTGATACATCATCTTTTGCTAAGGCATCAAATACACGCGATGCCATGCCGACTTTGCCTTTCATGCCAGGGCCTGAAACAGTCAGCATCGCTAAATCTTCTAAACTCGATAATGCCTTAACCGTTTTATCATCACCGGCAACGTCACTTATCAAAGAGCCAGGTGCATCTGGGTTATGGGTATTTTTTATTTCACAAGGAACAGACGCTTTCGCACAAGGAAGAATTGTTTTAGGGTGTAATACTTTTGCACCGAAATAAGATAACTCCATCGCTTCTTTATATGAAAGATTATCTATTTTTACAGCTTTAGTGATAAATCTTGGGTCGGCACTGTAAACGCCATCTACATCTGTCCATATTTGACAAACATCGGCTTCTACACTGGCAGCAGCAATTGCTGCTGAGTAATCAGAGCCATTGCGACCAAGCGTTGTTAACTCACCTTTATCATTGCTCGCAGTAAAACCAGGCATAATATAAACTTTGCTTGGTGCCTGAGACATTTGCAGTTTAAAACCTTCTTTAGATGCTGAAACACTTGCTACGGCATCTAAATAACCGCCTTGAGATGAGATACATTGAGTTGCATCTAAATAAGTCGGTTTAAACTCAACTAATAATGCTTGCATTAAAGCGACACTGATACGCTCGCCAAAGCTGATCACAAAAGCTTTTACCGCATCTGGACATAAACCTAACAATGCAACACCTGATAGCTTTTGTTGTAATTGTGAAAAATCAGGCCAGTTTAATATTTCAAAACCTGCTTGTTCAACTTCTTGTTTAAGATTATCGCTGCGCTCAACAAGTGCAGTCCATTGAGTTTCAAATGGTTGACTGTCTTGAGCTAACT
This sequence comes from Pseudoalteromonas sp. C2R02, assembly GCF_018860845.1. Taxonomy (NCBI): domain Bacteria; kingdom Pseudomonadati; phylum Pseudomonadota; class Gammaproteobacteria; order Alteromonadales; family Pseudoalteromonadaceae; genus Pseudoalteromonas; species Pseudoalteromonas sp. C2R02. Next base: position 201,095 of record NZ_JAHKQC010000023.1, on the reverse strand, counting down.
CAGCCAGTTCAACTAAACTATCAGTCATGCCTCCTGGCGCAGATAATACTAATAACATCTCTGATTTAAGCTGTGATTTAACTAAGCTTGCCACTTTACTTAAACATTCATAATTGGCTAAAGATGACCCACCAAATTTTAATACTCTCATTATTCCCCATTCCCCGTTCTATAAATTCAAAAATTAAAAGGCTAAAAACAAAAAAGGCCTGAGCTCTTGGGGAGCACAGGCCTTTTTTCTATGTGTACAGACCTATGCCACTATCCTGAAAGGATGTTGGTTGTAATAATAATTGAGGTCAATACAAAATTTATAGCGTTCATACGTCTAGACTGCCTGAACTTAGGTTGTTATGTCAATGTAAAAATAAGAATAATTTATCTATTTTAGATCTAAGGAAGCTTACTTGATGCCAAATTTATGCAAAGTTGAAATTAATTCATCTTTAGAGACTGGTTTTTCAATGAAGTTTAAAGCGCCAAGCGCTTTTACTCTTTGCTTCATTTCAGGTTGAATATCTGCGGAAATAACAACGGTGAAACATTCTATTTTTTCAGATTTAATGGTTTCAAGTACACCTACACCATCAATAATAGGCATCGTTAAGTCTAAACATAATAAGCCTACTTCTTGATTGCGTAAAATGTCTAATGCTTCTTGCCCATTACTTGCTTGCATAAAGTGAAATATATCATTGTCTTTGAGAATACGGATCACTTGCTTACGGGCGACCATAGAATCATCACATACTAGAACTGGAAATATCATGTTATTTTTACATTTGCCTTTAAAACAGCACTATTAAAGCGAAATAAAGTGCCGTAATAGTCTCACACATGTTTCATTGATTGAACTAGATATTTCATGGTTTTGATATAAACTATAAAAATATTTGATAAAGCAGCAATTTTTATTTATTTTTGCTATGTTTATATAGCGCTTTGTAAAACTAATTAAAGGAATTTCAGTTAATTCATGTTACAAAAAAGCCTTTCAAAAAAATTATTAACAAATGTATTGTCAGTATATTTTTTACTGACATTTATTGTGACATGTGGCCAAGTTTTTGCTGAATATTATAATGCAAAAGACTTTATCCGTGATGAATTAACAACTCTGCAAAAAACCTTTTCCGGTAGTTTAACTCGCGCTATTTGGGAGTTAAATACACAACAAACAGTAACAATCGCAGAAGGTTTATTAGCGATACCATCAATTGAAGGCATCATCGTCAGAGACGATAGTGGTGAAGTGATTTCACAACTTGGTCGTTCTTTAGATATTGTAGAGCTATACAGTGAACAGCTAGTTCAGCATTCATCACTTATTGAAGATGCGCCATCTGGACTGTTTGGTTACACTTTCCCACTTATCTTTGAATTTTCTGGTCGTGCAACGCAGGTTGGTGATGTCACTTTATTCTCCAGTCGAGAAGTTGTTTTAAGCCGTATCATGATATCAATATACTTTTTGATCGGTAATGCCTTTATAAAAACCACCTTCCTCATTATTTTATTCTTATTAGCCTTTAGGCGTTTATTAACTGAACCTCTGACCGATTTAACACAACAAATCGAAGACTTAGAATTAGATGATTTAGAAGGCCGAAAACTTGAAATCCATACCAGAGAACATAACGAACTTAAAATAATGGAACTATCATTCAATAATATGATAGACAAAATTACGGACTATAAAGCGCAGTTAGAATCAACGCAAAAAAAATTATTGGAAAGTAATGAAAAACTCGACCAACAAAATCTAGTATTAGAGCAAGAAGTAGCCAGAAAAACCTCAACATTAAGTCAAGCCATGATGGACTTGCAGCAACAAAAGTACGAATTGGAAAAACAGAAAATTACTCTAACCGAAGAAATTGAATTACGAAAAGATACAGAACAAGAATTAAGAACCAAGCATAATGAATTACAGCGTTATATTGATGAATTAAACCAAGCACAAGAGCGCTTAGTTAGTTCTGAGAAAATGGCAGCATTAGGTGGTTTAGTTGCAGGTATTACTCATGATATAAATACACCCGTAGGTATAGGTGTTACTGCGACCTCTTTTTTACAAGAACGCCTCATACAAATAGAAACTGCATATAAAGAAAAAACGCTCTCCCCTAAAGCGCTTGAGGACTTTATTAATGATGCAATGCAAAGTACTGGACTACTGACAACAAACTTACAGCGTGCTTCTGAACTTGTTGCTAGTTTTAAACAAATCGCTGTAGATCAAGCTAGTGAAGCCGTAAGAACGATAAATATCAAAGATTATTTAAAAGAAATTATACGTTCATTGCATCCAAAACTTAAAACAACCCAACATAAAATAAATCTCGATTGCCCTGAGGATTTAATTTTAAACTTGCCTGCAGGTGCGATAAGCCAAATATTTACAAATCTAATAATGAATTCAATTATTCATGGATTAGAAGGTGTCACTTTAGGTGAAATTAATATAACCATTACCGAAGATAATGACTTAGTGAAAATTAAATTTAAAGACAATGGCAAAGGTGTTGAATCATCTCAACTCTCTAAACTATTCGACCCATTCTTTACAACTAAGCGTGATCAAGGTGGTAGCGGATTAGGTACACATATTGTTTTTAACTTAGTAAAACAAACCCTATCAGGTGATATTGAGGTAAGTTCTAACTTAGGTGAAGGTTTAACTTATGATATTTCATTTCCAAAAAACATGCCTACTCCTATGAGTATTTTCACTGAGTAATGTGAACAACTTAATCATCAAGGCTTAAATCTATCCATGATTTAAGCCCGTTAATAATTAACTTTGTTTAATTAGTTTATTTTTCAAACTAATTCCTGCTTCATCAATTTATTCTCTTTCTTTGTCTTAAATAAACTTGTTATTATGGCGAATATCCAAGCCACAGAATGTGAATTCAGCTTAATATAGTTAAGTGGCTTAACTTATCCAATTGGTATTAAATATTAGGAATATATATATGTGGTTTAGTAACCTGATTTGTTACAAATTTAAGCAAGACATTTCATACCAACAAGAAGAATTCGAAAAAGCATTAGAGCAAGATATTTTTCGCCCATGTGGCAGCCAAGATTTAAGTACTTTTGGTTGGACTAAAGCACTTGGTAAGCATGGTCAAATGCTGTCTCACTTCTCACAAAAATCTATCTTAGTATGTGCAAAGCGTGAAGAAAAAGTGCTACCAGCAGCGGTTGTAAATGAGCTAGTTGCAGAAAAAGTAGAGCAAATAGAAGCTGAAGAAAACCGTCCTGTTAAGAAAAAAGAAAAAGACGAAATCAAAGAAAACTTATTACATAGTTTACTACCTCAAGCATTTAAAAAGTCTAGCCTACAATTTGCATTTATTGACTTAGAAAAAGGCTGGTTAGTTGTAAACTCAGGTAGCTTTAATAAAGCTGAAGAATTACTTGCGTTATTACGTAAATCTCTAGGTAGCCTTCCTGTTGTACCTGCATTTGTGAATTTCGATTTAGGTTTATTTTTAACTGATTGGTTAAGCAAAATGGCACCACCTGCAGGCTTTGAAATTGGCTTAGACGCTGATTTGCAAGAACCTGATGAAAATGGTGCTCAAGTTAAATTAAAACAACATGACTTATCATCTGATGAAGTTCAAAATCACCTTGAGAATGGCAAGCAAGTAACTAAACTCGCTTTAGATTGGAATGAACGCATCAAATTTATGTTAGTTGAAGACGGCAGCATTAAACGTATTAGTTACTCTGAAGTATTAAAAGACGAAAATGCCGATATTCCAAAAGAGGATATGCTGGTAAAACTTGACGCTGACTTTATGCTAGCAAGTGAAGAATTAAAGTTAATGCTTGAAGATCTATTATCTAGTTTAGGCGACGCTGAAGAAGAATAGATATAAAAAGGTGACAATTGTCACCTTTTTACTTATTTATTTCGATTAAGAAAATGCTGATTTGACATCGTTACGAATATTTAAGTAATCATCTTCTTGTAACATCTCTATTGAAGGGATAATGCCCTTTTCGACATAAGAGCCTAACATTTCATCTTTATTACTGACTTTCAACACGCCTTCTTTTATCGCACCAATACGGATAAAGTCTACATAACACGCGTTACTCGGGCGATAATTAGGGTTTGACCAACTTTCAGCAACTTCAACAAAATCATCAGTAAAGCCCCAAGCTCGCATAATTGAACCGCCGATTTTACCGGCAAGTTTTTTAATTGCTAAAGCTAAAAATGCAGGGTTGGCAAAAACTTCTGGATGACGCTCTGCTTCAGTTAAAATAGGTAAAACGCCAATATTATAAACAAGCGCAGCTAAAGTGATGGTATCTAAGTTTAGTGAAGTATGTTTATTATTTTTCACATAAATTTGAAGTAAAGCAATCGCACTAGAAGCAACTTCTAAGGTTTTTTGCCAAGATTTATCTAAATAATTTTTTACTAAATCATTTTGAGATACAAACAGTTGCTCCATTGCCATTGCGGTTGCAATATTCTTTATTTGCCTTAAACCAATTCGTGTAACAGCCTGATTTAATGTTGATACTTTAACTGTCCTTCCTAAAAAGGCACTGTTTGATATTTTAATCATTCTTGCAGCGAGAGCTGGATCCTGACCGATAACATCTGCCATTTCCATCAAGTTAACATCAGGGTCATCAGCAGACTCCCTGACCTTAACAGCAATTTCAGGCAAAGTCGGTAATACAAGTGTATCGTTATTAATTTTTTCAATTAAGATCGTAAGTAATGCATTCTCAGTTGACATAAACCCATTTCCTTTTGCTATCCCACACTTGGGAATATAATTTTTATTATCTATCTCAAGTATTGACTAAGTTCACGATAAAGTTAAGAAAAATTTAAATGTTTTTTTAATTTAGTAACTTTACAGGCTTTGTGTTCACCATTACTCTAAGAGCCTTATAAAATAACAAGCGAACTAAAAATGAAATTTAACAAAATTAGCTTAGCACTCATACTTGCAAGCGCAACACTACTTAGTGCATGTGATAAAACTCAAAATGCACCAGCAGAAACTCCAAAGGTTTCAACTGAGTTAGTTTCAAGCTCTCAGGATAGATTAGATATCTATACAACTGTCGCTTTAACAGCAGATTTATCAACACTTTCTGACAATCAAAAACAAATGCTTGTTAAATTGATCGATGCTTCCAAAATTATGGACGACCTTTTTTGGCAACAATCTTTTGGTGAAAAAAAATCAGACTTTTTAGCTAAGATTTCTGATGATAAAGTAAAGAAATATGCTGATGTAAACTATGGTCCTTGGGATCGCTTAGATGGCGATAAAGCATTTTTAACGGGATATGAAGAAAAACCTTTAGGTGCGCAGTTTTATCCTGCAGATATTACCAAAGAAGAATTAAATAAAGCACAAATAACAGATAAACAAGGTTTATATTCTGTTGTTCGTCGTGATGCAAAAGGCGCTTTATATTCTATCCCTTATTCAAAAGCGTACAAAAAGCAACTAACTAAGGCGTCAGAGTTATTAAAACAAGCATCAAAACTTGCAGATGATAAAGAGTTTGCTGATTACTTAAATCTTAGAGCAAAAGCCTTATTAACAGATGATTATCAAGCGTCCGATTTTGCTTGGATGGATATGAAAAATAACCCAGTTGATGTAGTTATTGGCCCAATCGAAAATTACGAAGATCAATTATTTGGTTATCGTGCTGCTTTTGAATCTTATGTATTAGTTAAAGATTTAGCCTGGAGTGAAAAGCTTGCTAAGTACGCAGCTTATTTACCCGAATTACAAAAAGACTTACCCGTAGAGCAAAAGTATAAACAAGAAGTGCCGGGCTCTGATGCCGATTTAAATGCATATGATGTGATTTATTACGCTGGTCACTCTAATGCCGGTAGTAAAACAATTGCTATCAACTTACCAAATGATGAAGAAGTGCAACTTAAAAAAGGTACTCGTCGCTTACAACTTAAGAATGCGATGCAGGCAAAGTTTGATAAAATTCTAGTGCCAATTGCACATCAACTGATCGTGCCAGAACAACGTAACAACATTACTTTTAATGCCTTTTTTGCTAATACCATGTTCCATGAAGTTGCTCAAAAGGCGAAAACTTCCAAAACGGCTTACATTTAATTCTTGAACTTTTTTTTGCCTCGCATATACTGAAAGAGCGATTATTTATTTTCACTTACTTATGGAGCGGGTATGGCAAAGAAAAGAAAAAAAATCAAAATCGATCTCAAGAGAACACGGGGGGTAACTGAAATCCCGATCTCTGACAAAACTAACCTCCCCTCCTACACTCGATACGTTGATACCCCTTTAAACAAACAACGATACTTTTTTGAACTTCCGTTGGATAAATCTGAAATTGAGGATGAAGACAATCCTGATAAAAAGTTTTATCGTCTCGGTAAAAAGTTCTACGGCAGATCCTGCTTCCATATAGTTACAGACGGAATTCCTTTAGTCGGCGAAGATATCGCAAAAACGTTTGCAAGAATTTTGATTAAAAAATATGCCAACAAAGAATTGAGCAATAGCTTTTTTAGCAATGCCTCATCTACAATACACCTTTTCTTCACATACCTTTCTACCCTAGATAATCCACCAGCTCTGTTTACCGACTTAATTCAGATACATTTTTCTGGTTGGGTAAATGGATTCGACGATACCACAGCGGGGAAGCGGCACAAAGACACTCTACAAGCGCTCGTAAAACAACACCCACATGGAAAAAGTCTAAATCTGGACAGGCTGTGGATTTTTCATAATGTGCATAATGAAATTAAAGTAGAAGAACTTCCTGATTTTGATAAATTGGTAGGAGAAGATGATTACTCCGACTCAATAATGTTTCAGGTTTTGGCATTTCTCTGTTTCGATTTTGAAAAAATCGAAGACCGATTTTACCGACTCAACGAAATGACATCAGAAAATCTCGGTGAAAATTACTTCCCACTCGGCTCTATCAATACGGATAGCGAAAGATTGATGGGCTTATTCAATAGTGGAGATGAAGGTCACGAGATATTACTGAACAACATATTTCTGGCAGTTCAGGATGAAAAAATAAATGGTCGTAAGCATCGTTCAATATCTAATGGCGCTAATTATTTACAAAACCTGCGACGAGTAGCTGAAAGTAAAACATTTGCAAAAACCTATGGCAAGAGTTTACTGCCTGAGTTTTTAACTTACTTGGCAAATGGCATGTGGCCCAGGTCGAACATTCAGGGTGTAAAACGGAACTATGTTCCGTTTTACACCCTGACCAGTAACCATCATCAAACAACGACAATTATATACACTCTGATATCTTCTGGTATTAATAAAGAAGTTGTACTAAGTCTCCAAAGAACAATTAATGGTGTACCGTGGTACGAAAACTTTGATGTTGAACTCGGAATTACAGAAGATTCAGCCATCCGTGATAGGCAAATTGTCATCTATGGCGAAAAACATAAAGGGAAAGGTGCGTACAAGTCTATTCCGGTAACCATCACGGTTAACAGCCCTCTATATCGCTATCTTAAAATGTTTGATGAAACGCGTGCCCCAGATAGAAAGTATATTTTCAACACTAATGACCTCAACAATGAATTAGAGCTTTTTTGTGAGGCATACCCGATATTTGATGAGGATGGAGAACGACTAAAATCCCTTTCACCAAACAAATTCAGAAAAACGTTTGCAGGACACAAACTGTTGAAATTGATTGGTGAGGTTAAAAATGCTGATGAGTTAGTTGTGAAACTAAAAGATGCTTTAAATCATAATCGTTTTGACACAACCTTATTTAGTTACATTATGAAATCAGGTATTGGAAACACAGCACTAAATACTGCTATCGTGGCACTAACAAGCGACCTACTTGAAAAAGCGCTAGCCTTTCAAGGCAGTGTTTGTGAAGACCATGAGAAAAAGGCCAGCAATAAGAGAGTCTTTTTATGCGAATGCAACGATCCAGCCAATCCTACTCACGGACTCCCCATTGCAAGGCAGTGCAACCGATATGATATGTGCCTTGGATGTGAGCGGAGTGAAGTCTACTCGAATCATCTACCAGCAATTTGTTATCGATTGCTTCAATTAGAAGAAAAACGAATTGAGAGTCCAGAGGACTTCGCGGCTACCCTTGAAGACCGGAGACAAATTGCTATGGATACGATTGCCACTTTTCGACTCAAGCATTCGCGTGGTGAAACAGTAGTCGAGGAAGCTTATCAAGTTGCTAATCAGGCGATGGCAGACAATACGCCTCTACTGCCTCCTATTATCCAAAGCGGAGCTATATAATGGAATTTGAACTAAGTGTCGTTAATCATGATGAATCGCAACGTGAACTCGGATACAAGCAGTGGGAGTGCGTAAGAGCGCTAGAGGAGCATTACAAGCATTGCGACATGTCTGCCATATCCGATGTGTCAAGTTTTAGTGATGACGTCTGGTTGACAGGAGAGCGGCTCTCTACTAATTTTAACTGGTTTAATAAGTTGCCAGAAGAACGCCACCGCCCGTTGAAGTTACTGGTCAAAATAGTTACTTATCATGCAATCACCCATGAACGAAAAGCCATCTCCGGTATTCACAGTAAGGCACTAGGGTTCTTAAACTTCTTTATTGAAGTGTGCGAATCAAAGTCTGTTCTTATCTCGGAGCCAAACCAACCATTCAATTATCTTTGGCTCTTAACCAATGACGATGTTGTTTTTCTTATTACAGATCGCTTGAGCAAAGTAGGTACATTTTCAAAAAGCATACTAGAGTTCATCGACCATATGAATTTCGTACCAGCCAGTGCATTCCCTAATGCGGAGTTCTTGAATGGTAAATTTCCAAGCCCTTGGGTTGAAGATAAGTTAGGTGCAGAAGAATGGCTAGTTCAATTTAAGAACGGACTAGGGTTCAATACTGAAACTAAACCCTATTCAGCTCTACAGTTCGAAGTGGTCAGTCAAATAGTAAAAGCAACTTCACCATTTGTTGATGAAAACTTTGATACGCTGAAAAAGGCGTTGAACATATTGAAAGATGAGCTTAGCGACTATGACTATACCGAAAATAAAAGACAAGACGGACTGAATAGAGCCTCCCCTCGCCTCATCAAATTAAAAAATAAGCTTTCGAAGATCCTGCCGCTGGAGTTCTCAGATAGATACAAAACGCCCTGCGTAACGACGAGTTGGTATTCTCAGTTTATCCTACTGATTCAAAGTGCTGCATCTTGGCTGATACTACTAACAACAGGCTTACGCAACACCGACATGAGAGGATTAAAGAATGGATGCTGCAAACCATCTAAGCGCCATGACTTTATCAACTACCTGATTGTAGATATAAAGAAAACCAAGCTTCGTGGATATGTGCTTCCCGTACCTGAACAAACGCGCCGTGCCGTTGAGCTTCTTGAGCTAGCGAAATTTGATCAAGACTGTGACTGGTTACTCACAGGTCAAAAAAAATTGGTAACAGAACGCAAATCTGACATAGCAATTGAACGTGGTGCACAGAGTCGAATGCGTGATACCAAAACATTTAACACCCTATTACAGAGTCTCGCCAAACACTACGACATATCTCTTGACACAGTAAGTCCTGATGATGACGAAGCAACAGCTCATTGCGTAAGAGCTACCCTGGCTGGCTGGATTGGTTCAAATAGCCAAGCTGCAATTTTAATCCTCAAAAAGCTTTTTGGTCATTCCAACGCTTTAATGCCAGATGCTTATTTAGCTCATAACCCACTTATCATTGAGCAACGAAACAAAAATATCAGTAAAGCACAAGAGAGTCTTGCTGAGGATATGGCTGTGGCCCTGATTAATAAAAAAGTATCTGGGAACAAAGGTAACCAACTCCTTAAGGGGGTTGAACATATCAAGAAACAGATACAGCTTGAAGATAGCATCGAAATGAAAAGTCTCACAGAAATGGAAATGTTTACGACTCTCAAGCAACGAGTCAAACAGATGCTACTCACTAGGGCTAGAGAAGGGCAGATCTACGCATTGCTTACGCCAATGGCTGCGATATGTATGAGAGCTTGTTCAGATACGAGAGATACCGCGTGCGCCAAACTCGCAAACAACCAAGTCAGAAAGGAAAAAAGTATTGATAAAGCCATTACTGACGTAATGGGAACATTACCTAACCCAGCTTTTTGTGTTGGGAAAGAATGCTCTGATGCCCTGATAGGACATCCTTGGAGCAAAGACTTGTTGGGAACATTCGACTTTTATGTAACTTATTTAGAAGCTGTAGGCCACAACAATCTTGACTTGGACGATACTGCAAAAGGTTTCGTGAAAACTTATGGCCCGATATTAAAAGATATCTACCAGGAAGATCGGGAGGTTGGATATTTTGGCTAAAAAAGAATATGACAGCAGAACCCACGACGAAAAAATATCAGATCTACGGGCGGTGTTTGAGCGGCTTAAGATTCAGGCTCTCGCAACTGGAAAAATTAGCGCCTGCTCAATAAAAAAGGTTTGTGACGGGGCCAATGTGTCTGACACCTATCTCTATACTGACAAGTTGGATTCACCAGAGTTGAATGCCAAGTACCACAAGATAAAAGCAGACATTACTGGCTTTAAAAAAGACTTCAAAAAAAATAAAGGTAGCATTCAAGCCGATTCTGAAATTGGTCGAGCACAGGCCGAAAAAACTACAATGCAGAATGAGAGGGACGAAGCACAGAGGCAGTATGTAGAGGTTCTTCAGCAGGTGCAGGGACTTAAGAACCAGGTGCACAAGCAAAAACAAACGATTAAAGATACTGCTGACCACTCGGTTGGCGTTGCTTATAACAACCTCCTACAATCACCGCAGAGTACGAAAAGCCCATCTTTTTCTCATGCAAAAATAGTTTCACCAGATACCCACTTGTTGGTTGACGGAAGGTATTGTTTCCATGACAAAAACCTCAGAAATTTAGCTTGGCGTTCGTCAGTTTATGAGTTGGAAGAGCTATTGAAGCGACCGCTTGCACAGAGGATCTACATGCTCGTGGGGCCTCCATGTGCGGGTAAAAGTGATTGGTGTAAAGCTTCTGACTATTTCTCTGACAGACATCCAGTTGTGATTGATGCAACCAATCTAACAAAATCAGAACGAATAAACTGGTTTACCGTTATTTACAAATACATTCATACAAATGACATCAAAGTGTGTGCGGTTTTTTTCGATGTACCTTTCGAGATCTTGCAAAAAAGAAACAATAAGCGCTCAGCAGATAAGCGGCTTGATAATGACGAGTTGCTCACTAAATTAAGAACTCTTGAGCCAGTAGATGTGTATGAGGGTTTTGACGAAATAAAGGTGATTAGATATGGATAAGGCACAGCTGATCAGCCAGTATGAAGCTGGAACGATAGGAAAGCAGCAACTCGGCCAACTTCGTCGAATGGTGCTGGAGCCATTGATTGAGAAGATACTCAGCTCCAGCGTTCAGGATGCATGTGACTGGCTTGATGATAAAAAGTCTAAGCTTTGCACAAAAAAAATCGCAGCTGCGGTTGGCTATGACATTAAGCCAGTTAATGTCAGGCAATCATTTAAGCCAGAGCTAGTTAGCTGTCAAAAAAAGCTTAAGAAACGAGGTGTAATTGTTACTGACAGCAAAACGACTAAAGAAATTGGTGATGAGAACGCGAGGGATTTCTTAGAATTTATGGATCTTCGGCTTTGTAATAAATCATACCGCTGGCCGATAAACAATAAGGGGCAGTTATACAGGAAGGCGATTTGGGCGTATTTTTTGGATCTGCCAGTAGTCGATGTCAAGAATACTCCTGAGATGCTCTCACGCAATGAAGACGTCAAAAACATGCTTTCTTCTGTAGATGTGAAGATAGTCGAAGGGAAAGTGAAAACACTGGATCATTCATCAGAAGCTGCGCTTGACGAAGTATTGAACAACATGACTTCGCGTTCCATATCTACTTTGCGACAGCAACTCAAAGAAGTTCGAGAGAAAGTTAGCTTTGAGCGTGAGGAGAAAAAAAGGCTTGCAGAAGAAAACGAAGAACTACTTAAAAAAGTAGCTTTCTATGAGCAAAAAGACAAAGCATTAATAAGCGGTTCTGGAGTGGCTTCATTAAAAAAAGCAGGAGTCCATTAATGCTACATCAAACAGGTACAGTGACGAAAGTGCATTTTGAGTCTGATGACATACAAATATTTGCAGTGAAGTCTTTGGGTAAAAAAACTCGTGTCCGTCTTGAGGATAAACATTTGCGAGTGGCGGTAGGAGATCATGTAGTTGTTGAAGGGAGTGTTAATGTTCATGATACGTATGGTGAACAGCTTCATGCGAACAACATTACATACATTCCTGTAACAAATGAATTGCTGGCTGATTTCATGACCTCAGGAACTGGGGTTGGCCCAGTTATATCAAAGCGGCTTCTTAGAGCTTTCCCAGTTACATTAATAGAGCTGCTAGAGAAGCGAGACATTGACACTCTATGCACTGTCGAGCGCGTTTCTCAGGGTTTGGCATTGGTCATTTGCCGCAATTGGCATAAGCAGAATGGAAAGGCTCAACTAATTGAATTTATGGATGGTGTTCTAAAAAACACGCCACCATCAAGCCGCAGGCGAATAAAAAATGCAGCTAAGAGTGCATTTGATTTTTACCACGAAGAAACAGTCAAAAAGCTCAACGATGACCCATTTCGCCTGTGGGCTTTTAGCTCATTTAAAGAGGCTGATATACTCAGAAAGGCCATGAACATTAAATTAGACGATGAACGACGTCTAGTTTGTGCTGTTGAAGAGGCAGTCTACAGAAAACTGGAGGAAGGGAGCACACAAGTCCATCCATTAGAATTCAAAAGCAAACTCGATAAGATTATTGGCGAAGAGCTATCAATAAAAGCTTTAATTGCAGCTAATAATGCAGCAAACACCTTACCTCCACGTATTATTGTAAGAGATACCGGAGTGCGAAGAAATGCATTGTGCAAATGGTCGGAAGACATGCAACGTGAGTCAGCACACCAACATCTATACACGCAAGCATATTCGCTACCTGGGCCTGAACTTATGGAGAGATATGTCTCAGAGCAATTAGTTAAAAGAATTCAAGACACAGTTTCGCCAATCAGTGTTCCTGATACCTATATTTCAACATACAAGCTCCCATCCGATCATCATTTAAGCCTAGACCAACAACGAGGCGTTAAGACTATCTTGGCGAACTCGGTATCGTTAATATCAGGCGGAGCCGGAACTGGCAAAACCAGCGTTTTGTATTGTGTAAACGATTTAATTAAACAAAACGGCCACGGAGTTTTGCAGGTTGCTCTTGCTGGAAAAGCAGCCCAGCGACTAATTCAACAAACAAATGACGCCGCATACACGATAACAAGTTTGCTGCAAAAGATCGTTGATGAGCCAAGTTTTCTTGATAGATATGAGTGCCCTGTATTACATATCGATGAAGCATCAATGGTCGATCTCCAAACGATGTATAGAGTTCTTGTTGCATTTGAAGGCAAGTCGGTTCGCCTGGTGTTTATTGGTGACTGGGCGCAACTCGCACCTATTGGCCCTGGCCTAATTTTTCATGTGCTCATGAAGTCAAAACAAGTTGCTAAAGTTGAGCTTAAGCAAAATTTCAGAAGCAAAAGCGGCATCGTTCATGCCTCGGAGAAAATTAAAGCTGGCGAAATCATTGAATCAAACGGTGAAGTTGAGTGTATTGAGTACGGTGAAGACGAGGATGTTTTTGACATTATCAAAGCAAAATATCTGGAGCACAGCCGTAATAACAATGAAGTTCACGTTGTTGCGGCAAGGAAGAAAACCACAGCTGAGAGCAACGTCATGTTACATAAATTGCTAATGCAACGCGCCAAAGTGATTAAGGCTACTCCACAGTTTCGCGTTGGCGATTCCGTTATTTATAAAAAAAATAGCATATCCCTAGGGCTTGTTAATGGTTCGACTGGCAAAATTGTTGCCGGAGAGACAGTAGCCAATAACGGGGATGTTGCAGATATGGTTGTGGACTTCAATATAGAAGGCGTAAAAGCTTTGATGCTGGAAGATGTTCAAGATGAGTACCGTGGTGATTACACCCTTCAGCATGCCTACGCCATCACTTGTCACAGCGCCCAGGGGAGCGAATTTGATACTGTCATAGTAGTTGTTGAAAACTCCAAGCTAGTAGAAAGAAGTTGGTTATACACCGCTATCACGCGAGCCAAGAAGAAGGTAATCGTTATCTCTAAAGTTGGGGCTATGAAGACTGCTCTCAAACGAGGGTTTCGATTTGAGCAAATTAGTGTAGGTTTTAATATATGACCATTAAACTAAATCACCAATGCAAAGGTTCAGAATACCCCATCCCTTACCGTGAAGGCGGGGAGGTACATACTGACTTGTTAAGTTATTTAATATGCAGAAAAGAGAACCGCTCTCGGCTAGGTGGTAATTTAAGGCCAGCTAGTGATCGAACCATTCTTAATAAGGCAAATCACATAGTTTTCTTATTAAACCTTTTCGAGGAATCAGACCTTGATTATAGGGAAGCAGAGTTTAAAGATGTGGAAACGATTATCGAGAGTTTGTATCACGAATATGATTGGGAGGGTGACAGCTTAAAAGTTTACGTTTCAACATGGAGAGCGTTTTATGATTTTTTAACACTGGAGGCTGTTGACCACAACATGATCTTCCCTGAAAGGGGAACGGTAATGTTTGAGAAAGACAAAGATAATGATTTCCAATCCCACACTAAAAGAACACATAAAGCGGCGATTGAAACCGAAACAGCTGTGCCGGACGAATATTGCGAACACAAGGATGATTATCGAAATGATGTTATTTCAATGAGGCAATTTTGGAAGTTATACGAATACCTCTACAAGAATGAAGATCCAGTATACGCAGTAATGGCTGCAACCATGCTACAAACATTCCTACGCATCGGTGGCGTAATGCAATTCCCTAAAGGGGTTAATAAACGCAATCCAATGTGGCGAACACTCGATGAGATGAAAGATAAGAAACAGGTGTGGCAAAGCTTATCATACCGAAAAAAAGGTGGAGCTATTGGCACCTGTATTGTTCATAAAGAAACTCTCCAGATGATTCACGATGAATATCTATCGGAGCACTATAACAAATACAATGATCTGTTCATAACTAACTATTGCGAAACCTTACACGCTTACAAAAAAGGAATTACCCCCTCAGATTCCTTTACCTGGCTAAATAAGCATGGAACGCCTGTTTCCATTCGCTTACTCCAACAAGCTTTTGAAAGAGCATCGGCAGCATTAGGGTTTAGTGTTCACACTCATACGATGCGTCACACAGGTGCTACACAGTTGCTTTACAGATGGGGAAAAGAGAATGGAATAGAGGTTACCGAAGCAATTGCAACAGATATACACTCGTGGCTTAAATTGCAGTTGGGGCATGCCGATATGGAAACCACTTACAGATACATTAGAACCGTATACAGATTAAAAGCTCAGGATGCAATCTCAGAGTTGTTACCAGCAACACTTACCATATCTGAGGAGCAGTCAAAAGCAAAGAACCCTGAGTACGCATCTGCATTGGGTGCTATGGAAAGGGGAATAAAAAGGCATGAAGAATATATGCGAGGTATTGAATACAAGGCTTGTTCGTATTAAATTTTGATGGCAGAGAAGTGAGGGAACTTGTTTTCGAGTGGAACGAATCGAACCAAGCGTAGCGCGGTAGTGCCTGAAAATACCCTTTCGAAAATTAACTAACATTAATACCTAAAGCTTGAGTTATCCTAAGAACAATACTCCATAGTTTTGTTCTTAAGTCGATTAACATAGAGTTATAGGTGTAAAATCGCTGACTAAATTCTTAAAAAAATTCAAGCTTAATTCAAGATTTAATAAAAAGAGGTAATAAATGTCCTTCAACAAAGCAAAATTAGCAAAAGTCTGTATCTCTCTAATAGGGCTGGGAGTCATGGCTGCCTGCTCAGAGATAACTAGTACAAAAAATGTCGCACCGACGAAGTTTGAATACGTTGGTGAAAAATCGCGACTAAACATATATGCCCCCTTCGAATTGACGGCTGACTTAAGCGGGTTCTCTGATAATCAAAAACAAATGCTAGCAATACTTATTGATGCGTCTAAAGTCATGGACGACTTATTCTGGAAGCAAGCTTTTGATAAAGACAAAAAAACATTCTTGTCAACAATTGCACAGCCTGAGGTACGTTCATTTGCAGAAATTAACTATGGCCCCTGGGACAGACTGGCAGGGGATAAATCATTTATTTCCAATTTTGGTGAAAAGCGACCTGGTGCTGAGTTTTACCCCTCTGATATGACAAAAGAAGAGTTTGACGCTTCAAATTTCACCGATAAAAAAGGTCTTTATTCTGTGGTTGAACGTGACAAACAAGGGAATCTAGTCACAACACCATATTCAGAAATTTATTCCGAAGAACTAACTAGGGCGGCATCTCTTTTAAGAAAAGCATCTCGATTAGCTGATAATAAGGAGTTTTCCAACTATCTATCTATGCGAGCAGATGCATTACTTAGTGATAATTACCAAGCGTCAGATTTTGCTTGGATGGACATGAAAACCAACCCGATCGAGGTGGTCATTGGCCCAATTGAAACATACGAAGATCAACTTTTCGGCTACCGTGCTGCATTTGAAGCGTATGTTCTCATAAAAGATACTACATGGAGCGAAAAGCTATCTAAATACGCAAGTTACTTGCCTGAATTACAAAAAGGTCTCCCTGTTCAAGATCAATACAAAGCAGAAGTGCCAGGTACTGATGCAGATCTTAATGCTTACGATGTTATTTACTACGCTGGTCACTCAAATGCAGGCAGTAAAACCATAGCGATCAACCTGCCCAACGATGAAGAGGTTCAATTAAAAAAGGGAACAAGACGCTTACAACTTAAAAATGCTATGAAAGCTAAATTTGACCAAATTTTAGTCCCAATTTCTAAGAAGTTGATCACTCCAGAGCAACGCAATCATATAACTTTTAATGCTTTTTTTGCCAACACCATGTTTCATGAGGTTGCACATGGATTGGGCATTAAGTCGGTAATAAACCGCAATGAAACTGTTAGGCAGGCACTAAAAGAACACGCTTCAGCCTTAGAAGAAGGTAAAGCAGATATCCTTGGCTTATACATGGTAAGACAACTGCTTGAGAAAGGTGTTATTACTGAAGGTCAGCTACAGGATTACTACGTAACTTTTATGGCTGGTATTTTCCGTTCTGTTCGTTTTGGAGCCTCTAGCGCTCATGGTAAAGCAAACATGGTTAGATTCAATTACTTCTCTAAACATGGAGCGTTCAGCCGTAACCAAAATGGACAATACAGTGTCAATATGGAAAAAATGACCCAAGCTATTGATTCACTATCTGAATTGATATTAACACTGCAAGGGAATGGGGATTATCAAGGTGTTGATAGTCTTGTTAAGTCTAGCGGCATAATTAAAGAAAATCTTGCTCAAGATCTTGAGCGTCTTTCAGAGGCCAATATTCCAGTCGATATTACTTTCAGTCAAGGAAAAACTATCTTAGGACTTTAGTTGCTATTCGTATCGAAGCCACCTTTACAGTGGCTTCGATCATCCTAATTGTACCTATAAAGCTAATCATGTGTACAAGCTAGGATCTGAGCTGACAGCAGGCCATTTGTCGATATTGACCGTCGGTTCTAATTTATGCGTAAACAGATTTATGTATCTAACATATCCCATTCGTCTCCCAGTACCCATCTTAATGCCGATAACTTGCCATTTATCATTCCCCATTCAAAATCATCTTCTGGAATAAGATCTAAATATTCCTTTTCTACTATTTTAGCTGAGGACTTTGCCCGCGCTAGAACATCTTCGTGTATGACTCTAGAGCCTGAAGCTTCTGATTCGGGTGGTACTATTTCAATTTCACCTGAGCTAATTCTATTTAGTAAATTCAAATGTCGATTGTACCAAATTTTCCTGTCAAACTCTGTCATATAGTCCAAAATTTCAGAAAGAGATCTAGTTTCATCTCCTTCCCAATTTAGCTCAAATTCATACTCCCCCAATAAAGCGTCATCGATCTTATTAACTGCGGAAACAAGATCTAGAAAGTAATAAGAATAGTCATCAAAAATATCAGAAAAATCTTCATGTGGTCGGCGTCTATCTATAGCGCTAAATTCATTGTGGTTTTCTGAAATAAAATAAAAATTACTATCTCCTAAATCATCATCATTTCTTTGAATATTTCTCTTAAAAGCACCAAATGACTCAATCAATAATGCATCAGCGAAGTTGTTTTTAGAGTTATGAAACGGCGCTTTTTTATCCAGTGCTCTTTGTACTACTTTAAGTTTGATATCATCCGTAATTTCAAACTGAATACATTTATCCATAAAACTAATCAACCTGTTAGCTATTCTGTCAGTCACATCAGACATTATTGGAAGTTTTGCATTTATCTCATTTAGCTCAGTTAAAATTGCTACTTGATTGGCAGTACCATACTCTTTAACTACATGCTTAACTTGCTTAAATTCATGATCAAGCCGTTGACGAGCACTTTTAACGACGCGCTCTTTATTTCTAAGAAACTCATCTTTTACTAGTTGCGGAACAACAAAATGAACATCACAGCTCTCATGAAGGTCTTCTAATGCTGCAACAATATAATTTGCATTTCGATCTTTAGCTAAATTTAGCCAAATACACGTATCAATAAAAAAGTAATTCAATTTTTAACTCCATTTCATAATCGTTTTGCTAGCTAGGCTTACTCATTCAAATACAACTCCGCCATATCATCGAGCTTAGCTTTGACTTCTTTCCAGTTTGGCATTACCTGCGTTAACAAGCGCCAGAACTTGTCGCTGTGATTGTGCTCGGCTATATGGCAAAGTTCGTGGAGAATAACATAGTCAATGCACTCTTTAGGTGCCTTAACTAGATGTGGATTAAGCATTAAGCTGCCTTTAGTAGAGCAACTTCCCCATTGTTTTTTCATAGCCATAATACGAAATGAAGGTAAGCCTTCTACCCAAGTCGCTTTAGTAAGCATTTCATGTAACCGATCATGAAAGATTGCATTGGCTTTTCGGGTATACCACTTATCTAAAAGTGTTTTAACTTGAGATACCCGATCACCCTTTACTTGCTTCAATTTGACAGTCAATTTACCTCGGTGCAATTTCACATTTGAGGCATGTTCACCATCAATTATCACCTTCAAAACATAGCGTCTGCCAAGGTAAAACTGAGTTTCGCCACTGACATATTGCCTTGGCATTACATATTCATGCTGCGATTCAAATTCTACAATACTCTCCCATATCCAACGGGCGCGTTTGATCATGGCTTCTTGAATCACCTCAGAAGTTGCATTATGGGGTACTGATGCAACTACGCGTTGATCTGGATGAACTTTGATCACAATTTTTCTAGGTTTAGGCTTGGAGCTATTATCATCTACAATACGGCGAATAATGTCATAGTTAATGATTTCTTCGCCGTAAGCAAATACACCTTGCTCTTGGGTTGTTTTCTGTATTTCACTCATTAAAACGATTTATCCACGAGACAAGCCTAATCTGGTAATTTTAAGGACTTCTTCAATTAACTTCTGAGCGTTTTCAATGCCTAAATCAGCAAACAACATAGGCAACAATTTAACGCTTATCGCGTTTTCAATTTCACCAGGGTTTATCGAAAACTCTGCGACAGCTGTTTTAACAATTTCGTCAATATCGAACGCATACTTAACAAACTTGTCTTCATCAATATCACTACCTGTATGAGCGTCTTTTTCAAATAATTGTTTAAACAATCCAAAGTAAGCTTGCGCATGTTTGTTTTGCTTTCCATCATCACCAGTAAAAGCACTTGGCATACCTTCAACTTTGCGCTCTTTAACCTCCTGTTCAAAATCAGCAAATAACATGTATTGTTTAACAGGCGCATCAAACATTGCCTTAGTCTCATCAATGGCTTTTTTAAGTAAGTTTGAGAAATACTCTTGCGCATAGGGATCATCAGCCAAGTCTTGTTCGATCATCTTAGTGATCCTGCCTGTGATCTTATCTGTCTGGTTGCGAGCTTCGTCATCAGTTAAATCTTGAGGTTTAACATCCTTACCCAAGTTATCAACTAAATACACACCATCCGGTTCTTTAACTTCAATACCAGCGATATGTTTATCTAAAAGCTGGCGAATATCTTCTGCATAGACGTCATAATCTACCGTTTCGTTCGCATCTTCACGAATTTGCTTTCGCAAGTTAACAAACATTTTAAGTGTTTCTTTGTAGTGATCGCGTTTGTTGTCAAAGCTTTTATCATCAAAGAATGTTGCTGACTGTAAAGCTACTTTCATACAGTTAGAAAAGGCGGTTAAAGCAGCATAAAATTCGTCACGCTTTTTGAGGTTTTTATCTAACAATTGGCCTTTTACATCTTCAATTTTTGGTGCGAGTGCTTGGCGTAAAGCGGCATGATCTTTTTTGTTTTTAACACCTTCAAAAATAGCCCAGAGATCGTTATACAGCCCAGGGAGTTTTTTATATTCGGTGTCCATGCGGTTGTATAAACCTTTCAAGTCATCAACATCAAAACCATTTTGATTTCGTTCAGCAAGCTCTTGATATTTTTCAATTGTCATATCAAGTTCTTTTAAAATACCTCGATAATCAATTAAGTAGCCAAACTGTTTTTTACTGTGTAAGCGATTAACACGAGCAATAGCTTGAATTAAACTATGTTCTTTTAAAGGTTTATCGATATACAATACTGTGTTTTTAGGCTCATCAAAGCCTGTCAGAAGTTTATCGACAACTATCATAATATCAGGGCCTTCATCGCGACCATAATCTTTGATGATTGCTTTAGTATACGCTTTTTCGTCTTGTCCATAAGTGTCAGCAACATTATTAGTCCACCAATTTTGAACAATATCTTTGCTTTCTTGATCAACTACCTCATGCCCCTCTCGCGTATCAGGAGGCGACATAGCTACAACAGATGTAACTTTGCCTATTTTATCTAAAGCTTCCTTGTATCGTATTGCTGAGGCTTTAGAGTCACATGCTAACTGACCTTTCAATCCCTGTTTCTTAAAGTTTTGAAAATGATCAGAAATATCATGCGATATTAACTCTATTCTGCCTTCAGTTTGGTATATCTGTCCTTTTTGAGAAAATTTCTTCTTTAAATCAGTTTTTTGTTTTTCGGTAAGTTTTTCAGTGATCCGGTCAAACCAAGCATCAATGGCTTTGTCATTTACGTTTAAATCAGCAATACGCTCTTCATAAAGTAACGGTGTCACGGTTTTATCTTCAACAGCTTGTTGCATAGTGTAAGAGTGAATAATAGAACCGAATTTATTTTCAGTTTTATCATCTTTTAGCAGTGGAGTACCTGTAAATGCAATAAACGCTGCTTTAGGTAAGGTTTGTAACATACGAATATTGTTTTCACCATTTTGACTACGGTGACCTTCATCTACTAATACTAAAATATTTGGGCTATCGTTGAAGCATTCTTCATATTTGATTGCTGAACCAAATTTATTAATGATTGAAAAAATAACTCGCTCATTACCTTTACCAATCTGCTGCGCTAAACGCTTACCCGATGTTGCCATCGCTTCTTTTTGATCGCGAGCCGTTAAAACGCCACCAGAAGCAAATGTACGGCTTAATTGGTCTTCTAGGTCAACTCTATCAGTTACAATAACAACTCTGCACTGAGCCAGTTCCTGAAGCCATATCAGTGCTTTTGAGAGGAATACCATAGTAAAAGATTTACCACTTCCGGTGGTATGCCAAATAACACCGCCATTTCGAGCGCCTGGTCTGGTTCCTGTTTCGTCATAACTAGAGATACGTTCAACAAGTGCTTTTATACCAAATACTTGTTGGTATCGGGCAACTATTTTGCCTGCTTTTTTATCAAAAAGCGTATATAAACGTGTCATTTCTAATAAACGGTCTGGTCGTAATAAGCTAACTATTAATCTATCTTGATCTGTTACTGTAAGTTCACCTCCAGCCAATAACGACAAATATTCATCTTTTGCAGCTGCTGGTCGATGGCCGAAAATAGCATCTAATTGCTCAGTGCTTAATCCTGAATTTTTTAATCGAACAAACTCAGCTTCAATTATTTCTTCTTCCTTCCATTTAGCCCAGAATTTTTCAGGTGTGCCACATGTCCCATATAAACCATCATGACCATTTACAGCCAGCAATAACTGACTATAAGCAAATAAATGAGGAACTTCAGTTTGCCCTTGATTACGAATTTGCTGCGATACTGCTTCACTTAATGTTGATTTGCCTTCAGTGGAAGAATCAGGGCGTTTAGCCTCAATCACTACCCAAGGTAAGCCATTTACAAAACACACAATATCAGGGATGCGGCTACCCGTACCTTCAGCATTTTTCACAATCATCTCTTCAGTACAGTGGAAGAAGTTGTTTGAAGTGTTTTGCCAATCAATCAATTGAATAGTTGGTGAAGCTTTTTTGCCATCAATAAATTCAGTCACTCCAACGCCATACATTAATGCGTAATAAAGCTTCTCATTCGCACTTTTTAACCCCTCATTCATGGCAGGGTTAAGTTCATGCATTATTTTGTCAATAGCAGCATCAGATAGATGGTGATTTTCACCTGCAAACGGGAAGGTTTGTTTGCTTAAGAATTCACGCATCACTGGAAGCAGCATTACTTGGCTTGTAGACTTGCCCGTAATTGAATTACCCCTAACTTGTTCACAAGCACTAGGAGGGATAAACGAGTATCCGAGCTTAGTTAACAGCGTAAGAGCTGGAATTTTCGAACTGAATTCTTCTTTAAAATTTGCTACTGATAAGGTCATATTGTTCTACTTTTTCATTTGACAGTATTGGTTATAATTTAATTCAATGGTTGATGTTAAAGGAGTAGTATTAGGTAATAAAACAACCTCACTCTCCCCGCTTCTCATCCAAGCAATATCGCTGTTCTTTACAGTTGCTTTAATGACTGCTCGTTTATTCTTATCACTGTTGAAATGGGTAAAAGCAAATGTTTTGGCAACATCAAGTTCCGAACTCCAAGACTGCCTATAACATTTACTTTCAAACTCTTTTAAAGAACAACCTCTAAATACGGTTATAGTCTGAGGTAGATCAGAGTAGTCTTCCACAGGCAAATCAATTTCCACTATTGGAAACCAGTTATCACCACCCCGATGAGTATGTTCGTATATGGCCTTGTGTAATTCTTGCCCTTTCTTGGTATTCAATTCTCTAAAACAATCAAACATTACTTGCATAAAGTCATTTTGTTCATCATTACCGTCTTCATAATAATGAACTTTTCCATCTAGCTTCCCAGGTTTCTTCGAGTCACTATACATGTTTGAAAGTAATCTATTCACTGTGCTTTTAAAGTTCTCGTCAAGACTGTAATACTTAGCAAGAAAGTGTTTAATGTTGACGTTCATTTCATTGCTTAAGCAATCTAAAACTACTTGTGGTGGTTCAATTTTTTTCATTTTAAACTGCTTATTTTAATTATTTAGATTCAGAGCTAGTTAAATTCTATTTATCAAAGACGATCAAATATTGAGCCTTTACTTGGGGTAAATAGCTTCTCATAAAATTTAGTTGCATAATCATCTGTCATGCCTGAAATAAAGTCACAAATAACACGCATCTGAGCTTGCTTTTCATTTCCTTTATTTACTCCTTTAGCGGCTTTTTCCCATCGCTCTAATGTAGGCTTTGGCAAAAACCTTTTTGGATCTGTAGCTAGGGCTTGGAATAGCTCAATTATTAACTTTTGCCCTTTAAATTCAAGTTGTTGTACATTTTCATCAAGAATAACTTTATATAGCACTATATTGAATATTTCTTCGCGAAGGGCTTCAACTTCTTCAGGAAGTTTAACTCCAAACTTTAACAATGGGTGTTCACAACCAGATTTATTCTCACAAATCTTACTGCTAGTGATCATAATATTCACTAATGCGCCAATAGCATCCTTTCTTTCGTGGCTCGATTCAAATAAAGCATGAAGAATAGATTCATATTGAAGATCTTTTCTATCACCAGCAACATCATTGAATAAGGACTCTTTACCTTTAAAGTGCGATTCCCAGTCTCGTTTTGTTATCATGCCTAGTGATAAAGCGTCTTCTAAATCGTGAAGACTATAAGAGATATTGTCAGCTAAGTTCATTATTGTGCAATCAAGTGACTTAAACTGGCTTTTCTTATGTGTTTCAATTTTATTACCATCATCGTCTAGCTTAATTTTTTCAGCTTCAGCTTGGGTAAACTTTTGAATGTCTTCATCGCCAAATTCTTCCAAAATAAAATCTACGATATCTTGGTCATCATTATGAAAACATTTTGGCGGCTTTTGTGGTTTTGCTTCAAATAACCAATAAGGGCGGTTTTCATCCTTATTCATTTTATAGGCTTTATCGTTAACTAAATCTTCATATGACATAGGATATTTAAGAACTCCTAGTAGCATTCTGCGTGTTGGGTTCAATCCGAACTCACCTGTGTATTTATCTAGTTTCCCTAAAATTCTTAATGTTTGCCCGTTGCCTTCAAAACCACCGTATTCACGCATACAATAATTAAGAGCAACCTCGCCACCATGACCAAAAGGTGGGTGACCTATATCATGAGCAAGACAAATAGCTGAGATTAAAGCAATATCTGGCAGGTGTTTTTTATATTCTTCATTTGTATTTTCCTTCAAATGCTGCACAATCCCACGGCCAATCTGCGCAACTTCCATTGAGTGAGTAAGTCGAGTGCGATAAAAGTCACTTTCACCAAGACCTAATACCTGTGTTTTCGATTGTAAACGACGAAAAGCAGCAGAATGTATTAACCTTGCTTCATCGCGATCATATTCACTTCGTGCATCATCAGGGCGTTGTTCTTGAAATTTTCTTCTTTGTTTCATTTTTTCTTCTAAAATCATTTTTATTCCTTTAAATTAAATTTTTACTCTGCGCTTACCCGTTAACAATTGCTGCATTAACGCTTTTTTCTCTTGTTTTAAATCACCAAGTTGTTGCTCAAGTAATTTGATTTCTTTATCTGCGTTAGTTAATACTGACGCAATCTTTTGTTGTTCTGTAATATTCGGAACTCTTAGTTTCAAAGCATCAATGTCTTTAGGGTAGATATGAGGTTGAGCACCCCCGCTTTGAAAAGAATAAATTTTTTGTTGGTTTAATAACAAATATTGGTAAATGAATTGTATGTCGGTACATTCATTCTCTTTTACAACAGAACAATCTGAAGCCCATATTTTATTTTCATGGTAAGCGACAAAACCAGCATATGCACCACTCGCGCTGATAGTGATAACCTTTTCATTTGTATACTGGCTGTGTTTATATGGACTTGTTTTCCCACCTGCAATGACGGGGTAATCTCCAAGCTCTAAATTTTTACTGCTAAGCGCTTTGCCTTTTCTGATAGTAGCTATTTCAGATACATGTTTAATTTCCCACTCACCCTCAAACGGCTTATTTGAATCATCAAGTAGGCGTTTTCTTCCTGTGAGCAGTTGTTGCATTAGCGATTTTTTCTGTTCTTTACTGTTGTCTACAAGGCGCTCGGTGGCGCAAATCGCTTTATCCCAAGTTGATAGGATTTTAGCAATCTTGTGTTGCTCTCCAATGGGTGGTGTTAGCAATTTATAGTTCTTTAATTCACCAGAGTTCAAGTTTGGCTTTCCGCCTCCAGCTGAAAGTCGGTTTACTTCTGAAATTCCTCTTTCGGAATTAATGTGTAAGCCTAAAAATTCAGATGATAGTTTTGCTGGGATTGGCCTTGCAATAAGGGTTGTAAAAGTTAATGCTCCATCAAACTCTTTTGGTACAACGCAAGCTTCACCGATGTTAGAACCAGTTCTAACAGCAACAACATCACCAGAATATACTTTTTTTGATTTGTTTTTTTCAGCAAATTCATGATCAATGTAAACGACTGATTTAGTATTAAAGAAGTTACGTTTAATATTCTGATTTCTAATAAGCTTGGTGCCTGCACTTCTCATGTATGGTGTTACAGAAATAGCTAAACCTACCGCTATTTTTTCACATAACTCAGAAAGTTTATTTTCACTCCAACTACTAGGCACCATAACCCAACTCCTTTAAGTAGCCTTCCATTTCTGCTTCAATTGTTTTTAGTTCACTTTGCAGTTGCACACGTTCAGTACGTACAGCAACTAAATCAATCTCAGCTTCTTCTTCAAAGGTATCGACATAACGAGGAATATTTAGGTTAAAGTCGTTTTCTTTAATCTCATCAGCGCTCGCTAGGTAAGCATATTTATCTACACTTTCACTGGCTTTATAGGTGTCGATAATTTTTTGAATATTCTCTGCCGTTAGCTGGTTTTGATTTTTTCCTGATTTAAATTCTCGACTGGCATCAATAAACATAACGTTCTTATCTGTTTTATGCTTTTTGAAAATAAGAATGGCAGCAGGAATACCTGTGCCGAAGAATAGTTTTTCAGGTAGGCCGATAACCGCGTCTAGCAAGTTTTCTTCTATTAATTGTTGGCGAATTTTACCTTCACTTGACGCACGGAATAGCACGCCATGAGGAACTACAACCCCCATTCTGCCACTTTCCGGTTTTAGGGTTTCAATCATGTGACTGATAAAGGCATAGTCACCTTTTGTTTTAGGTGGTACGCCGCGACGGAAACGACCATATTCATCATCAGCAGCCCCCTCATGACCCCACTTATCAAGTGAGAAAGGAGGGTTTGCGGTAACGATATCGAAGTGTAATAAACCAGTGCCTTCTTTATCTAACAGCATAGGGTTGCGAATGGTATCACCCCATTCAATACGGTGGTTGTCTTCACCGTGTAGGAACATGTTCATTTTAGCAAGTGCCCAAGTAGAGCCAATAGCTTCTTGTCCGAATAAGGCATACTTTTTAGACCCTGAATTTTTGCGCACCATAGCGCCACATTTCATTAGTAGCGATCCTGAACCACATGCTGGATCACATATTTCATCACCTTCTGTTGGCTCTAAAATAGCTGCCAATAAGTCTGATACTTCTGGTGGCGTATAAAATTCACCTGCTGATTTACCACTACCAGCGGCAAAGTGTTTGATCAGGTATTCGTAGGCGTTACCTATGATGTCGAGCGAACCAACACGACTAGGGCGTAAGTTAAGAATATCTTTACCAAAGTCTTCTAAAATATGGCGAAGAATTTCATTTTTTTGCTTTTCTTGGCCGAGCTTATCAGTATTAAAACTGATGTCTTGGAATACGTTTTTTAGCTTAGTGCCGTTGGCTTCCTCAATAGCATGAAGTGCTTTGTCTATACGCTGACCATTACCTGCTTCATGGCGTTTTTCGTACAAATCCCAAAAATTTGACCCTGCTGGCATTACAAAACGTTGTTTTGCCATCATTGCAAGAATAAGCTCAGGGTTATCACCATATTGCTCAACAAGCTTGTCATATTCATCTTGGTAAACATCAGAGATGTACTTTAAGAACAGCATAGTTAATATGAAATCTTTATAAATTGATGGATCTACCGTGCCTCTAAAGGTATCGCAGGCAGCCCATACCGCCTTGTTAATTTCGTCTTGGTTTATCTGTGTTGTTGTCATCTTATAAGTCCTTAAATTTAAATTCTTTCTAGCTCTGGTTACCAGAATCTAATAATTCTTTGGCAATGCCTTGCATCTGCTTAGATCTGTTATCGATTAAAGCATTTAATAAATGCTTTTCTTGTTTAACTTTGTTATCAAACTCAACTATTATGTTTTGTTTTTCAATATTTGGGATAACTAAGGGAGTAGCCTCTAATACAGCTCGCCTAATACTTGTTTGTGCACTGCCTTCTGCTGAGTTAGCAAAATAACGCTGTGCGCCATCTTGGTTTAATTGCCAAGCAATAAACTCAGGTAAAACCGATTTATCAGTTACTTTAATTAAAAAATAATGTGGTGCACAGACTGTTGGTCTATCAATATCTCCAACAAATCCAGCTAGGTTACGCTCGCCCCTTGCGGCGAAAATTACATCGCCTTTTTGTAACCAATCAGGGTTTTTACGCCCTGTTATATTTGTGCGAATGAGTTGATGCCAATGTATGATCCCATCGTTATCTATATCCCTGATCTGCACCACAAAGGCGCTACCTTCCACTTCTTCAGGTATCTTGCCCCTAAAAGGGTGGCCTGCTTTCACAATAGCAATATCAGATAATGTTTTATTCATTTGCTACACCTAATTAACTGCACCATGTAAATGATGCATTAAAAGATAGCGAAAGATGATTGTTTAGTCAAGACTTAATTTGCATCTTTTAAATGGTGCAGAATTTCAATATGTTTGAGAAGGGTTTCAAATCTTATGGATACTGCTTTTACCTTTTGATTTATTGGTTTTACTGTCAATTACTAAGAGTTTTAGTAATTGAGTGAATAATAAACACTTGATGATTCGCGATTCATTTAAGTGGAAAATAAAAACACAAAGTGTGAGGGCAACATTTAGATGTGAATTTTAGTCATTGCATAAAAGTTATTTTATTTTTACGCCATTAACTTCTGGAAGTATTTCTGAAAGTGGGCATTCAAGTGCTGCGGCTAACGCATAAACTTTAGCAAGTGTGATTTTATATGAGCCGCTTTCTATTTTACTTAAGTAACTTCTATCGAGGTTAGCTTTACCGCAAAGTTCTTCTTGTTTCACACCTATCTTAGCTCTGGCTGCTCTTATATTTCTTCCAAATTGAATCGCTAAATCATTTTCAAAATTTTCGTCACGCACTTGTGGTTTCCTTCAGGTAAAAGGATATATTTTCCCACGTTGTTAAGTATAAATGTATAGAGTATACTCCACACCATGTGGTGTATATTCCTCATTAGGTTGTATATACTCTACTTTTAAGTGCTGAAATTGGATAAGTTAATGGATAGTTCAACCTTTAATCAGATAATCGTTTTAAAAAACATAGATCATTTCTCTGCTGTCGAGATCAGAACTGCTTATCTTTCAATTAAAAGGGACGAGGGGCTAGATCCTACTTCCGTTCGACGTTTTGTATATGAAGAGCTTTTAAAACTAGTAAAAAGAGGTTGGTTAAAAAAGAGAACATCAGTTAAGAAAGGAGTTACTCGCTATATAAAAACCAACTTGTTTGAACCTGACTATTTTAAAAAATTAGTAACTTTAGGTGATGATGGTTCGATGAAAACTAATGAGCTTAGTTACGAACAAACATTAACTAATCGTTTAAAACAATACAATTCTGAGCTTCTTGAAGGATTAGGTGCTGTTAAAGAATATGTAGCACTTAAGAATATTTACCCTGAACGACATGCAGCTTTAAAGCAACGTTACGTAGCTGTTAAGGAAAATAACCAAGTTTTAAAAGGAAAAATTTCGGCTTTAAATGAACTAATGAAATCAAATAAAGAGACTTAAAAATGAAACTGAGAAATTGGCAGTCAGAGTGTATTAACTCTGCAATTTCTAAATATAAATCAAAGAAGCACTTTTTAGCACTCGCTACCCCAGGTGCTGGTAAAACTGTAATGGCATCAGTGTTAGCCAAGATACTTTATGATCGAGGCGAAATCGATCTCGTTCTTTGCTTCTCACCTTCTTCTATTGTCGCTCATGATTTTAGTGGTGCTTTAAGCGAACAGTTTGAAGCCCACTTTGACGGCAATATTGGCGCAATGGGGAATTCATATACTTATCAGGCGTTAAGTACATTAAATAGCACTGTATGGCGTTTGTTTGATAAATATCGGGTATTTGTAATATTTGATGAAATTCATCATTGTGCAGGCTCAAGCGTCAAAGATGCTAATGCTTGGGGAAAACCGATCATCACAACAATAAAGGAACGAGCAGCCTTCACGATTGCTGTAACTGGTACAGCTTGGCGTACAGATGCATTGCCCATAGCGCTAGCCGACTACTGTAACGAGTCAGGTAAAATACAGTGTGATTACGCATATGGTTTAAAAGAGGCTATAAGAGATAATGTGTGCCGTATACCTCAGGTCATAGCATTAGATAATGACCAGATAACAGTTGTGGAAAATGGTGAAACAAACTACTTCACTAGCTTCTTAGATTTATTGTCACAATCAATAATTCCGTATTCTAAGATTGTTACTAACCCTAGCGTTATTGAACAATTATTAAACCATTCGAATACCAAGCTGAATGAGATTCGCTGCTTTAATAAAAGTGCAGGCGGTTTAATTGTGGCTTCCTCGATTCCACACGCCTGGAAAATAGAGCTAATTTTGAAGCAGACTTTAGGAGAAAGCGCCATTGTTGTTACTAGTGATGAAGATAACGCAAATGAACTGATTACGTCCTTTAGGCACAGTCAAGATAAATGGATCATTAGTGTCGGAATGATTTCAGAAGGCACTAATATCCCACGTCTTCAAGTATGTTGTTATCTTTCGAATGTAAAAACTGAGATGAATTACCGCCAAGTTTCAGGTCGTATATTACGTATTACCGATGCTCCAAACCAGCAAGCTTTTCTCTTTATGCCAGCTGAACCAAAGCTTGTTGAATATGCTTACCGTGTTGCTCAGGACGTTCCCGATGGATTAGCAAAAGTAAAACTGGCTCAATTGGATGAAGAGATAATAGCTGAAGTAGATAAGGCGAACCAAGGTGAACAGATTATTTCTGACGGTGATCCTATCGATACTTTTCCTGATGAACCAATAATTAATATTGGAGATGCAAAAACTGATAATGATGAAATTAAAGATCCTATTAATGAAATTAAAGAAGGCAAAATAGCTATAACGACCGATAAAATAATAGGGATCGATGGTCAGTTCAATCATAAAGAACTTGAAATTGATGGTTTTGAACATTTGGTTATTTCAAAGCAATCTATGGCTCAACTCAATCAATACAGTGCAGAGGTATTTTAAATGTCCTTTTATTCTCAATTTATCGTTAAGTACCCCATTAATTCATCAATTAGATCTAAAAGATTGGAGTAGGATATGACCTATACACCACAGGGCTGGATCATTTTAAAATTTACAACGGAAAGTGACTATTATTTTAAAGTCTTTGCTAGCTGGCGAGAAGATGACAGGTGGAGGCTTAGCTCCGGTGCCAAAAACCCTCCTGAATTATCTGGTTGCGGAAAATATTGGGTGTGGCCGCAAGAATCAGGCTCGTGTTACCACCTGCCTGTTCACGGAGAAGGTGGTTGCTCTTTTTACTCTGAACATGCGCTAAATAATATATTAGCCCAATCAGGAGTTGGAGAGCATGTAATTGAAAGGGTAAATCTAAATGAAATAAATTCCAAAACTTAACTGTGAGGTTGGGCCTGAAGCACTATATCTAAGTATCGAGTCGTCCTGACTTGCGTAAAGGTATAGCCGCTAAAGTAAGTAGTTTTGTTGCCATTGGTTAAGATAGCTGCGAGTGCACCACACCATGTGTAAAATGGATCTAAGTAGTTACCCTTCATTTGGCTATTTTTAGCCTACTTACTTTTATAGCTACCAAGCTCACATTCTATCTACGAGAGGTCAAGTAAGTAGTTTTAATTTTTCGTATTTGATCCATGGTTTAGGGATTAAAAATACACTTACAGATAAAGGCACTGTACGCCAATCATTACAAGAGCACGCATCTGCACTTGAAGAAGGCAAAGCTGATATCTTAGGTTTATATATGGTGACGCAACTACTCAATAAAGGAGTGATCACTGAAGGTAAGCTTGAAGATTATTACACGACTTTTCTTGCTGGTATTTTCCGTTCTGTTCGCTTTGGTGCAAGTTCAGCACACGGTAAAGCAAATATGATACGTTTTAACTTCTTTAAAAAAGAAGGTGCTTTTAGCCAAAATGAGCAAGGCTTATATCAAGTAAATATGGATAAAATGGGCGCAGCGATGGCTAAGCTTTCAGGGCTTATTTTGACTTTACAAGGTAATGGCGATTACCAAGGTGTTGATACTTTAGTGAAAGACCAAGGTGACATCAAAGCAGAGTTAGCTGCAAGTTTAGAAAGATTAACAGCCGCGAGCATTCCAGTAGATATTATCTTTGAACAAGGTGCAGAAGTTTTAGGCCTTAAATAACAATAAAATGCCCTCTGTTATAAAAATTAACAGAGGGCAAATTGTTAGATATCAGCAAACTGATTAATAATTTCACCTATTTGCTCATTAGAATAGGGTTTTGCAGGAAACTTCCCCCAAACTGGCGCAGGCCAAGCCACATCATTTTTAAAACGTGCAATATGATGAATATGTAGTTGCGGTACCATATTACCAATTGCAGCAACATTAAGTTTATCAGGAGCAAAAACCTCTTGAATCAGTTTACTCAAAATCGCGGATTCTTTAATAAAAACAATTTGGTCTTGCTCCGACAAATCAATTATCTCTTTCAAATCATTTTGTCTTGGCACTAAAATAAACCAAGGATACTGGCTATCATTAAGCAATAGCACTTTACATAAAGGCCAATCAGCCAATTCTATACAATCTCTTTTTAATTCTGGTGCTAACTCAAACATTTTAAATTTCCATTTCTAATTCATCGCTTTATCTTACCGTTTATGGCATTTAGTTGCAGTGACTTTTTTATAGCGCTATTATCGAATTCAAAATCACTGCTAGATGCCTACTTCTACGACCATCGAAGAAACTAGGATATCAAAATCATTTATTTATAAGAGATAAAGATGAGCAATAAAACCACATTATTGAGTTTAACTCTGGCAATAACCAGTTTTACTATGAACGCAGAGCCGCTATCTATAGAGCGTTTGTTTTCTGATCCTGGTTTATCTGGAAAATCACCTGTTAAGTTAAAATTTTCACCAACTGGTGAGCGTGTAACTTACCTTCAAGGTAAAGAAGATGATTACAATCGTTATGACTTATGGGAATACAATTTAAAAGATAAAACAAACCGTATGTTAGTTGATTCTGAAAGTCTATTTTCAGGTCCAGAAACCCTATCAGATGAAGAGAAAGCTCGCCGAGAAAGACAGCGTATATTTGGTAAAGGCATTTTAGAATATAAATTTTCTAAAGATGGTTCAGCGCTTTTATTCCCGTTAAATGGTGATTTGTATTATTACAATCTCGCTAAACAACAAAGTAAAAAGCTGACAAATACGCCTGAATTTGAGACAGATGCCCGTTTTTCACCTAAAGGTAAATATGTTTCATTTATCAGAGCGCAAAATGTTTATGCTTTAAACATTGCAACAGGTAAAGAAACTCAGCTGACTACCGATGGTGGTGGCGTCATTAAAAACGGTATGGCTGAATTTGTATCACAAGAAGAAATGGGTCGTATGACAGGATACTGGTGGTCAAACGATGAATCTAAAATTGCTTTTACACGCATAGATGAAACACCTGTTGCTGAAGCAATCCGCAATGAAATATACGCTGAAGAAGTAAAATTATTTAATCAAAGATACCCATTTACTGGCACCAATAACGTAGATATTCAGCTAGGTATTGTTAAATTAAATAATAAAAAAATAAGCTGGGTAGATTTAGGTAAAGAAAAAGATATTTATATCCCACGCGTAAAATGGCTTCAAGATAGTAAAACGCTTTCTTATCAGTGGCAAAACCGTTCACAGCAAAAGCTAGAATTAAGAGCTTATGATACAAAAAGCAAAAAGCAAAAAGTACTGCTAACCGAAACCAGCGATACTTGGATCAACTTACATAAAGAACTGCGCTTTTTAAAAGATAACAAACACTTTGTTTGGGCATCAGAGCGTGATGGCTTTAAACACTTATATTTATATAAAAATAATGGCACTTTAGTACGTCAAATCACGCAAGGTGATTGGATTGTTGATAGCCTTCAAGGTGTAGATGAAAAGAAAGGTTTAGTTTATTTTTCAGGTCGTGCTGATTCTGTTCTTGAAAGTCATTTTTACTCAGCTCCTCTGAAAAAGTCAGGTAAAATTAAACGTCTAACTGAAAAAGGCCAATATCATAAAGTTGTAATGGCACAGGACTACAAATCATTTATTGATAGTAGCTCTTCAGTTAACAAACCTACATCTGTTAGTTTACGTGATAACAAAGGTGGCTTTATCACTTGGTTAGAGCAAAACGAATTAAATGCTAAGCACCCGCTTTCACCTTTTATTGCTGATTTAACAACACCTGAGTACGGCACAATAAAAGCTGAAGATGGTCAAACAATGCATTACCGTTTGTTCAAACCTAAAAGCTTAGAAGCAGGTAAAAAATACCCTGTGATAGTAAATGTTTACGGTGGTCCACATGCACAGCGTGTAACAAATAGCTGGCGTTCAAAAAACATGTACTTTCAGTATATGGTACAGCAAGGTTATATCGTATTTCAGTTAGATAACCGTGGTTCGTACAATCGTGGTAAAGCGTTTGAAGATCCTATCTATAAACATTTAGGCAAACCTGAAGTTGCTGACCAAATAAAAGGCGTTGAATTTTTACGTACTTTAGATTTTGTTGATACAAATCGCATTGGTATTTATGGTCACAGTTATGGTGGTTACATGGCGCTTATGACAATGTTTAAAGCCGGTGACTACTTCCAAGCTGGCGTTTCAGGTGCACCTGTAACAGATTGGAATTTATATGATACGCATTACACAGAGCGTTATTTATCTCATCCGAAAACAAATGCAGATGGCTATGAAGCAAGTAATGTGTTCGCCTACAGCGAAGGTTTAAAAGGCCCACTGATGATTTATCATGGTATGGCCGATGATAATGTATTATTTACCCATGCAACTAAAGTATTTAAAAAGCTACAAGATCAAGCGCAACCATTTGAAATGATGACTTACCCAGGTTCAAAACACAGCTTAAGAGGTAAGCAAGTACAAACTCACTTACATAAAACGATTACTAACTTTTTTGATCGTCACTTTAAAAACTAAAGTGAGTTAGTGTATTAAAAAGCCAAGCCTGATCGCTTGGCTTTTTTTATACCTATAAATTAATTTTATTACTCATCCCACCTTCCATCAAAAATATCAATTAAGTTAAGACTTATTAGATTTAGATCATGCAATTAGATAAGTTTTAGATTTAAGCTAGACTAAATAATACATCCATTTTACAAGGAAGCGGCTGTGTCTTTTTTGAGAAAATTTACCATTCAGCAAAGATTAGCTATGTTAGTTTTCATTGCAGTGTTAGGACTGTCAATACAAAGCATTATTGGGTTATCTCAAGAATATCACTCTCTTCTGACAGAGCGACACGAAACAACTAAAAAGTTAGTGAAAACAGCTTTGGCATTATTGAGCATTTTTATGCTTTAGAGCAAGAAGGTAAACTTACTCAAGCTCAAGAACAAGCAAAAGCCACAATTCAAACGCTCAGATATGACAGTAATAATTATTTTTGGATCAATGATTATAAGCCAACTATGATAATGCACCCGCTAAAACCGGCATTAAATGGTAAATCGTTATCGAGTGTAAAAGACCCCGACGGCACAGCTTTATTTAATGAAATGACAAAAATAGTGAAATCAAAAGGAGAAGGTTATGTACCATATAAATGGGCAAAACCAGGTTTTGATGATCCGGTAGATAAAATATCTTATGTTAAAGGATTTCAACAATGGCAATGGATTTTAGGCTCTGGCAGTTACTTGGATGACGTTGAAAGTACGTTTGCTTCAAAACGAAATCTAATAATCATTGATGCACTTATTATTATCACCATACTCGTGGGGTTTGGTTATGTCATAGGTAATAGCGTTTTAAACCCAACCCGCGCAGCCACAGAGTTAATGAAAGATATTGCACAAGGCGAAGGTGATTTAACACAAAGACTTGATGATAGTGGCCAAGATGAAATTTCTCGTTTGTCTCGTTATTTCAATGAATTTAATGAAAAAATGCAACACTCATTACAAGAAGTTCACAGTAACTCAGCAAAAGTATTAGAGCATGCTGAATCGGTCGCATCAGCAAGCGAATCAGCACAAACCTTTACAGAGCTGCAAAATGATAATACCACCCAAGTTGCTACGGCAATGGAAGAAATGACCTCGCAAATAAGAGAAGTAAGTAACAACGCAGAAGCAGCAGAGCAAGCTGCAAATGATTCAATTAAAAACACCAGCGAAGGCAAAAGAATCGTTTCTGAAACCATTCATCATATTGAGGAACTATCATCGAATATAGATAACGTAAGCAATGTTATATCTAATCTTGCGACCGAAACTGAAAGTATAGGTTCAGTTTTAGATGTAATAAGGGGCATAGCCGATCAAACTAACTTATTAGCGCTCAATGCAGCTATAGAAGCGGCTCGCGCAGGTGAGCAAGGCAGAGGGTTTGCGGTAGTTGCAGATGAAGTAAGAACGCTAGCAAGTCGTACAGGCCAAAGTACTGATGAAATCCAAGCCATGATCCAAAAATTACAAACAGGTGCGCAAAATGCCGTTAATGCAGTAAAAATAAGCCAAGAAATTTCAATTAATACTGTGTCACAAGCATCTCAAGCCGATAATTCTTTATCAGAGATAGATCGATTGATGCAAATCATTTCAGATATGAATAGCCAAATAGCCAGAGCGACTGAGCAACAATCACAGGCAGCCGATGAAGTTAACCTAAGAATTAACGAATTATCTGGCATGACTGATGAATCAGTAGCAACAACAATGCAGTTATCTGATGCAAGTCACCAGCTTAAAACCAGTAGTCATGATATGTCTGATGTTGTAAATCGCTTTAAGCTAGACTAACTCTTACATAAATATACGCCATTATTCAATGGCGCTCATTTTAAAATTACCGTGGAAGCCAAGCGGAATATGATACGGCAACCAAGCTCTGCATATTGGTCCATCAGATAAGTGATTAACTTTAAATATATTTAAACAAGTTCGTTTACTTGGCACATGCAAAGCCGTGCCAATTAAGTAACCTTCACCTTCCTTACCAGTTGGAGACACACTGATATGCTCTTCCACTAAAAAATCATCACCATAAACAAAACTGTCTTTTTTACCTGTTTCTATATTTAAACAAGAAACAGTATCGCTCCAAATTTGGCTGTCTGTCGCAGATAAGGTGAATAATAAACGATTCCTTTGACCGACTAAATGATCGTAAATTCTTGGAAATTCACTGTCACCTTCTACTAAATGTTTTGTACTAGTGCCATTAGGCTTTAAAGTAAAAAGCGCCGTTTGAGATTGGGTATTTGGGTTTTGTGTAGCCCCTTGCATCACCTTAGATAATTCATGCAATACGGTAACATCTGGATAAAGCGAAGCATCAAAATGAATTGTGCCATCAGTCTCTTCCCATGCATTGCCAAAATGAAAAGCAAAACCAGGTTCAAGCTCAAACTCTTTTTGTATTTTTAAACTTTGTTTATCTATCACTAAAACACGCATTGCTTGAGTTTGGTCCGATTTTATTCGTGCAAAATATCCATCAATATCAGCATCGGCTTTTAATGAGGGTAATATCAATAAAATATGCTTATGGGTAATTAAAAAATCATGCAACATAGCGCCTTTATATTCGGCTTTCACTAAGCCCACATTTTGAGTGTGACCTTTAGCATTTAAATGAAATAATGCGATATAACCCGATGGCGCTAAACCAAAGTTCCAAATATCGCCATTGACTTCAATTTTAGGGTGAGCAGAAAACGCTAAGCCTTTTAGCTTATCACCATATTGGCTATTTAACCCTAAATTCACTTGTTGCTTGGTTTTTAATGTATTATGCGTCAATGCTGTGGGCGATCCGCACTCCCACAAAGCCCATAACTCATTGCCAACAGAGATCACATTGGTATTAGCTGTATTTATCATATCTGCATTAGATACACTTAAACCATCATCTAAACGGCTGTCAGGTCCAGAATATAAAAATTTATTGGCTTTTTGCTCTTTTTTAAATTTAGGTGTTTGTACAAAACGACCTTGATGATGGATCTGGCCATTTTCAAAATTAAAACGGTGCACCATGCCATCCCCTTCAAATAGGTGCAAATAGCGTTTATCTCCGCGCTCATGTTTCGCGGGTCCATTACGATAAAAAGTGCCTTTAATATCTTCAGGTAATTTGCCTTCTATAGCCATTTTTTGCACAGAAAAGTCTGACTCAATATTACTAAAACCAATTAAGTGCTCATTAGTTTCTAAAGCCTGATTGAAATTATGTTTCGCATTGACTAATAGTTGGTTTTTATTTTCAGTTGGTTTTTCTACTAATACATTAGCCAGTGAGCCAAAAGATGATAATCCAACCGATGCTAAAGGTGCTGCTATTAAGCTTTTAAGTAACTGTCTGCGTTCCATAATAACTCCTAATACGTCACTGTTGAGTTATTTTTAACAGCCACATCAGCAATACTAAAACGCATAGTTGTAAAATCAACAGGACCAAAATTCGCTTTTGCATTGTTTGAATAACCATACCCTTCAGTCGGTAAACCAAATAAGTTTGTTTCTAATTCTCCGTTATTATTTTCATCATGAAAGTAACGAATCCCATACTCCCCAGCATCCAATTCATTAAAAGTAATCGTCACAGATCCTTTTTTCGCTTTTACGATATTAGCAAGCGCTGCTTTACCCGTTTTATAGCCTGATTCGCTATCAAATAATTGAACATAAATTTTTCCGTTACTACTTTGTATTCCTTCTATTGTAAAATCTACCGATTCAGATAACACATTTTGTGATGTAAAAGTAATGCCTGTTACGATAAAAAGCTTAGTAATAATATTCATATGTATTTCCTATTTATTAAATTAAGTAAGCAATAATTAGCAATTGCTTCGTGTTGAAAAGACGATAGAATGATGTTCAAAAATATAAAAGCAGCTTTTCGTAAAGCATGTTTAAATATTCGTAGAATGAGCAAAAAAGGTGTATGTCAATTTGACGAATCGTGAAATACCCCATAAAAATCAATTGGAAGAAAGAACCTTTACTGGTAAAAAAATCGCATCTGATATTGGCCTTATTTTTATTATTGCCAGTTTCCTCACTTTTTTAGCCCCCTTTGGTATGGATGAAATTCATTGGTTAACAACTTGGTCTTTCTGGTTGGTCATTTGTTTTAGCGGTTATATTATTTGTGCGCCTATCATTTTTTGGGGTCAAGTTTGGCTTACTAAACATGCAGATAAATACCTTCCACACCACTGGATGAAAATAGCATGTTCAGCATTTATAGCCTGTATTGTGATGAGCTTTTTTGTGCCTATCGTAAATATCTATTTCTTTGCGTTAGAAGATAACTATCTAGATTTAGTACCCAGGGTATTACCGCACTCGTTTATCATAGGTGGGTTTATTACTTTTTCTAATGCAATTAAAAACCATATTAAAAATCAAAAAGAATTATTAAATAAACAAGTCGATAAGCTTAAAAATCAGGAGCAGACAGTAAGCTTAATTAAAAATGAAAAACTCACAGAGTTTATGAATAAATTACCCATAGAAAAACGTGGCAAGTTAATTTGCTTTGAAATGGATGATCATTATTTAAATGTGCATACGGATAAAGGCAGCCATTTATTATTAATGCGTTTTAAAGATGCGCTGACTTTTGTTGAAGAACATCCTGGAATGCAAACTCATAGGTCTTGGTGGGTTGCCCTAGATGCCATTGAAAAAGAGCAAAAAGAGGGTAGAAAAACCTTATTAAAACTCACGAACGGCTTATTAGCGCCAGTTTCAAAAACCTATTTGGCTAAAGTGAAGGAAATGATTTAACTTTTGTTCAATAAACAAGGGCTTTAAATAAGCCCTTGTTAATGAGTCTATTATATAAAGCTGATTATTTAATATAGGTTGCAAATAAGCTAGCAACAGATGCAGCCGTAGGCTTACCATGCTGCCAATCACCACCTTCAACACCACTGCCAGCTATATCAATATGCACATATGGAAGCGGCTGCTCAGAATCATTACCATGCTTGTCAAGTCCTGATGCAATTGCTAAAAATGCCATAGGGAATTGATGACCACGCGCAGTTACCGCAGAAGGCGCATTATTACTAGAAAGTACATCATCAGCTAACGTATGCGGTTGAATAAAATCATAATCTTCACGACGAGAACGAGATACTTCAGCACCGTCAGCCCATAAATCACCACTGTCTGCAATATTACGAGATACTTTAGCACTGCGAGCTGGGCCATTTTCTACTAATGCAGAATAAGGACCCATTGCACGTGCTGCATGCCCAGTAAGCGTCGCAACAGTGAATATCTCAGGGTTTACTTCATTTTTAGCTAAATCTTTAATTTCGCTTAATAAGTCGCCCATCGCTAAACGCCCTTCTGCATCTGTATTACCAATACGAACACGAACGCCTTCACGGGTCGTGATAATTTCATCTGGAACAAAACAGTCTGAACCAATTGAGTTACGTACCACAGTTAAAAAGGCGACAACTTTAACACCTTTAGCTTGATAATCAGATACAGATTTTACAAAACCCGCAACTGAAGCAGCACCGCCTTTATCTCGACTCATGCCAGACATGTGACCGCCTACTTTTAAATCCGCACCACCTGTATCATAAACCAAACCTTTACCAACAAACATCAATGTTTTATTAACCTCACCTTCTGGAGTATAAGTTAATTTAACAACACGTGGTTGGTGGCGCTCAACCGGCATAGAAGCACGCGCAACCGTTGCCATCATAGGGTAATTTTTATTGATCACATCAGAGTCTGAAATCACTTCAACTTCAACATTTGAATCTGCAAACAAAGCTTCACAATACTCAGCAAATCTAGGTGGAGCCATACGCTCAGGCTCTGTACCACATAAATCGCGAGCCGCATATTGGCCCGCAGAAATTGCACTTGCGTAATCACATATTTGTTGCGTTGCGCCCACAAGACCAATTGTTTGCACAGGCTCAATTGATTCACCTAAGTGCTCTCTAGCCTCTAATGGCTGCCATAATGCTTGACATGCACCTAAATAAGACACAGTTAATGCATGTTCAAATAACTCGCTTGATGGTTTATCAGCTAAATAGATGACAGGGTTCACACTACCAGATGCTTTGGCTTCGATAATAGCTTTTTTGGTAGCATCAAAGTAACGTCTTACATCATCGTAATCACGATTTAAATTGCCAGTAGGCACTAAGATTAAACGTTTGCCTGGCGCAAATTCACATACAGTCACGACCACTTGATTGCCAACACGCGCATCAATTTCGCTTAACTGTGTTGTTGCTTGAACAAGTGCTTCATTGTTAATTTTAGAGAAATCATCAGCAATAATAATCAAAGAATCATATTGTGTGTTATTTAAAGCGTCATCTAAATTTAAAATTGGATTTGGGCTTGGAAATGCCATTAAAAATACCTAAGAAATGAACGAGAAAAGCAGTATAGCAGAAAACTGTATTCGCCTAAATTTAGCGAGTGAGATTTTAAATGAGAGTTTACTTAAGCTGTAAACCTAGTTAAACAACGCTCTTTACGGATGAAGGTTAACAATCAAAACTTAACTGCCCTTCAGTGTCTTTATCTAATTTTATACCTACGCCAACTCCTAGTAGCCTTACGCCTTTATATTTACCTCTGGCAAACGCTTTTTTTAGCAAAGCAGAGAATACATCAATAGATAAACCATCTGATACTTGATCTGCAGTTGTAGATACAAAATCAGAAAACTTCACTTTAACACTGAGTTTACTGATGCTGGTGATTAAGTTTTGTTTCTCTAATCGCCTTTGCAACTCATCTAATAAACCAGGTAATTTATCTAAACATGCTTGCTCTGTGTCTAAATCAAATTCATAAGTATGTTCCACACTTAAGGATTTTCTTACGCGCTCAGTATGCACTTTACCTTGATAGTTACCCGCA
Organism: Pseudoalteromonas sp. C2R02; assembly: GCF_018860845.1. Lineage (NCBI taxonomy): Bacteria > Pseudomonadati > Pseudomonadota > Gammaproteobacteria > Alteromonadales > Pseudoalteromonadaceae > Pseudoalteromonas > Pseudoalteromonas sp. C2R02. The sequence goes on along the minus strand of NZ_JAHKQC010000023.1, from coordinate 159,153 downwards.
CATTTTTGGTACAAGTCATAACCAAAATTACTTAAAGTGCGTAACATCCAATCTTCGCCTTTATCTAATACGTCTTTACCCGTTTTTAATTGTAAGGCAGATAAACGCTCAAGAGTCACTTTACCTACCCCAGGTATTTTACCTAAAGGTAATACCGCTAAAAATTCTGGTATTTTATCGGGTGTGATAATACATTGTCCATTTGGTTTATTTTCATCGCTGGCAATTTTGGCTACAAACTTGATTGGGGCCACACCTGCTGATGCCGTTAAGCCTGTTTTATCAAATATCTTTTGTCTTATTTCTTGTGCCATTAACGTGGCACTGCCTGAACAATGAGGGGAATCTGTGACATCTAAATAAGCTTCATCTAATGAAAGAGGTTCAACTAAATCAGTATATTGATGAAATATTTCGCGTATTTGATTTGAAGCATCTTTATATACCGACATTCGGCCAGGAACTAATACTAAATGAGGGCATAATTGTAGCGCTTTATAGTTAGACATAGCAGAGCGCACACCATATTGACGGGCAATATAGTTAGAGGTAGAAATAACCCCTCTTCGGCTTTTACCTCCTATCGCTAAAGGTACGTCACGCAAAGCAGGATTGTCGCGCATTTCAACAGCAGCGTAAAAACAATCCATGTCTATATGTATAAATTTTTTCATATACATATTTTTACTGTTTATTTATACAGTGTCAATTTTAATATGAATATTTTAAATTTCTAATTGTAAATTGATGTTTAATTTCATACCAATTCCATTAAGTTAGTGAGCTAATATAAATTAGGATAAATTTTCAAGAGTAAGGCGCTTGATTGAGCAATAGCGGGCTATTGGGATTGGCATAATAAACCCCAGGCACAAAAAAACCTCGATAAACGAGGTTAAATGCGCAAACTTTAGTTTTAAACTAAAGTATTTGATTATCTTTCCAAGATTGCTCTTTTGCCATGCGTTCTTTACGACGATCACAAGGATCATCACAATCACACGCTTTTTCAATACCCATGGCACCTAAACCGCCACAGCTACTTGCCATAGCTTTATTTTTAACCATCATACCTACAGCCATCGCTGCTGCAACAATTACGAGTAAAACAAATGTAAGAATAAAAAGTGACATAACTAGGCCCCTAAAATCACTAAATTGAAAAAGCTAAATTTCGTGGCGTATTATACAGGGAGTAAAAAACAATAACTATAGTAATTCAAACTTAGCTTAAATAAGCGCGGTTAAAAACCACGCTACTTTAGTATTTTATAAGTAAGGTGCAAACTTAGGGCTTGAATATGGTTTTAGCCCCTCTGTTGTTTTACTAATAAGATATACAGCAATATCATTTTCTTCTGCATATATTTTTGCCTTTTCAGTGCCCATCACAGTTAAAGCCGTTGCTAATGCATCTGCTGTCATTGACGAAGGGTGTAAAACAGTTACTGATACTAAATCTTGTTTAATTGGTTTTCCTGTTTCAGGGCTAATAATATGTGCGAAAGTTTCACCTTCTAATTCGTAAAATATGCGGTAGTCACCCGAGGTTGCGACACTGATAGTACTTAACTTTAAAGTTCTATGCACAGCGCGTTGTAATAATGCAGGATCTGGCTGCTCTATGGCAATTGCCCATAATTTTCCATCTGGTTTAGAGCCACTTAATCTAAGCTCACCACCAATTTCAACCATATAATTGGTATAACCATTTTCTTCTAATAATTCAGCTACTTTATCTACACCAAAACCTTTAGCGATTGCTGAAAAGCTTAGCTCTAATTCTTGAATAGATTTTGTTAAACCGGCAGTTGATAGTGCTAATTTATCAACACCCATTTTATCTTTAATTGTTTGCAGCTGTTCACCTGTTGGTACTTTTGTTGGCTGTTTATCTGGCCCAAACCCCCACAAGTCAATTAATGGCCCCATGGTTACATCTAAGGTTTTAGTACTATTACCTAATCGAATTGACTCAGCCATAACAGTTCTAAAATCGGCTGATAGAGGGAAAATCGTATTGGCTTCTAAACGATTAAATTGGCTTATTTCAGAATTTTCAATATAAGTAGACATAGATTGATTGATATCAGCCAATAAATCTTGTACATCTGAAAATAAAGTTAATGACTGCACTTCTGATTCTGGTACAAATACTTTAACTGTAAATGTTGTGCCCATTGTTTTACCTTGTAGCAATACTTCTTGATACTTTGTATCTTTATTATTTGGTTCACAGCCCAACATTAAAAAGAGTGAAAAAACCAAGAAAAAACTAAAAATCCATTTTTTATTGAATACTTGTTTATTAAAGATGTAAGAGTCCATCAATATTTCCAATTTAATTGTCGATTAAGTTCTAATTTATGGAACATAAATTAATTATTTTGTATTAATTTATTTAGAAATCACTTAATTTTTCACATAAAAAAAGCTTGCTACCAGTATAAACCAGTAACAAGCTTTTTTATAGCTTCAAACTATAAGCTTCTAATTAATAGTCGCTTTAGTTGCGTGTTTTACTTAACCACCAAAGTCATCAAGTAAGATATTTTCATCTTCAACACCAAGCTCTTTAAGCATGCTGATAACAGCTGCATTCATCATTGGAGGACCACACATGTAGAACTCACAATCTTCTGGTGCTTCATGATCTTTTAAGTAGTTTTCTAAAAGAACATTATGAATGAAACCAGTGTAACCCGTCCAGTTGTCCTCTGGTTGAGGATCTGAAAGTGCACAATGCCACTCAAAGTTAGTGTTTTCAGCAGCTAGTCCATCAAAATCTTCTATATAGAACATCTCGCGAACAGAACGCGCACCATACCAGAAGCTCATCTTACGCTTAGATTTTAAACGTTTAAGTTGATCAAAGATATGTGAACGCATTGGCGCCATACCAGCACCACCACCAACAAAAATCATCTCATTTTCAGTTTCTTTGGCGAAGAACTCACCGAAAGGACCTGAAATAGTCACTTTATCACCCGCTTTAAGGTTAAAAATGAAAGAAGACATTTTACCACATGGTAAAGATAAATCTCTTGGTGGAGGCGACGCGATACGTACGTTAAGCATTATGATACCCGCTTCATCTGGGTAGTTCGCCATAGAGTATGCACGGATCGTTTCTTCGTCTACTTTTGATTCTAAGTTAAAGAAACCAAAGTGTTCCCAATCACCACGATATTCAGCTGGAATATCAAAGTCAGCATATTTCACATGATGCGCAGGCGCTTCAATTTGAATATAACCACCGGCACGGAACGGAACAGACTCACCATCAGGAATCGCAAGCTTAAGCTCTTTGATGAAAGTAGCTTGGTTATCGTTAGAGATAACTTCACATTCCCATCTTTTAACGCCAAAGATCTCTTCTTCAAGTTCGATTTCCATGTCACGTTTAACATTAACCTGACAAGCTAAACGACAACCTTCTCTCGCTTCACCTTTAGTAATATGATCAAGTTCAGTAGGTAGAATATCACCACCACCAGACTTAATGTTTACACGACACTGACCACAAGAGCCACCGCCACCACAAGCTGAAGATACAAATATACCTGAATCGGCTAATGCACCTAATAATTTACTGCCTGCAGTTGTTTTAATTGCTTTATCAGCATCTTCATTGATACCGATTGTGATATCACCACTAGGAACTAATTTTGCTTTTGCCATTAATATAACTAAAACAAGTAGTACCACGATAGCGGTGAACATACCTACGCCTAGAAGAATAATCTCCATTTATCTATCGCCCCTTAAAGTGAAATACCTGAGAATGACATAAAGCCAAGACCCATAAGACCAACGGTGATGAAAGTAATACCTAAGCCACGAAGACCATCAGGGATATCAGAATATTTCATCTTTTCACGAATACCAGCTAAAGTAGCAATCGCAAGCGCCCAACCAACACCAGCACCAATACCGTATACCACTGACTCACCAAAGTTATAGTTACGTTCAACCATGAATGCTACCGCACCAAAGATTGCACAGTTAACAGTGATAAGTGGTAAGAAGATACCTAGTGCGTTATATAACGCAGGGAAGAAGTTATCTAATGCCATTTCAACAATTTGTACTAAAGCAGCAATTACACCGATAAAAGTTAAGTAACGTAAGAAGCTTAAATCAGCTTCAGGGTAACCTAACCATTCAAGAGAACCCGGTGCTAAAACAGCGTGGTAAACTAAGTTATTTACCGGAACAGCGATACCTAATACAAAGATTACCGCTACACCAAGACCAATTGCAGTAGTTACTTTTTTAGACACGGCTAAGAAAGTACACATACCTAGGAAGAATGATAATGCTAAGTTTTCAATGAAAACCGCTTTTACAAATAAACTAATATAATGTTCCATTATTATCCCCTTAAGCCTTTTCTACTTGGTCTTTCTTATAAGTACGTAGTACCCATATGAATAAACCAATAATGAAGAAAGAACTTGGTGGTAAGATCAATAGACCCATAGGATGGTACCAACCACCGTCTGCAACTAATGGAATAATTGAAACATCAAATAATGTTCCTTTACCGAATAGTTCACGAATAAAACCAACAGTTAATAATACTACGCCGTAACCTAAACCATTACCTAGACCATCAACAAATGACATCATAGGACCAGTTTTCATTGCGTAAGCTTCTGCACGACCCATTACAATACAGTTAGTAATGATTAGGCCAACAAATACAGACAGCTCTTTTGCAGTTGCATAAGAGTAAGCTTGTAATACTTGGTCAACGATGATTACAACTGAAGCGATAATCGTCATTTGAACAATAATACGTACACTTGAAGGTATGTGGTTACGTAACATTGAAATAAACATGCTTGAAAATGCAGTAACAATCATTACAGCCATAGTCATGATCAAAGCATTTTTAAGGCTTGAAGTTACCGCTAACGCAGAACAAACACCAAGTACTTGTAATGCAATTGGGTTGTTAGCAAATACAGGGCCAAGTAGCGCCTGTTTGATTTCTTTAGAATCAGCCATTAGTTCAACGCTCCTTTACGAACTTCTGCAAGGAAAGGACCAAAGCCGTTTTCACCTGTCCAGAATTTAAACGTATTATCAACACCAATTGAAGTTAAAGTTGCACCTGAAAGGCCATCAACCTTATTAACTTCATTACCTGTGTAACCTTTAAGTACATCAACAGGAAGCTGTTTACCAGCCCAAGTTGCAACCCATTTAGGATTTTGAATCTCGCCGCCTAAGCCTGGAGTTTCATTGTGCTTATAAAAGTTAATGTTTTTAACCGTTGTAGTATTAACATCTAACGCGATAAAACCAAACATCACACCCCATAAACCATAACCTTGTACAGGTAAAATGATTGTGCTTACTTTGCCGTTTTCTTTAGCAAAATAAACAGGTGACTCTGTAGTCATACGCTGAATACCAGCAATGTCTGTTTGCTTATCAAGTTTGAAACTGATTTTTGCATCAAATTTGCTTTTTTCAAAATCAAAGCTATTTGGATCTGTATCAACAAACTTACCAGTTTTCATGTTAACTACTTTAGCTTCAACATTCTCACCAAAAACAGCCTGAATATCAGCACCATCTTTAACTTCAATGCCAGCAGCAGCTAAGATATTAGTTTGAACATCTATCGCTTTATTTATATCTTGTAGTGGACGAAGTTGAACTGCAGCAGTAGATACTAAAACAGCACACACTAAACATAACCCAACTACAACACCAAGCGTTTTACCGATTGTTTCTTTATTACTAGACATTGCGTGCTAACCTCCGTTTGATATTCGACTGTACAACGAAGTGATCGAATAACGGTGCAAACAAGTTAGCGAAAAGAATTGCTAACATCATACCTTCTGGATATGCAGGGTTTACAACACGGATCATCACAACCATAAAACCAATTAAAGCACCGTAGTACCATTTACCTGTATCAGTAAATGATGCTGATACTGGGTCTGTTGCCATGAAGAACATACCAAAAGCAAAGCCACCTAGTACTAAATGCCAATGCCAAGGCATAGCAAACATTTGATTCGTTTCAGAACCTACTGCATTTAATAGTAAAGATGTTGCGATCATGCCGATCATTACACCAGACACGATGCGCCATGATGCAATACGAACATACATTAAGAATAAACCACCAATCGCAAGTGCAAGCGTAGAAGTTTCACCAACTGAACCAGCTACAAAGCCGTAAAAAGCATTGAACCATAAATCCATGTTAGAGAAATCAATTGAACCCATAACACCTTGTGCAAGCATAGTTGCGCCAGAGAAGTTATCTACTGCAGTCCAAACTGTATCGCCTGAAATTGCTGCTGGGTATGCAAAGAATAAGAATGCACGGCCCGCTAATGCAGGGTTTAAGAAGTTACGACCTGTACCACCAAATACTTCTTTAGCGATTACAACACCAAAAGTAATACCAAGGGCTACTTGCCATAATGGAATTGTTGCAGGAAGAATTAGCGCAAACAATACAGAAGTAACAAAGAAACCTTCATTTACTTCATGTTTACGAATACCCGCAAAAATCACTTCCCAAAAACCACCTACCGCAAAGATAGTTGCGTAGATAGGTAAGAAGAAACATGCACCATAGAACATTTTGGCGCCCCAAGCAGAAGATGAGGTTAGCTCACCACCTAACATTTGGAACAGGCCAACCTGCCAGCTATCAGCTAAAACAGCGCCGCCAGCAAGTGCGTCAGCAGCTTGATGACCAATGTTGAACATACCAAAAAACATAGCTGGGAATGTTGCCATCCAAACTAAGATCATAATACGTTTAAGATCGATATTATCACGTACGTGAGAACCATTTTTAGTTACAAAACCTGGCGTGTAAAAAATAGTTGCAGCTGCTTCGTAAAGCACAAACCATTTTTCGTATTTTCCACCTGGCTCAAAGTTAGGTTCGATTTTTTCTAAATAATTCTTTAAGCTCATTATTAGCCTTCCTTCTCGATTGTATTCAGGCAATCACGAAGAATTACGCCATATTCGTATTTACCTGGGCAAACGAAAGTACATAACGCTAAATCTTCTTCATCTAATTCAAGTGCACCTAAAGAAACTGCACTATCAAGATCACGTACAATTAAATCACGTAATAAATGAGTCGGAAGGATATCTAACGGCATTACTCGCTCATAGTTACCGATTGGCACCATAGAACGCTCAGAACCACCAGTAGACGTCGTCATATTAAACAGACGCTTAGGAGATAAATGAGATAAGAAAGTACGTGTTACAGAGAATTTTTTCGAACCTGGAGCGATCCAACCGAATAATTCTTTTTCACGACCTTCAGCTAATACTGATACTTGATTATGGTAACGACCAAGGTACGCATGCACGCCGCTTGCCGTAGAACCAGATAATACTGAACCAGAAATAACACGGTTTTCGCCGTCTTCTAATTCACCACTAACTAAATCATCAAGGTTAGCACCTAGTTGAGTTTTAACTAAACGTGGGTTCTTCACTGCAGGACCTGCAACTGAGATAACACGGTCAGTGAAAATTTCACCAGTAAGGAAAAGCTTACCAAATGCAATAACATCTTGGTAACCTAAGTGCCATACTTGTTTGCTTGCAGATGCAGCATCTAAGTGATGGATATGAGTGCCAACTAAACCTGCTGGGTGAACACCTGCAAACTCTTTTACTTCAACAGAAGCAACTGAAGAGTTTGGAATTGATGTTCCAGCTAGTTTACAGACAAAAACCTTACCATCAGTCAAACGTGAAACCACAGATAGTCCAGCTTCAAAAGCTTCACTATTTTCACCGATCACAACAACTGGATCAGCGGCTAATGGATTAGTATCCATAGCGGTTACAAAGATTGAATTAGGCGTTGCATCCAAAGCAGGCACTTTACTGAATGGTCTAGTGCGCATTGCTGTCCACTGTCCCGATTCAACAAGTACATTTTGAACTTTTTCACGATCTAGAGTCGCAAGCGAATCTAAACTGAAAGAGTCAAAAGTGATTTGCTCATTGCCATCGACTTCGATAACAACTGATTGCAAAACACGCTTTGCACCACGGTTAATCTCTTTAACAACACCCGAAGCTGTTGCTGTGAATTTTACGCCAGGAGTCTTTTTATCTGAAAAAAGAACTTGGCCTTTTTTGACTTGGTCACCCAATCGAACTTGCATGGACGGACGCATTCCAATAAATTCCTCACCAAGCACTGCAACTCGTTTAACGGCAGAACCGTCATGAATTACTTGCTGTGGTGCACCTTCTATTGGAAGATCCAGACCTTTTTTTATATTGATCATAGACACTTGCATTACATTAAAGGAAAGAAACTGTTCATCTAACCGGCCACGTAATCTAACTTAAAAAAGCAACCCAACTTTTTATAAGCTCCCGTAAAGGTGCCTCATTTGAAGTTTTAAATTTCAAACAAGAAAAGACTACACAGCGAAACTAAAATAATTTGCGGGATTTTAGCATTAAAACCCTAGTCTTTGCGAGGGCATATTTGAAATTAATGCTTACAAATTAACTAAATTAGAACAAAATCAAAATAGGTTGATTTTCATCCAATAATTAAGCATAGACTAAAGTCTAAAAAATAGTCTTTTTTATCTAAAAACATACGATTCAGCCCCATAGTTGATAACCATTATCAACTAGCAGTGAATAGTGAAATATTTTCATTCAACATAAAATCTAAACTTTAAGGTAAAATATTTTCCCCAGTTAACCTTTTCTTTGAATTACCTTTCAAATTTAACAAAACTAAATTTAAAGTAAAAAAAACCGCCTACCTTAATTTAAGGTAGGCGGCTTATGTATTTCTTAATGGCTTGATTTAATTAACCAAGCTAAAGCCGATAGTTATACCATTTGCTCAATAACAGCTACTGGGTTCACATCATCATCGTAATCTATAGCATCAATGCCAAAGCCGAATAAGCGTAAAAACTCATTATGGTAACCAATGTAATCAGTTAGCTCATCAATTGTATCAGTGTCTACTGTATCCCATACTTTTTGCACGCGCTGCTGTACATCATCTTCCAGTTCTTTATAGTTTTGGAATAAGTGACCATCTGCATCAAAACGCGGTGTTGCACCAAATAGGTTTTCTCTGAATAAGCTATCAATCTGCTCAATAGTGCCCTCATAAGTACCATCAGCTTTCATTACTTTAAATAAAGCAGAAATATATAGTGGCATAATTGGAATTGCAGAACTTGCTTGTGTCACAACAGCATTAAGTGAAGAAACATACGCTTCACCTTTTTTATCAGCAGTTAATGCTTTAATTGCACCCGCTGCGCGATCTAAATCTTCTTTTGCTTTACCAATCGTTGCATGACCATAGATAGGCCAAGTTAACTCTTTACCAATATAAGTATATGCAGTTGTTTTAAAGTTATCAGCTAATACATCAGCATCATTTAAAGCTTCTAACCATAATTCCCAATCTTCACCGCCCATTACTTTTACAGTATTGGCAATTTCATCTTCGTTCGCAGCTTCAACAGTCACTGAATCAATAATACGCTTAGATGTATTAAGGTTTTTAGTTGTAACTTCTTGACCAATTGGCTTTAAGGTAGATGTATGTACTTCACCTGTTTTTGGATCTGTACGACGTGGAGATGCTAAAGAATAAATAACTAAATCAATTTTGCCCATTTCAGCTTTAATTGTTTCAATTGTTTTAGCTTTAATCTCATCAGAGAATGCATCGCCATTAATACTTTTAGCCCATACGCCTGCTTTTTTAGCTTCAGTATGAAATGCAGCTGAATTATACCAACCTGCAGAACCTGTACGCTTTTCAGTGCCTTCTTTTTCAAAGAAAATACCTAATGTATTTGCCCCTGAACCAAAAGTAGCAGTTATACGAGAAGCCAAACCATAACCAGTTGACGCGCCTATCACTAAAACATTTTTAGGACCATTTTCAACTGGACCATTAGATTTTACATATGCTATTTGTTCGTTTACATGTTCTGCACAACCAGCTGGATGTGCGTTAGTGCAGATGAATCCACGGATTTTAGGCTTAATGACCATATTATTATTCCATACTTATTAAATTGTTCAGTAAATTAGGTGCTAGTTTAACGCTTAAATCTGTTAAACAGGTCGGATGTGTTAGCTTTATTAGAATCATCTTACCAGTTTGCTACAACAGCGTCCTTTCTCAGAAAGTTGATCTCAATTAATTTGGTTCGCAGTAGTAAATTGTTTTGCTGCGCAGTTACTTTATAAAGCTGCGCAGCAAGTTTATTATCGGTTTAAATAATACTCTTTCTCAGAAATATCATGATAAGACTTAGCTTGCGTATAAAAAGAGTGATAAGACTGCCATATTTCTTTCATTTTAGGATCTGCCGCAATTTGGTCTTGCATTACTTCATTCATGCCTTGCTTTAATGCAGCCATGATTTCTGGTGAGAATTTTCTCAATTGAACATCATGTTTATTTACTAATTGCTCTAAAGCATCATTATTACGCGCTGTATATTCATCAAGCATATCAGTATTAGCAACACGCATTGCCGCTGTTACAATTGCTTGCAAGTCTTTAGGTAATTCATTAAACGCATCTTGATTAACTAAAAATTCAAGGTTTGCCCCAGGCTCATGCCAACCTGAATAATAATAAAATTCTGCGGCTTTATTTAAACCAAATGCAAGGTCATTATATGGTCCAACCCATTCAGTCGCATCAATGGCGCCCGTTTGTAATGATGTAAATAATTCACCACCCGTTAATGATACTGGCAAGCCACCTAACTTTTTAAGTACTTCACCGCCTAAACCAGGAATACGCATTTTCAGACCTTTTAAGTCTTCAACAGTGTTGATTTCTTTTTTAAACCAACCTGCCATTTGAACACCTGTATTGCCACCTGCCGCTGGGATCAAGTTATACGGTTTATATAAATCTTGCCATAAATCCATACCACCACCGTGATGTAACCAACCGTTCATTTCTTGGGCGTTCATACCAAAAGGAATCGCAGTAAAAAATTGCGCTGCAGGTAATTTTCCTTTCCAATAATAAGCAGCACTATGGCCCATCTGTGCAGTACCTGCAGAAACAGTATCAAATACTTCAAAACCCGGAACTAACTCCCCTGCTCCATATACTTTAACGGTTAATCTGCCATTGCTCATTAAATTAACATTTTTAGCAAATCTTTCAGGTGCTGTGCCAAGCCCTGGGTAATTTTTAGGCCAACTAGTAACAAGCTTCCAATTAAATTTTTGTTGTTCTTGAACTGCTTGAGGTTGAACTTGCTGATTTGAATTATTATTTTTATCAGAACAGCCCAACATCAACATACTTACAAGGCTCGCTAAAACAGCCTTTTTAATCAATTTCATTTCTGATTTTCTCCCTTAAAATTTGGATTCAATAATTTAGCTAAACTAATTAAAAATAAATATATCCATCATTCATCTTCAATTTAATGCAATTTATTGATTATTTAATGTTTTATCATTGTTGTTTTTTAAATAATTACGAATTTGTTCCCATATTATTAATCACTAAGGGTATAACAAATCCGGAAGCCAAGTGACTACTTTCGGATAAACCGACATTAAAATCAAGAGAAACAGTTGCATGATAATAAATGGGATCACCCCTTTATATATATCAGATGTTAAAACTGACTTTGGCGCTACGCCTCGCAAATAAAACAATGCAAAACCAAACGGCGGTGTTAAAAATGAAGTTTGTAAATTTACAGCTATCATTATACCCAACCAAATAGGGTCAACACCCATCATCAGTAATATAGGCGCAACAATTGGTACTACAACAAATGTAATTTCAATAAAATCAAGAATAAAACCTAATAAAAACATCACGAGCATTACTATTAATACAGCAGATACAACGCCACCAGGTAATTGCTCAAAAAAACCTGCGATTAACTCTTCGCCGCCAAAACCTCTAAATACCAATGAAAAAATGGAAGCACCAATTAAAATCATAAATACCATAGCCGTTATTTTTAAAGTTTGACGCATCACATCTTGCAAGTTCACTAAGGTAAATTGTTTTTGCCAAATAGCTAAAATAGAGGCACCAAAAGCCCCTACTCCAGCGGCTTCAGTCGGCGTTGCCACACCAAATAAAATAGAGCCGAGCACACAAAAAATCAGTAATAAAGGCGGGACTAAAGCAGCAAAAACACCCACTGATTTTCTACTTTTAATATATTCAATATCTTCATCTAATAAACAAGGTACTTGCTCAGGTTTAAAAATAGCTAAAACAAAAGAATAAATAATATAAAGCAAGACTAAAATTAGCCCCGGGATCATCGCTCCGGCAAACAAATCAGCAATTGAAATCGTTTCCGGAGAAAATATGCCCATATTAAGCTGGGCTTGCTGATAGCTACTTGAAAGCACATCACCTAATAAGACTAACGCAATTGAAGGGGGAATAATTTGCCCTAAAGAGCCTGTTGCCGCAATAATCCCAGAGCTATATTGCGCACTATAACCACGCTTTAACATGGTAGGTAAAGCTAACAGCCCCATAGTAACAACGGTTGCGCCAACAATACCTGTACTTGCCGCTAATAACATACCTACTAAAGTGACAGCGATTCCCATGCCCGCTTTAGTTTTCCCCATCATCAATGCCATTGCATCTAATAAGTTCTCAGCTACTTTCGATTTTTCGAGCATGACGCCCATAAATATAAACAGCGGGACTGCCATTAAAATTGTATTTGAAACAATGCCAAATAAGCGATTAGGGATAGCATGTAAAAATGACGCATCAAAGTGCCCTATCAGCATGCCAATACCAGCAAAAGCCAATGCAGTTCCAGCTAAAGAAAACGCGACTGGAAAGCCTATTAATAAAACAAGGCAAACTGCAATAAATAAATATAAGGCCATATACTCCATGGTCTTAACTCCTGATTAATTAATTTGCGATTTTCCAAGGATAATTTCAATGGCTTTTAGCATTTCTGAAATTGCTTGAATAATAAGTGTAAAAGATAATAAAGGGATCAAAGACTTTAAGATGAATACCCCAGGTAAACCGCCTGCTTCACGAGATCCTTCCATTACGCGCCACGAGCTCGCAACATAATCAAAGCTCATTACTGATATAAAAATGGTAACAGGGATTAAAAGCAGCAGACATCCTAATAAATTAACCCAGGCTTGTTTTTTAGGGCTGAAATTACGATAGAAAATATCCACTCTTACATGACCGTTATGTTTTAAGGTGTAAGAGCAGCCCAGCATAAATACAAAGGCGTGTAGATATAAGGCAGATTCCTGCATGGCAATCCAACCAATATTAAAGCCGTATCGTAATAGTACGATGGATAACATAATTACCACCATAAATGCGGTAAACCAAGCAATCGCATTGCCTAAAACTTCTGTGAATCGATCTATTTTTTGATGTGTTTTCGTTAAAATGTGATTCATCTCGCGATAATAAATTTTCATATATCGCGAGAATTTAACATTTATCAAACCTAGAATAAACCTTTGTTATTCTTTTGAGTTATATAAATAGAAATCATTAATATGGAGTAAACAGTCTATTTTTTAGAGCCGCCAGCACATTTAGGAGATAATGGTGCTTGTTCATTTAGCTCAGTCCACTCATGTTCAGTATAAGTATGAAGCGCTAATGCGTGAATATGATTCGCGAGTTCATCAGCAAGTACCTTGTTAATAGCACGGTGTCTTTGTAATAGGCGTTTACCTTCAAAATCAGAACTGACTATCACAACTTTAAAATGAGAATCCGTACCTGCGCTATGCATATGACTTTCATTAGTCACCACTAAATGCTGACATGTCATATTCTCGAGTAATTTTTGTTCTATTTGAGTTTGCATGCTTAAACCTTTCATATTAAATCTAAATTCTAAATCTATTTTATTTTAAATTTTTGGATGAATATACCTAAAAGTCAGGTTTATTCTGCCTCTTATTGTATTTGCTATTTTTGAATTGGCCATTTTAGGCAAGCAATGCTGATACTGTGATTGGCTGTTACCAGACATTAATAAGCAACTACCGCTATTAAGTGTCAGATCATAGTTTTTATTATTAGCACTATCTTTGATTTTAAAAATCCGCTCATCACCTAACGAGATAGAAGCAATGACAGGATTGTTACCTAACTCAGCTTCATCATCTGAATGCCAACCAACGCTATCATTACCATCTCTATACCAATTTATTAATACGGCATTAAATGGCACTTCAAACTGTTTTGTTAATCTAGCTGCAAATTTTTCTAAAATAGCATCCCAAGGTTCCACCACTAATGCCATGCCTGAATAAGCATAATTGAGTTTACTATCAGCCATGTAAACTTGTTTTCTAGGAATTAATACCTGCTTACCATACATAGATATCGCTGGTTGCTGCCAATTCATATTGCTAACTAAATAATGAAATAAAGCATCGGCTTTTGCTTCACTGATACAATTTTCATAATAATTGAAGCAGTTTGGCAAATCAGGTGAACAATTGAATAAAGGCATGTTAAAATCAATTCAGATGAATAATATTGGTATAAATACTCATGATACAAGAATTAACCCAAGCAGTTCTAGGAAATAAAACATTTACCTTAGAACGTTTTCCTTTAGAACAAAAAACTCGTAGTTTGCAGGCTTGGGATTCTGCTGATGAATATTTAATAAATTATGTTGAAGAACATCACAGCGAACTTAACAATATTGCGATCTTAAATGATAGTTTTGGTGCTTTAAGTTGTTATTTTAATGATAAAGCAAATACTTTGATCAGCGATTCATTTATTGCACATCAAGCAGCAAAATACAATATCGAAAAAAATAACCTAACGAGTGCTAACTTAGATTTATTAAGCTGTTTTGACTTACCATCAAGTGAAATAGATTTAGTCTTAATCAAAATTCCAAAAAACAATGGTTTATTAGCCCACCAACTTGCCAAATTAAGCCAAGTATTAAAGCCTGGTACGTTAGTGATAGGTGCAGGTAAAACCAAAGATATCCATAACTCAACGTCTAAAGCCTTTGAAAAATATATTGGCGAAGCTAAAACATCCCTTGCCGTAAAAAAATCTCGCCTAGTCTTTGCTAAATTTGAAAAACAAGCACAAGACACACCTGCGACAATCAAGTGGGAACTCAAAAACACCGACTTTACAATTAATAATCATGCAAATGTATTTTCACGTGATTCATTAGATATTGGTGCACGATTCTTTATGAACTTTTTACCACAAACTAAAAAGGTAAAAAGCATAGTAGATTTAGGCTGTGGTAATGGTGTGATTGGTCTTACAACATTAACTAAATGTCCTAATTCAGAAATCACCTTTGTTGATGAGTCTGATATGGCAGTAAACTCTGCGGGATTAAACATACAGCAAAACCTGCCAGAAAAGTTAGACCAATGTACCTTTATGCAAAATGACTGTATGACGGGGTTTGACGCAGAAAGCCAAGATATTATTTTATGTAACCCCCCATTTCATCAGCAGCAAGCTGTAACAGATCATATTGCATGGCAAATGTTTATTGATGCACGACGTGTATTAAAAGTGGGCGGTGAGCTACGTATTATTGGTAATCGTCACCTTGATTATCATGGTAAGTTAGAACGTATATTTGGTAACTGTAAATTACTTGGCTCAAATAGTCGCTTTGTGGTTTTAAGTTCTACAAAAGAGAAAGCATTACAATCTTAAAGAATATGTAACAATTAAAAGGATATTTATCTTTTATATTAAATATCCTTGTTGCAATATTTATAGTCAAATAAAAACATCACGGATCGCCATGAAAAAAATAGCCCTATTATTTTGTGTACTTGCAGTATCTGCATGTCAGTCCCTTCCTGAACGTATTATTATCGCTCCTAATTACACAGCAACCGCTCAGCTTTCAATTGCAAATAATATAGATTTATCTGTACAAGATAATCGAGAAACACCCACGACTTTACGTATTTTGAAAAAAGATGATGTGACTAAAGTCGCTAGTAATGATTTAGAACAGTCCCTTAATAATGCTTTATCCAAAGCCTTAAAAAATAGCGGTGTTAATATTAATGCCTCTTCTCAAAATCAAATGGCTTTGCATATTCATCAACTAGAAGTCATCGTAAAACAACAAACGCTTAAGTATCGTAGTGAAGGCATAATTGAATTAGAAGTTAAACTTAATAAAGGTAAGCAGAACTTCAATAAATATTATAATGGCAGTCAAAATAGCGAAGGGCCTCTAATTTTTGACAAAGCAAAAGTAGAAGGCCAGCTTAATACATTGTTAGAACAAATGATTTCCCGTATTGTAAACGATGTTGAACTTCAAGAATTTTTACAAGGTTAAGGATACCCATGATAAAACCATTCATTAAAACGCTAATATTGAGCACACTGGCAGTGATTTCAATGTCAGCTTTAAGTGCTGCCGATGGTAAATTTGTGCAAAAAAGTAACTTATTTCCTAAAGTAGAGCTTAAAACAAGCCACGGTAATATCATTATTGAACTAGACCGCTCTCGCGCGCCTATTACAGTGAATAACTTTTTAACGTATGTCGCTAACGGCGATTATAAAGGCTCCATTTTTCATCGTGTAGAACGTGACGAAGAAAACGAGCAAGACTTTGTAATTCAAGGCGGAGGTTATGATAAAGATCATGATGGTATGCATACAATTGCGCCTATTTTTAACGAAAGCGGCAATGGTATGAAAAATGAAATGTACTCTATTGCTATGGCATATCAAGATAGAAAACCCCACTCAGGTGATCGTCAGTTCTTTTTCAATATGGACGATAACCACCACTTAAATCCGGGTCGTGGTTGGGGTTTTGCTGTATTTGGTAGTGTTTCAGAAGGCTATGAAACGTTAGATAAAATCATGAAAGTTGAAACAGGATATAACGAAAAAATTGGCTACGACTTTGTGCCAGTCAAACCTGTATTAATTTATGATGTAATCGTCTTACCTGAAGAAAAACTATAACGTTTATTCCAATATACACTCCCAACATTTGGGAGTATTAAATTAATAAAAATAATAAGAACCCGATATGACCACTGATATTTCAATGAAAGAATACTTAAGCTATTTTAAAGATAAGCGTTTAATAAGTATTTTCATTTTTGGCATGGCCAGCGGCTTTCCTTGGGTTTTAATCGGTTCTGTGCTTTCAGCTTGGCTAAAAGATGAAGGTTTGTCTCGCAGTACCATAGGTCTTTTTGGTTTAGTTTTTGGCGCTTATTCTATCAATTTCTTATGGTCGCCTTTAGTTGACCGCGTTAAATTACCTATTTTAAATAAGCTACTAGGCCTAAGACGTAGTTGGATTTTATTCACGCAGTTTTTCATCATTGCAGCTACGCTGTTACTTTCTACTGTTGATATCAGTGCTAACTTAAAATTGGTTGCGATGATTTCAATTGTGATAGCAATTGCATCGGCTACACAAGATATTTCGATTGATGCATTCCGTATTGATAGCTTAGCTGAAAATGAGAGCCATAAGGCAACGGCTGCGGCTGCGATGGCAACATCTGGTTGGTGGTCAGGTTATGCATTATTGGGCACCGTGCCTTTTTACTTTGCAGATTTCCCTGGTTGGGACTGGAACCAAGTATATGTTGTACTGGCTTTTATGATGTTTTGTTTAAGCTTATGTGTATTTTGGGTAAAAGAACCAGATTCTAACCGAGATGAAATACAATCAAAACTCGAAACTCAGTATCAAAAAACACTATTTACTGATAACCAAAATACTATCTCAGCAAAAATAGCAAGTTGGCTTTTAGTTACCCTGGTAGCACCCTTTTCAGAATTTTTTAAACGTAATGGCGTTAAAACAGCGTTAGCTCTGCTTGCGTTTATATTCTTATTTAAAATTGGCGAAGCTTTTTTAGGGCGTATGTCTATCGTTTTTTATAAAGAAGTGGGGTTTACCAATACACAAATTGGCACTTATTCTAAATTTGGCACTGGTATAATCACTATCGTTTTTGCTTTTTTAGGCAGCTTATTTAATCACAAATACGGAATTGTAAAAGGCTTATTTATTAGTGGCATTGCTATGGCACTATCTAACCTATTATTTGCGGTTATCGCACTTATTGGCCCTGTTGAATGGATGTATGCGTTAACAGTAGTAGTTGACGGTTTCACACAAGCTTGGTCACTCGTGGCTATGGTGGCATTTCTATCTATGCTCTGTAATCGTAGCTTTACCGCAGCCCAATATGCGCTACTTGCATCTCTAGGTAATTTCGCTAGAACCTTGCTTTCATCTTCAAGTGGCATGTTAGTAGATTGGTTAGATGGTAACTGGGCATTATTTTTTGTATTAACGGCGGTTATGGTGATCCCATCTTTAGTATTTTTATACTTGATCAGACATCATATGTATCGTTTAGAAAATAATTTTCATAAGAATGGAAATTAAGGAGACAGGTACTAAGAGCTAGGAAACTGGATTTTAGGATTTTAGGATTTTAGGATTTTATACATTGAGTGGGGTATAAATATAAAATGCTTCCCTGCATTCTATTTTTAAAGTCATTTAAATACAATTTAAATCACTTAGTACGAAAACTATTCAGCATCTAATAAAGCTAAGCCTTCAGTTGGATCGACTTCCAACGCGTTACAGTAACGAACAAATTCAACAACGTCTAAACGGCGCTCTTGATTTTCTATTTTACCGATGAATGAATGAGGTGTACCAATAATTTGCGCTAAGCTTCTCATTGTATGACCTTTCTCTTGACGTTTTTCTTTAAGCCAAGAAGTTAGTCTACTATTTTCATCAGATGAAACTGTTTTTCCCATCATAAAAGCATCTCCTACTAGATGTTTTTTTATATTAAAGTAATTGGGAGTGCCCCTCCCCATAATGCTCAATGCTATGGCTCAAAACGTTCAAGCTTTGAAACGCAAGAATTGATTTGACCCCATTAAAGCACAAGCTCTATATTAGGTATAGCCGTTTTTAACGAAATTACCTAATATAGGTCTAAAAAAATATTTAGATACTACTAATAGTATAATATTAACTGTTATTCACCTTCAATTACATAAAATGCGATGAATGTTCATTATTCTTCGTCTAAATCACATAAAACTGACTTTCCAATGAGTATTGGTATACTCTATTAACTAATAAATAGAAAATAGTGATAATTAGCCAAATATGATTCGATTAATGTTTTTACTTCCTATAGTACTTTGTCTTTTATGGTTCTTTTTTTTAAAACAAAATAATTTAAGCTTAAAGCAAGGTAAAAAAGGTTTTTTATATATACTTGGATTTAGTAGTTTAATTTTAGGCTTTTTTACATTGATGATTTTTGTTACAAATCAATAAAAAGCCACTTGAGTAAGTGGCTTTTTAAAGTTAATTTGATTTAGGAGCTAACTTCACAAGATTTTTATTTTGTGAAGTGAATTTCTTTCTTGTCGTCTTGCTCTGAGCATTAATAAACATGGTGTTAATACTAAGGTTAATACCGTTGCAAAGGTTAAACCACCAGCAACAGCTGTCGAGAGCTGAACCCACCACTGCGTTGATGGAGCACCCACTGCCACTTCACGATTAAAGAAATCTATATTCACCTGCAATACCATAGGCATTAAACCTAAAATGGTTGTTACCGTTGTTAACAATACAGGTCTTAATCTTTGCGCTCCCGTTCTAAGAATCGCTTCTTTAGCCGCCATGCCTTGTGCTCTAAGTAGGTTATATGTATCTATTAATACAATGTTATTGTTCACTACAATACCCGCTAAAGCGATAACACCGATACCTGACATCACAATGCCAAATGGCTGCTGTAAAATTAACAGACCTAAAAATACACCTACTGTAGAAAATAACACAGCACTAAGAATCAAAAACGCCTGATAAAAACTATTAAACTGAGTCACTAAAATAAGACCCATAACAAACAGTGCAACCATGAGTGCATTTTTCAAAAATACTTCTGACTCACCTTGCTCTTCATTTTCACCGCGCACTTTTAATTTTACTCTAGGATCCATTCCTTGTTCTTTAAGCTGGGCTTGTAAACGAGGTAAAGCAAGACTTAACAACTCATCTGCTTTCATATCTGCATTAACGGTAACAACACGATGACTATCCACTCTGTGAATAGTATCTACCTTTTGCACTGGCGATTTTTCAACAAAATGGGATACCGGAATTTGACCATGCATGGTTTTAATACGTAATGTTTCTATTCGACCTAAATCGCGTTTCTCATGAGGAAAACGTACTCTGATATCAATTTCGTCATCTACATCATCAGGGCGGTATTCTCCTAATTTCAGACCATTGGTGATCATTTGCACGTTAGCACCTAACATCGTGGCGTCAGCACCAAATCTTGCCGCATTACTTCTATCTATTTTAAGCTGCCATTCAATGCCTTGTTTTGAAGCGGTATCATCTATATTCATAAATGAGCCATCAGCTTCTAACGCTTGACGAATACGTCTTGCTTCATTATTTAAGGCTTCAGGGTATTTAGAACTTAATTCAATAGACAGATCTTTACCACCACCAGGGCCGTTTTCATCTTTTCTAAGCTCGACTTCTACACCAGCAATATTTTCTGTCAGTGATATTACTTGTTCAATAATATCATCCGCAGGTAAGCGTTGGTCCCAATCATCTAGATTTAAACGTACTGTACCAACTAAGTCTTTACCGCCTGTACGCGAGTAAATAGTTTTAATGCCTTCTATTGATAAAATACGACCTTCAACATCTTGCATTATGGTGTCTTTTTCATAAATTGATAAATCACCAAACGAACGTACTTTTAAGTTAATACCATTAGGCTCAACTTCAGGGAAAAATTGCACCCCAAGTTTTGACGCACCATAACCAACAAACACTAAAATCGAAATTATAATCGCACCAAATAAAACCCACCAAGGGCGTGAAATCGCTTTATCTAATACACGAACATACTTACCGCTAAAACCATGTAATTTAGTCACATCACCTTCTTCAGCAGCCACTAACTCTTGTTTTTCAGACTCTTTAATTGGTCTTACTTTACCTATTAGGCTACCTAATGCTGGTACAAATATTAACGCCATCACCAATGAAGCTGTTAAAGTTGCAATTAAAGTGATGGGTAAATATTTCATAAACTCGCCCATCATACCTGGCCAAAAAATTAATGGCGCAAATGCCGCTAATGTCGTCGCAGTTGAGGCGATAATAGGCCATGCCATACGTTTAGCAGCCATAGCATAAGCTTGTTTACGATGCATGCCTTCACTCATCATACGATCAGCAAATTCAGTGACAACAATCGCGCCATCAACCAACATACCTACCGCCATGATCAAAGCAAATAACACCACGATATTTACCGTTAAGCCAAATAAAGAAAGTACTAAAATGCCCGTTAAAAATGAGCCTGGTATCGCAACCCCGACTAAAAATGCAGAGCGACTGCCTAAAATAGCGATAATCACTATCACCACTAATAAAACAGCTGACATTACATTATTTTGTAAGTCTGAAAGCATATCTTTTACGTCTTGTGAGCTATCAGCAGTATAATTTACTTTAATGTGATCAGGCCAAAGTACTTTTGCTTTTTCAACAATCTCTTTCACTTCATTCACTGTATCTATGATATTTTCGCCACTGCGCTTTTTAACTTCTAAAGCAACGGCTGATTCCCCATTAATTCGGGCAATGGAAGTGGGATCTTTATAAGAGCGACGTATTTGTGCCACATCCATAAAACGCACAACTTTATCACCAACAACCTTGACTGGTTGCTCCATGACGTCTTGAATTGTTTCAAAAACTGATGGGATTTTAATGGCAAATCGGCCTTTACCTGTATCTAAAGTACCTGCGGCAACTAATTTATTATTATTACTGATTAGATTATAAATATCAGTTTGATCTAAGCCATATGATACCATCAATAATGGATCAACAATGATTTCAACCATATCTTCACGGTCGCCACCAATATCCACTTCCATTACACTCGATATACCTTCAATATCATCTTTTAAATTACGCGCTATTGTTAATAACCCACGTTCAGGCACGTTTCCAGATAAAGTAAGAGTAATAGTGGGTTGCTGATCTTCCATCAGAACTTCATGCACTTCAGGTTCTTCGGATTCGCTTGGTAGTTTCGCTTTTGCCAGTGACACTTTGTCACGTACTTCAGCTAATAAATCGTTCGTATCTAATCCAGCCAAAAACTCTAATGTAATTGAAGCATGTCCTTCACTGGCAGTGGCTTTCATTTCTTTTACGCCTTGTATTGCGCGTAATTCCACTTCCATTGGGCGAATAAGCAGTCTTTCTGCATCTTCAGGTGAAATACCATCATGTACAATTGATACATAAATAAATGGAATATTTACATCTGGGTTAGCTTCTTTAGGAATGCTCTGATAGGTCATCCAACCTGCAATCAGCAACAAAACAAAAATAGATAAAACCGTTCTGGTTTTATTTAACGCGCCGTCAATTATTGTTTTCATTATTCGGCCTTAGTCTTGTTTTGTAATTGAATCATCAGTTGAAAAAACAGGTTCAACAACATCACCTATTCTTACAAAACCTTGGCCTAAGGTGATTACTTTAACTTCTTCACCTAAGCCTGACATCCAAATACCTTCTGAAGTAGATTTCACTATATTAATTGGCGAAAACACAACTTCATTTTTATCATTTAGTGTTTTAACGCCTATGCTACCTTTAGGGTCTAATGCCATAAATGCAGGGCTAATATGAATGGCTTTTACGGCTTCAAAATCAATATCTAATTGCGTTGAAAAACCGGCTCTAAACTTCATATCTGGGTTTGAAAATTTAGCTTCAATTTTGAAAGTATTAGTATTGTCATCTGCAACTGATGCAATATATCTAATATTTCCAGAATAAGTTTCTTTGTTAACTAAGGTTGCTTTTACTTCCTGCTCTAGGTTTAATCCAAAAATTTCAGACTGGGTAACATCAGCACGCACAACTAATGGGTCTAAATCAGCTAATTCTAAGATTGGGTCACCACGACCAACATAGCTACCAATTTCAACAAGTCTTTGATTAATTACACCGCTAAATGGTGCTTTAATTTGGCTACGAGATAAACTCAACTTTAAACTTGAAAGGTCTGATTTTGCTTGCTCTAGCTGTGCTTTACTACGAGACAGTTTCACTTCGTCTTGTAAGCCTTTTTGCTTTAATTTAACAAAGCCTTGATACTCTAATTTTCTTTGAACTAATAATGATTTTGCAGAGACTATTCTTTCGTTCAAGTCAGATTGATCAAGAGATAAAATGACAGTGCCTTTTTCAACAAATTGACCTTCTTTAACATAAATATCTTTTACTTCACCTTCTTCTCTCGCACTGATAGTGGAAACTTTATCAGGCTCAGATTTTCCGTATAATGTAAGGGTTTTAAAAATATCTTGGGCTTTTAGTGTTTCTACTTTCACTTTTGCTAAAGGTGCTTGCTGATCTGTTGTTTTATTTGAAGTGTTTTTGGGGTCTTGTGCATTGGAGGGTCCAGATAACATCCAAAGTATAATACCAATACTAATACTTAATGCGATGATGAACGGTTTTTCATCTAACAATTGACGAATGCGCTGAAATGTAAGCATCCTTTCTCTCCAAGGTTAATGCTAATAATTATTATCTCTCAATCATACGAAGTTTTTGCAGGCAAAGTAAGTAATAAAATGTAAACAAGCTTTACATTCCAGATAACAGAAACAAAAAAACCGCATAATGCGGCTTTTTTAACTTATTAATAATATTTAGTTTATTTACTAAACACTAAATGATGAACCACAGCCACACGTTGCTGTTGCGTTTGGATTATTTACAAAAAAGCGAGAACCTTCAAGTCCTTCAGTGTAATCAACAGTGCCATCAACTAAGTATTGAATACTCATAGGGTCTACCACTAACGTTACGCCATTTTTTTCAATAGTCATATCACCTGGGTTGGTTTTTTCATCAAAAGTAAAACCATATTGAAACCCTGAACAGCCTCCGCCCGTAACATAAACACGAAGTTTTAGTTCTGGATTCTCTTCTTCCTCGATTAGCTGCTTAACTTTATTTGCTGCATTATCCGTGAATTGTATCGGTAATTGCTCAGACATACTTCTACTTAAATAAATTGATATAGCGCGATTATCTAATACCCGACTGTTTTAATCAAGTATTTACTAAAAAATACACAGGATAGACAAAGCTAAATTAATCTAATTTTAGCGCTTATTTTTTATGAAAATTCACTAAGCTTCTGATAAACTGCAATTACTTTTTTGGTACTCATATTTTATAGGTATCTCTTTGTTTGAGTTGACACATACATCGCTTGAAGCGCTCAGAAAAAGTTTATCCAAACCTAAAACGTCGGCTCAACTGTGTCTGCTAGGTATAGTTGCGGGCTTATTTGCAGCTATCTTAATCATTATATTCAGACTGCTTATCATTGGCGTGCAAGCCATATTTTTACCTGAATCCGATAACTATACTGAACTTCCTGAATTATATAGGCTATTTATACCCGTTATTGGTGCCTTACTTATTTATGCTATTGCCATGATATCTCGCTACAAACATTACCGTTTAGGCGTACCTTTTATTATTCATCGCATTAAACAAAATTACGGTAACATTCCCTTTAATAGTACTTTAAATCAGTTTTTCGGTGGTGCTATTGCACTTATAAGTGGTTTTACCGTAGGTCGAGAAGGTCCTTCTGTTCATATCGGTGCTGCAGGAGCCAGTTTCATTGGCTCAAAGCTCCATTTACCTTATAACTCCATGAGAACACTCGCTGGTTGTGGCGTTGCCGCAGGTATTTCAGCGTCATTTAATACGCCATTAGCTGCCGTGATTTTTGTAATGGAAGTGGTACTCAGAGAATATAAAATTCATATTTTTGTACCAATTATCTTAGCAGCCGTAACTGGTGCCGTAACAACACAGTTCGTTTTTGGCAATACGTATGAATTATCACTTATCAATGTCACGCCATTACCTATTTGGCATTATCCCTATTTAATTATTTGCGGATTAACCTTAGGTGCCATTGCCTATGCATTTAACCGAAACTTAATGTACGTTATTAAAGTATTTAGGCGTATTAGTATGTTTCCTCGTTTACTTTTAGCAGGAACAATTATGGGGCTTATTTCATTTTTAGTGCCTCAAGCAATGGGGTCAGGTATGAGCGCCATTCATCTTTCCGTTATTTCAGCTGAAAATTTACAATTATTAATGACAATATTAATAGCCAAACTTATCGCTACGCTATTTATTTTAGGTCTGGGTATTCCTGGTGGCATAATTGGCTCTGTGTTTGGTTTAGGAGTACTGATTGGTACTTTAATGTCGTATTTTGGCAGTTATATGAGCCCTGATGATTATGTTGTTGGTACTTACGCCGTATTAGGCATGGCAGGTTTGTTTGCGGCTACATTACATGCACCACTGGCAGCTTTAGTTGCTGTGATGGAAATGACTTCTAGCTCACATATTACAGTACCCGCCATGGTAGTGATCACCACAGCATATGTGAGTGCCTTACAGTTTTTTGGTAACCGCTCAATATTTTTACAACAGTTAGATTTTCAAGGATTACCATATCAAGTTTCTCCTGCCGTAGAAGCATTGCAAAAAATTGGCGTTATGGCTGAAATGGACGAAAATTTCAAATTATTATATTCCAATGATAAAGATCAAATTAATGCAACGCTTAATGCAGTAACTTCAGACCCTGAAAACCAAACACCATTAATTGTATTTGATGAAGAAAATGGCTACCGATTAGCCGAATATGATTTAAGTTTAATGTCTGATAATGCCATTCCAATACAATATGTTGAACTGGAAGGGCTTAGTAGTCAATGTACCCTCGCAGATGTATTTGATATTTTAAAAGACAAACGTGGAAGTTCTGTTTATATCTATAACCAATTAGATAACAAACAAATTATGGGACTAATACGCTGGGATCATATTCATCAAATACTAACGATAAGAAATAGCTTAGTTTAAACCGTCAATTTAACCGTTAAAAAGGCAAGTAATGACAACATTATTAATATACAAATCGCTGCACATATTTTTTATGGTTGCTTGGTTTGCTGGCATTTTTTATTTACCACGATTATTTGTATATCACGCAATGACAGATAATAAAGATAGCCAAGAAATGCTTAAAACCATGGAGCGGAAATTACTTTATTTTGTCACTCCTTTTGCAGTGTTAACGTTAGTTTTTGGCGTATTAATGATTTTTGAATATGGCCGAGAATGGTTTAAAGTCAGCATGTGGTTACATTATAAACTCATATTGGTTATCGCTTTATACATATATCATGGCTATTGCTTTAAGCTTTTATCTGACTTTAAACATGACAGAAATAAACGCAGTGATAAATTTTACCGAATAATAAATGAGCTACCTGTTTTAGTATTATTAGCGATTATCTTTTTAGCGGTAATAAAACCGCTTTTTTAAACTGCTTTTAAGCTGCAAATTATGCATAAGATACCGCGAGATGCTTTGTCATCTAGGGACATCATGGGTATAATCTGCAGCCAACAATTATCTCCCCAAATTTACTGCCAACATACTATATAGGATTGAACACATGCTGAACTTTCAAGGCGAACATATTCTTTCGGTTAATCAATTAAATAGGGATAGTATTGAGGCTATTTTTGCTGTAGCAAAAAAAATGGAACCTTACGCTAAAAAACAAAAACGCACAAAAGTGCTTGAAGGTGCCGTATTAGCAAACTTGTTTTTTGAACCAAGTACACGTACTCGTGTAAGTTTTGGTACAGCCTTTAATTTATTAGGCGGATTAGTTCGCGAAACCACAGGCATGCAAAGCTCAGCGCTTGCCAAAGGTGAATCACTTTACGATACAGCGCGCGTAATTTCATCATATGCTGATGCAGTTGCAATGCGCCACCCAGACGCTAATTCAGTTGCCGAATTTGCAACAGGTTCAACAGTACCTGTCATTAATGGTGGTGATGGACCAAACGAGCACCCTACTCAAGCATTACTTGATTTATTAACCATTGAAAAAGAGCTAAGCCGTTTTGAACGTAAAATTGATGGCATGCATATCGCCCTTGTAGGTGATTTAAAATATGGCCGTACGGTGCATTCGTTATCAAAGCTTTTATGTCACTATAAAGATGTTAAATTCACTATGGTTTCGCCTGACGGCCTACAAATGCCTGATTATGTTTTAGATGCAGTCACTAACTCAGGTCATCAAATTGAATTAGTAAATCAAATGGAAGGCAACTTAGCAGCAGATATCGTTTATCAAACACGTATTCAAGAAGAGCGTTTCCCTTCTCAAGAAGAAGCCAATAAATATCGTGGTGGATTTAAAATAAGCCAAGCAATTTACGATGCGCACTGTAATAAAAACTCAGTACTTATGCATCCATTACCGCGCGATAGCCGAGGTGATGCAAACGAATTAGATAACGATTTAAATAACAACGATAACTTAGCAATTTTCCGTCAAGTACAAAATGGTGTAATCGCTAGAATGGCACTATTTGCATTAACTTTAGGTGTAGAAAACCTAGTTGATAAATACGAAACAGAAGTTCCTTGGTATAGCGCAAAGAAAAACAGCTAAACACCAATTAAAATATATTGACTGAATATTATAAAACACATTATTAAGGCATTTTCATGACAACTAGCCAAGACTTATTTCAAAGAGCGCAAGACTCTATTCCAGGTGGCGTAAATTCACCAGTACGTGCATTTAATGGCGTAGGCGGAACACCTTTATTTATTAAGCAAGCGCAAGGCGCGCGCATGACAGATGCTGATGGTAAAGAATACATAGATTATGTTGGTTCTTGGGGTCCTATGATTTTAGGTCATAATCACCCAGAAATTAAACAAGCGGTTTTAGATGCTGTTGAACATGGCCTAAGCTATGGCGCACCAACTGAAACTGAAATTTTAATGGCTGAGAAAGTAAAAGAGCTAGTACCATCTATTGAAAAAGTACGTATGGTAAGTTCTGGTACAGAAGCGACTATGAGTGCGATTCGTTTAGCACGTGGTTTTACAGGTCGTGACAAAATTCTTAAGTTTGAAGGTTGTTACCACGGTCATGCTGACTCTTTATTAGTTAAAGCGGGTTCTGGCGCATTAACTATGGGCGTACCTAACTCTCCAGGTATTCCAGAAGATTTCGCAAAACATACTTTAACAGTATCATTTAATAACTTAGATGAAGTTAAAGAAATCTTCGCTAAATACGCAGACGAAATCGCCTGTATTATTGTTGAGCCTGTTGCAGGTAACATGAACTGTATCCCACCAGTTGAAGGATTTTTAGAAGGTTTACGTGCTGTATGTGACGAATACAAATCAGTGCTTATTTTTGATGAAGTAATGACTGGATTTCGTGTTGCATTAGGCTGTGCACAAGAATATTACAACATCAAACCTGATTTAACGACTTTAGGTAAAGTTATTGGTGGTGGTATGCCAGTTGGCGCATTTGGCGGTAAACAAGAGATCATGGACTTTATCGCTCCAGTTGGTCCTGTTTATCAAGCAGGTACATTATCAGGTAACCCAATTGCTATGGCTGCGGGTCTTAAATCATTAGAGCTTATCTCTAAGCCTGGTTTACATGCAGATTTAGAAGCAAAAAGTATTCGATTATGTGAAGGTTTCCAACAAGAAGCTGATAAAGCAGGTATTCCTTTAACAACTAACTATGCTGGCGGCATGTTTGGTTTTTTCTTCACTAAAGAGAAAAACATCACAACCTATGAGCAAGCAACTAAATGTGATGCTGAGCGCTTTAAACGTTTCTTCCACCTAATGCTAGAAGAAGGTGTGTACCT
The DNA here is from genome assembly GCF_018860845.1 of Pseudoalteromonas sp. C2R02. Taxonomy (NCBI): domain Bacteria; kingdom Pseudomonadati; phylum Pseudomonadota; class Gammaproteobacteria; order Alteromonadales; family Pseudoalteromonadaceae; genus Pseudoalteromonas; species Pseudoalteromonas sp. C2R02. The sequence continues at coordinate 130,216 of NZ_JAHKQC010000023.1, read as the reverse complement.
AGCGCCATCTGCATACGAAACAGGTTTTGTGTGTACAGAGCATGGCGATGAAGAAATAAAGCTTACAATTGAAGCGGCTGCACGCGTTTTTGCTAAATTATAAGTCTGATTAAAAAAGTTTGATAATTTCAAAAACGCCGAGTGATAACTCGGCGTTTTTTATTGTAATTAACCAAGTTTACGCACTATTTCCTTTATTCTTCATTTTTTTGAACTAAAATCATCACAATACCGTTCTACTGTATTTAATATGTGAATATCAGCTAATTAGAAGAAGATAATATGACAGGCTTAAGGAAATTCGCCACACCAGCTACAAAGTTAATGGAGCAACTAAAGTATTCTAAAAAAATTACTTTAGTTTTTGGTATTTTATTATTACCGCTAAGCTTGAGCTTATTTTTTCTAAATTCAAAATTAGCTGCTTCAATAGATATTACACAACAAGAACTTATGGGTTTAAAAATTTATCCACAAGTGCTCAATACCATCATTGATAAAAACGAACCTCAAGCAAAAGTAATCGCCAATAAAGCGGGTTATCAAACCAACAGTGACTCTGCTAGTAAAGTGCTTGAGTCTATTTCTATTCAATCTTCATTAGCCATTATTGATAATTTACCAAGTACATATTTAAATCGTGCTTTAGTGGAATCTTTGCCAAAACTCATTGAGCAAACCCGTTTAGCATCAGAACAAGCAAGCACAGTGATTGATGCAGGAAGCTTTACACCAGATACCTATATCGCCTTATCAAATGCAAATAAATCGCTGCCATTTGCTGCATCAGAATTGGTTCAAAAAGTACAAGTAGCTACGCAATACAACAGCGACATAAAAGCGATATTAGAAAGTAAAATCAATGCGACACAAGATGTGATTATAGAATTTAAAAAGCTCATTGATGCAAAAATATTAGAGCCAGATGAAATAAATATTGCTTCATCACAATTTAACCAAGCACAAAAAAGTACCTTAAATAACCTAAGCCAACTCATTAATCACCTGTTACCTGTTTTAACAGCTCAGCTAGAAAATAAACTCGCTACAGAGCAGTGGATTAACCGATTGGTATTATTTGCTTCCATTTTAAGCTTAATGCTGGCTTTTTATTTAATGCTAGGGTTTTACTTTTCAGTTGTAGGCACAATTAAAAGTTTTTCAAAAGCAGTAAACCATGCAGCACAGGGCGATTTAAAAGCAACCGCGCAGCTAACCGGTAATGATGAATTATCGCAAATAGCACTGTTATATAACAAAATGTTAGTTAAGTTTTCAGAGTTAGTAGACCAAGCAAAAGAAACGTCTTCAGAGCTAGGTAATGCAACCCAAGATCTAGCACAAGTAAGTGAAAAAACACGTATAGATGTATCACAGCAACAAAATAAAACAGCCGATATTAATGCACTGCTCAGTGATATGACAGCATCAGCTCATGAAGTAGAATCCAAAGCACAAGAAGCGGTAAATTTAGCTAAAAATGCGGGTTCTCATGTAAAACAAGGTACACAAAACACCATATCTTTAGCAAATCATATGGCTGATTTACAAGGTGAATTTGAGCTCAGTAAAATTGCTTTAGATAAACTCGCTGAAGATACTCAAAACATTAGCAAAGTAAGTTTAGCGATCAGCGGTATAGCAGAGCAAACAAACTTACTTGCACTTAATGCCGCCATCGAAGCTGCCCGAGCAGGCGAACAAGGTCGAGGTTTTGCTGTTGTAGCCGATGAAGTAAGAACATTAGCGCAACGTACACAACAACAAACAGAAGAAATTCATTCAATCATTAGTTCATTACAAACCGCTTCAAATGATACTCAAAGTAAAATGCAATCAAGTGTTGAAAAAATGGAGCAAGGTGTTTCAGCTGCAAATCAAACCCGTGAAATACTTAATCAAGCTGAGCAAGGTATGTTAGATATCGATAGTTTCAGTGCCGATATAGTGCAACTTTCAAGTAATCAAACACATTCAACTGAGCAAGCACTTAACTGTTCAATAGAGATTGGTCAATTGGCAGAAGATACTTTAAGTTCAGCACAAACAACAGAACATGAATCAACTCATTTAGCTAAAATGTCGGCTGAACTTCAAGATAAAATGGACTACTTTAAATAAGTTAAGCCTTTACCTGTGTCTTATAAGTGATTTAGTCTGTCATCCCCGTAGTGTTTAAATCGGGGATCTTTTTAAAATATGAGCCGTAAAGAGAGTCATATGATTAAAAATAAATTAATAATATTGATATTAATAAGTTTATTTTCTTCAACTGCGCTCGCACAAAATATGGTTTTCGAAAAAGATAAACGTCACCCGCAAGATATTAAACGAGATAAAACAAGTAAATCAGCCGCTGTAATGAACTTTATCAATTTATCTAAAGGAATGGTTGTTGCTGATGTTTTAGGCGGTGGTGGCTTTTATAGTGAGCTTATTAGCCAACAGGTTGGCCCTGAAGGCAAAGTTTATTTACAAAACAATAAAGCTTGGCTGCCTTTTTCAGAAAAAGAATTAACTGCAAGATTAAAAGACAACCGACTACCCAATGTCATTCGACATGATAAAGAGTCTGAAGCACTCGAATTTAATGACAATAGTTTAGATGCAATATTTCTTGTATTAGGCTTTCATGATTTGTTTTATGTTGATAAAGGCTGGAATATTGACCCTGAAGTATTTTTAACTCAATTAAAAAAGGCATTAAAACCTGATGGAAAACTTTTAATAATTGACCATTCAGCCATTGATGGCAGCAAAACAAAACACGCTCAAAAATTACATCGCATTGATAAACAGTTTGTGATCCGCAACCTGACAACTATGGGTTTTAAACTGATAAAAGAAAGCAATATGCTTGCAAACAAAAACGATACTCGCCTTACAACGCCTTTTATTCCTAAAATTCGCCGTAAGACAGACAGGTTTGTATTACTTTTTAAAAAATAGATATCCAAAATTATTTATAATCTTGCTCTTTTAAAGTAATCACTGCGCTTTCAGCTTTCTTTATAATACGTGCCAACTCACCGTTTTTAATCAGGGCTTGCAACTTTTGATCTACCAGTGGCACTAATACTTTTTGGCTCTCATGTATGTAATGAAATAAATCTAAGGTAGCCAAAGGTTTATTGATAGAAACAACATTATCTAGCTTCAAGTTTTTTAACACCATTAAGCCATCCACCGTATTTGTTAAACCCACATCGGCTAAGCCCTCAGAAACTAATTTCATAACCTTTTCAGTTGAGTTGACATCAGTGACATTTGTAAGACCTTGGGTAATATTATTAGTGTGTTTAACCCCTCTGACTTTAGCAATATCATATTGAGCTAAATCAGCTTTTTTAGTAATTTTAATCCCACTGTCTTTTCGAATAAAAGCCATTGTTTCTAATTGATAATAAGGAGTGGGTACTCTAATGGTGGTTGGATTTTCAATCCCATAAGAGTAAATTCTCATAATTTCCCCGTCACTCATACCCGATGTCGCTTGATGTTGCGCTCTTTTACCTGGCAATGGCGTAATAGAGATACTAATGCCTAATTGTTTATATACTTCAGGCAATACAATAGTGCCTACCTCCTGCTCTATTAAATTATTAATCGCAACAAAGTGATACTCTTTAGCAATGGCCACAAAAGAATTAAGCGCCATAAAAATAATTAAAAATGTTTTCATTGAACCTTAATAAAATTAATCAGAATTTAATCAAATGAAAGTCGACTTACTTTGAGTTTATCATAAGATGAGAAATAACAAGTGACACAGACTTAAATTGAACATTTTTCAAGCAACCAACAACAAATAACTTAGCCGTACCAAGCTATGGCAACGCAGTTGCTTGACCATCATATAAGAAAATACAACCTATAAAACTATTTTAAAATGGCTTTAACAGCTTTTTCTAAATTTGGCGAATCAGGGTTTGAGTCACTTGTTTTATAAACAATTTCACCCGTTCTTGAAACAAAAAACGTGGTAGGAGTACCGACTACACCAAATTTTTTATGTATCGCATCACCATTTATCAAAGTTTTAAAATTAAAACCTCGGCTGTAAAGTGCTTTTTGCGGTGTTGCGCCTTCATCTTCCCATAAGCTTATCGGCAAAATTTCTAAATCTTGAGATTTATATTTTTGATGTAAGGCATTTAGACCAGATTGTAACTTTTTACAATACGGGCACCAAGTCGCCCAAAAATGAATAATTAAAGGTTTACCTTGATAATCACTTAAACTAACAGTATCACCCGCTTGGGTTTTTAAAGTGAACTCAGGCGCTTTAGCAGCCCATACATTGCTTACCATAAAGCTGCAAAGCACAATGAAAATAAAACGTTTAAACATGTTAGCCCTTATTATTTTTGTAATCGATAAATAAGACCTAACATAGGTAAAATTAATTTCAGCTTAAAGTAAAAATATCCGCAACCCCACAAATACACTGACACTTGCCGCTAAAGTAAAATAAATACTGTTGGTTTTTTTAGCGATGAATACAGCTACTGTAGCTGCAATTAAATATGGATTGGTGAAACTAATATCTAGCTGATTATCTTGTATAAAAATAATTGGCACCCAAATAGCGGTCAGCACTGCTGGTGCACTAAAGCTTAAAAAGCTTTCTAGTTTTGGCCCAATGCGTAATGGTAATTTTGGATGTAAAAACAAATAACGGGTTAAAAAAGTAATGCACGCTAACAACACAATAGTGATTAAAGTCATAGTTTTTGCTCCCCTGAATTGTTTTCATTTACTGTATTTTTATTTATTTGATACGTTGCTATTGCGTTGTTTTTAGTTTGAAGCCTCGTTGCTAAATAACCACAATACATAGCAATCACTGATGCTAATACTAAGCCTAATTCCCAATGTAATAACTTAAAAATCACAGACAAAACACCTGCAACACATACGGTAATTAATAGCGGTAAATTCACAATAGATGGGATCACCAAGGCAATAAAAGTCACAGCAATGGCAAAGTCTAAACCTAAATTAGTTAAATCAGGTAAATAACTGCCTGCTGCTATGCCTATAATGTTCCATATAAGCCAACTGACATAAAAACTGCCACCAGCAAATAACGCATAAACTAATCTCAACTTGCCCTTATATGACTGTTTATCACCCGATAAAGCAAATAGCTCGTCAGTTAATAAAAAGCCTAAACTGCCCCGCCACCTTAATGGCAAGTTTTTCAATTTATCTCTAAGCGCCAAACCATATAAAAAATGCCGAGAACTAATAATAAAAGCCGTAAATAAAATAGTCGCCAGTGGCGCATTAGCATGCATCAGTTCAATCACCACTAATTGCACTGCGCCTGCATAAACCACCAAAGGCATCAATAAGGCCTCTAAAATACTAAAATCACGCTGTATCGCTAGTGATCCACACAAAATGCCCCAAGGGATCACAGCTAAATTTAAGGGCATCATATCTAACAGCCCTTTTTGCATCATTTGTAAATATGCACTTTTACGATTAAAAGACATTTAATCCTACTTTTGGTTTTAATTGCTTAATTACAGCTTGGCATTAAATCAAAATGAAAACTTGTAAGATCTTGCACTCAAGTCCATTTTTTACCTTGCCCAATTGAACCCATAAAGGGAAGGTGATAGTGTAAATAAATATTATTAGCCAATATGTTTGCAGGTAAATTTTATGGTTAACTACCCTTGTATATTAAAATTATATGGCGATGATGAGTTAATATACCTTAGCTCTAAAACTGATTTATCTAGTGAATTTGAATCATTAATTTGTCATGACGAAGACTACTTAATCGACTCAACAGGTCAAACCTATCAAGTACATCAAAATAATACCAATGAGTTTACTTTTTTAAAAATTGGCTTACCTGTATCTGCGCAAACACTGACTGAATTAATTCAAGCTCATGAGTTTTCTCAAGCCCAAGTGTGTTTAACTAAAATTCAATTTAAATCGGTAACTGAGGCTATCAATTCATTAGCTTTATAGTTACATCGTTCAGTTTAAATTTAAGCGTCTAGAGAAAGTAGAACTAATTAGACCGCCAATAGTTGATCTTGCATTACTCTAATGCTTCGCTATTACAAGCAACTGTGCAGATTTATAATACGATTTAAGAATACTTTATTCGTAATTCTAAACATCATGCGATAGCTTTCATTAATATAAAAAAGGCTATTAATCATAGAGCAGCTTTTCAATTAAAAGTTAAATCGTATTTAAAAAGTAATTCAAACACTTCTACCATTCATAACTACATTTCAATAACTTAACAGTCAATCAAGCTAATTGATTAATTAATACAGGCATTTAAGTGACTTGAATTTTTCTTCTAAAATAGCCTAAAGCCCCAAGTTTAAAGCGTTTATTGAGGCTATTAAATATTTTTTATTTTTAAATAAATATTCAAATATTATGTTTATGCTGATTTGAAAATAATAAGTTATAAAATAAAAATTGTGTTTTAGTGTAAACTTACTACTAAATAATACAATTTAGGTAACTTAATAATGCATAAATCTCTCTTGCTGTTTTTAAGTTTATTATGGACTTCATATGTACAAGCCCATGATGAAAACTTAGTTGCCTGTATTGATGATCACCCCCCTTATCAATATCTAAGTGATAAACCTTACGGTACTCATATTTCGGCCTTAGAGACGCTTAGCAAGGTATTAGATAAACACTTAAAATTTGAACAATCTCCCAATTTCGCAAGGTGCATTTTGATGTTAAAAAAAGGAGATGTCGATGTAGTCGCAGGCCTTAACCCAACTGAAGAAAGAAGTGAATTTGCTTTTTACGCACCATTTAAATCTGCTGATACAATGAAAGTGGTTTCAAAAAAAGGAATATCAATAAACACATATAGTGATTTTAAAGACAAAATTATAGGAGTTGCCCGAGGAACATTATATTTTCCGCGATTCGATAATGACAATTCACTTAAAAAAATAGCGATACAAAGTTCACGGATTGGTTTTTCATTATTACTTAAAGACCGCATAGATCTCATAATGATAAGCCCTGCCATGCTAGCAACCCTTACCGAAGAAATTAATAACGCAGACTTAAAAGTATCTCCCATTGCCTTAGAGGAGCTCAGAAATAAAAAAACTTTTTTTGGCTTCAGTAAACGCAATAAAATTAACTTAAAGCATAGAGATCTCATTAACAAAGTAACAACCGCATACCAACAAGGCATTTTTAAATAAGCTTATCAATAGGTTTATAACTGATAATGACCGCTTAGCATCGAGTTATACCGCTGATAATTTAAATAATTTATCCTAAGAAATATCTTTAATAATGACGACATAATAAATTATTAAAGAGCAATTTAAACCAATGGAAAAACAAACTTGCAATCAAAAAGGGTGCACTAAAAAAGTAAGCAACAATTCATCAAATAGTTGTAATGTCTGTACTTTGTTACTTACAGCAAAACGTAAAAGATCTCGCGCAAATCAAAAACTGTTACAACATATAGACAGCTCTCGAGTCTTTTCTGGCTCAATGAGGTTATTTTCTTAGTACCAACAACAAAACAAGTCCTTTATTAAAAATAGCATTAATCGCTTTACTCAAAACAGCGCTTTGTCTATCAATAAGTTGCTAAGCATAATATCAAGCTATATTTCTAGGCGTTAAAGCTTAGACCAATTTATAAATCACCTCAGATATATACGTAATAAATTAATGATCAGTTATTTAATTAAATTATTGATTACATACAACTTATATTTTCAAATGTCACTGTATAACCAGCTTCTCACCAACAAAAATTAACGCGTTCGGAATAAAAGAATATTAATATCTACAAAAAACAATAGTTATAATATAACATATCAAAATCATTTCAATAAGAAGGTACGATACCTATCACAAAACGACCTACTATAAACCATTTATCGATTTATCTGCTCCAAACAAAGCATAGATTGAGTCGTATCTAGGGGCTAATTGAACAATATTTAATTAACAAGGAAAAAAATGATGGCAAAACAATCTGATGTGGTGATCACCATCAATAATTTAAAAAAGCAATTTGGTGATTATCAAGCACTAAATGGGCTTTCACTTAACGTCAACAAAGGCGAAATACTTGCTTTACTTGGGCCTAATGGCGCAGGAAAGACCACAACTATAAATTGTTTATTAGGTTTTTTAAAACCAGATAGTGGTGAGATTAGTATTGCAGGTATTGATCCGCAGCAAGATGTTATTACCGCCCGTAAAAAAATAGCCTATATACCCGAACAAGTTGCACTATATCCCCGACTCACAGGTATAGAAAACCTGATTTATTTTAGCAAAATGGCACAAATTGAAAAAACAGAATTAGAATTTAAAGAACTGCTCAAATTTGTTGGTTTACCTGAACATGCATTCTCAAAACAAGTGGCTGGTTACTCAAAAGGCATGCGGCAAAAAGTAGGCATTGCCATCGCACTCGCTAAAAATGCTCAAGCGCTTATTTTAGATGAGCCGACTTCTGGGCTTGATCCTTCAGCTAGCCATGAGTTTAGCCATTTATTAAAAAAACTGGCCTCTCAAGGCGTTGCTATTTTAATGGCTACACATGATCTTTTTAGAGCCCAAGAAGATGCCCATCGTGTTGCTATCATAAATCAAGGTCAATTAGTCGATACTTTAGGTTTTGAACAAATTAAGCAAGTACAACTTGAAACGGTATACCTTGAACATATAAAGGGAGCTGTTACATGCTAGGACTTGCACTTAAAAAAGAGTGGGTTGATGCCAAGCGACAAGGTCAACTAAATTGGTTACTGGGAATCGCGGCATTATTATTGTTAGTTGCCTGTTTATCTAGCTGGCAGAGTCATAGTCAATATGTGGCAGATCAACAAGCTGTCTCTGAATCAGAGCGAGCACGCTGGCTAAATCAAGGCGATAAAGGTCCTCATTCTGCTGCCCATTATGGTACATATGTAATGAAGCCTGCATCATCATTGTCACTTTTAGATTCAGGACTACAAGACTATCAAGGTAATGTGATTAGACTTGAAGCACATACCCGCAATAACGCTTTGTTTAGACCAATACAAGATACATTATCTATTGCTCGATTTGGTCAGCTTTCACCCGCTTTTGTGCTACAAGTATTGCTACCTTTGCTTGTGGTATTAATCGGTTTTGGTTTAGTTGCCACAGAGCGAGAACAAGGTACATTAAAACAATTATTAGCTATGGGTGTCAGTCCAGCACGGCTATTTTTTACCAAAACATTGATGTTATTTACTATTGCAAGTGCTTTACTTATTCCTGTAGCGATCAGCATATTAATATTTAATACCATAGAATTAAGAGCCGGTATATTTTTAGGTGTTTATCTTATATATGTCTTTATTTGGTGTTTACTTACAGTCACAATTTCATCATTAGCAAACAGTGCCAGAAAAGCTCTCATAATTTTATTAAGTCTTTGGGTATTTACCAGTTTGTTACTCCCTAAATTAGCAATGTATTACGCTACAATAGCTAATCCTGTGATATCTAGCCAAGCATTCGAATCACGATTAAAAAGCGATGTGTATACACCAGAACGTGAACAAGCAATCGCTAAATTTAAACAACAAACATTAGCGCAGTATAAAGTGAGTACAACCGACCAACTTCCCTTTAATTGGGGAGGAGCACAGCTTCAATTTGGTGAACAATATGCTGACAAAAAATTTGATTTATTGTTTTCTGAGCGTAATAACCAACTCCAAGCTCAATCAGACACTTACCAGCAACTTGGTATTTTAAGCCCATTTATCGCATTACAAACTCTTTCTATGGGATTGGCTGCAACTGATTTTAAGCATCATTTACACTTTTCTGCTGAAGCTGAAAAGCAACGACGATTAATTCAAGAAACCCTTAACTTTAATCAAAGAGATAACGCACATAAAACAACTGGCCACTATAAAGCTGGCGTTGAATTATGGCAAAAAATTCCAAAGTTTAACTATCAAAACCCTTCATTTAGCCAACTTTACCAGCAATATATACCTAGTTTTTTAAACTTATTAGCTTGGTTAGTGGCGCTAACAGTGTTGTGTGCATTCACTCTTAAAAAAATAAAACGTGAGGAACAAAGATGATTAACCTGTTACTCTCTACCGAACTTAAAAACCTATGGCGCGAAAAACTCATTACCTGGGTTGTCGTTATTAGCTGTGCATGTGCAATCATCGCATTTTTTAGTGGTTTTAATCATAGCCAACAGCAACATCAAGTCATACAGCAAGCAAAAATAGAACAAGCAATGGCGCTAAACAAAGCTGCTGAGGGATTAGAAGAGCGCCTGCTGAAAACCAAAGATATAAAATGGTGGCAAGATCAATACGACTTACGCGGGCAAGCATTTTACTTAATGGTTAACTACGCGAGTAAACCGCCCTTACCTACTTCACCTATCGCGACAGGTCAATCTGATATTTTACCTTATTTTTTCAAAATGTTAGTAAAAGAAAAGCAAAATATTATTCATCAATATGATTATCAGCATCCATTAAAACTCATGCTCGGTCAGTTTGATTTAAGCTTTGTCATTATTTATATTCTGCCCTTGTTAATTATTGCTGTGTGCTTTAACGCGCTTTCTCAAGAAAGACAACAAGGTCAATTACGTTTAATGCTGTTACAAGGCGCAAATATTAAAACCCTTATTAATATGCAAATTTTACTAAGAGCTAGCTTAGTGGTTGGACCCTTTCTAATTATAAGTATTTTTCTTTTAGTGACACTGCAAATAGGTATCAGCTTATCTCAAATTGGAAGCTATATACTGATTGTAATTAGCTATACCGTATTTTGGCTGGCGATCAGTGTTTGGGTTATTAGTAAAGGTAGGACTGTTGCTAACAATGCAGCTAAACTCATGACTATTTGGCTTATGCTAGTCATCGTGCTCCCTGCTGCAATAAATACCAGCATCAATCAACTTTATCCAACGCCTTCTCGTTTGCATTATTTAGATGAGCTACGCCACAGCGCTGACGAAGCAAAAAAAGCATCAGAAAAAACCCTTGCTGCGTTTTTTCAAGATCATCCTGAATTGGCCAATCAAAACAAACCTGCAGACTTTGCATTAAAGAAAATTGCATCAATTAATGCGATAGAAAAATCCATGACGCATTTAGATCAAGTGTTCGAACAGGCTAAAAATACTCAACAAACTTTTGCCGATAACTTTAAGTTTTTATCGCCTGCGACCCTAGTTCAAGCACAACTTGTCTCATTAGCAGGAAACGATCTTTTAAGACATCACGCTTTTATGAAAAATGTTGAGCGTCACCACAGCGAACTACAAGTATTTTTTAGTCGGGAAATAGCTAAGGCAAATGAAAATAATGATTTTTCTCCATGCTCTGGCTGTAGCGCCAATGCCACACTAAAAGATTTAAGCACAGTACCTCAATTTGATAGCAAGTTTAAAACTCAAACTATCAATCTATGGAGTATTTTAGCATTGTTTATTTTATCACTGAGCATATGGCTCTATAGCCAAAAACAGATAGTTCGCATAGCCCAACCGCAACAATCGGGGGTGTTAGTTTAAGAAAAGAATGTATTAGGGATTATATTTAAAATTAATATAATCCCAATATAAGTAACTTTATTGATATAAACATACTTTATTAAAGTAGCTTAAGTGAAATATTCCCTTTACCAAAATACAAAGACCTCCTTTGTAATCCCACTTTACCTTCATCAGTTGTAATCAATTGAAAATAATCAGAATCGCACTCAAAAGAAAACGCGTTATTTTCTCTTAACACTAATGGATATTTTTCTTTACCTTGTTTTTGAGAGAACAACTGATTGTTTTCAAAACTAATGGTTCTCACTTCTCCATCACCTATATCATATTGCCCAACAAGTTTATTTATATCTAATGGGTTAATAACGCTTACTTTGTCAGGTAAAGTTTTTAAGCCTTTACTCAGTATATGTAATAAAGCAGGACCTGGATGCGTATTGCTATTACTAAGGGCAATACCATATACATTTTGTTCCGGAAAATATGCAGAAAAACTAAAGAAACCCGGCACTGAGCCTTGATGACTGATACTTTTTTTATGGTTAATTGGGTAAATATCAAATCCTAGCCCGTAATTTATAGCTTCTCCTGAATTTAACTTAAAGGGGGTTATCATTTTTTTAAAATTTTGTGCATTAATAAGATCACCATTTATTAAACTTAAATGCCATTTATGCATATCACCTAAATTTGAAGCAATCGCACCTGCAGCAGCAATCCAACTTCGGTCGACCGGCATTAAATCAATTATTTGGCCATCTTTATTTTTTTCATAGCCTTTTACTATTTTTGGATCTGACTCTGTTGTAGTTATTACAAAAGTATTTTTAAGATTCAGTGGATTAAAAATGTTTTGCTGCATAAATTGGGCATAGCTCAGACCCGATACTTGCTCAATGACCTTTCCTAAAAATACATACGCAGTATTGGAATAAGCATATTGCTCACCCGGCTCAACAATAAGCGGATCTTTCGATAGTTGCGTTAATATCATATCGATGTGAGCATATTTTTTAGCTTTTAACATGGTTTCTGAGTTTCCTAAGTAATTAGGCAGCCCTGAAGTATGACTCAACATTTTCCCTAAAGTGATATTCTTTCCTGCTTTTGAGTAATATGGGAGAAAGTCACTCAAAGTATCACTCAGTGAGAGCTTATTTTGTTGCTCTAATAACAAAATAGCAGCGGCTGTAAATTGCTTGGTGATTGAACCTATTTGAAATATAGAATCAGTTGTTATGGAGGTTGTTTTTGATACATCAGCTAAGCCTAATGCATGTTTATAAATGACCTTACCCTGTTTACTTACTAATACCGCAATACCTGGCTCTGACGGTTCAGCATAACACTGTAAAGTTTTATCATTAATATCTTCACTTTTGACGAAAAAACACAATAATAACATTGATAAAGATAACGATTTTAAATAATTCATAGAGACAGCACAGCATAGATTACAGATGTAATTTAAATTACATCTGTAATCTAGATATGTCAACTATTGATTAATATATGGATAAACTTAATAGGAGTAATAGTGTTTATTATTTTGACCTAAAAGATTTAACCAACTTGTCTCGCATAACGACTTGGGGTTACGCCATTGGCTTTTTTAAAGTGGCGATGAAAGTGGCTCTGATCGTAAAAACCAACATCTGTAGCTACATCAGCAACCTTATTTCCTTGCCTTAGTAGAGATTTACTTTTACGTAGCCTTTGCTGAATTTGATAAGCATGAGGCGGTAAGCCATACATTTTTTGAAACTGTCTTACTAAATAAAATGGCGTAAAATCACTTATTTTAGCTAAGGTTTCTAACGTAATATTTTGCTCTAAATGATCGTTAATATATTGCTTTACCCATTCAAGCTTTTGATTAGATGTTTGCTGTTGTTTTATTTCATTTCGGCTTTTACCATGCTTGAGCATTAAACGCGTTAATACACCATACAGCATGGTTTCACGTAAAAGCGTATTATCTGAGCTGGCAAGGATATGAAATAACTGACATAATTCAGTAGCCATTTGTGGGTCTTGTACAACTGCATTAGGAAAATAAGGCGCAAAACCTTCAGTTAATCCAATATCAGATGCTAATTTAGTAAAATGTGATTCAAATGGCGCGATACCACGATATGACCAACCATTATCTGTGCCTGATTGGCCAGTATGTACTTCATCAGCATTTACAAAAATAATACTATGTTCGGGTGCCATATAATTACTACCTGAACTTAAAAATCGTTGCGCACCTTTTTCAATCACATTTATCGTGTATGTTTCATGGCTATGCTTTGAAAAATTATGATTACAAAAATCAGCTTCAACCATTTCAAGTCCACCGAGTTCTTGATGCAAAGTAAATGCTGCTTTTTCAGTCAAAATCTTTCCTCTTTTAAATCTAAATGACACAATTGGAAATAATAGCCTTAAAATTAACATACCAACAATAAAAAAACTTGTACATTATTGTTATATCAAAAACTTCATGAAAATTAATTCGTTAGCAGGTATGATCTATACATTGAAAGTATTTAAATACTTTTAAATTAAGTAAACGGATAAATTTATACTGGAGTATAAAATGGCATATGACTTTGGGTCTAGCGGTTTAGGGATCACCAATCCCTTTAAAAAAGAGGGATTAGCGCGCACAATAGGCGGGCTACTAATTTCATGTTTAGGTTTTTATAGCTTATTTCAAATCACGCATATTATTGAAAAAAATATGATTGAAGCTTGGATTTATGCTATTTTTGGCTTAGTTCTACTTATCAGTGGTTTAACCCGTTGTGGTAGCGGTTTATTTCAATTGTTTAAGTTTTTTGTTGGTCGTTCTATTCCTAGCTCCTTGGCATATAACCAAACAAAAAGTGAATCTGATAACGCTAATTTAGAAAAAAAACAAAACGCATTAGCTTATGAAGCATCAACATTAGAATCTATGCTAATGGGTCGTAAAAACACCACATTTAAAGAGCCTCAAGGCTGGATGGGTCGTTTTGTTCATTCTATTTTTCCAAAGCTAATATTTTTACCTTATCCAATCCGTAATATCATGCAAGAAGTGATCGCTATTTTATTAACCACTTTTGTTGCCTTAGTTGCTTTTGGTTTAACTTATTTTGTATCTTCAAGTGGTTTAGCCGGAGAAGCTGGCCATATTATTATCCCTGCATTTTCAGTTTTATTATTGGGCTATCTTATCACTGCATGGCGAAAAGCGGCATCAGCAGTGGATTTAAGAAAAGTTAAGCAACTTAAAAGCGCTGGCGCTGGCAGCCTTGCAAAGATAATTGCCTTCTCTATTATTTTTCCTGTTGTAATTGGTATGGGATACCACTTCATCACTAAAAACATTGATAAACCTGATACCTTAAATCAATTATTTGATAACGCACAGTTCTTTTCAGCTTGGCCAAGTCTTATATTGTTATTTATTTTAGGTGCCATTAGTTGCGCACTTATCATCTTCATGGTGGTTATTCGCAGTCAACAATCAGAACCTAAAACAGAAGTAAGTGAATTTAGAGAAAACTTACAAGAGTCTGTTCATCCTAACGAAGTTTTTATTAATATTGAAAATATCGTATTAGCCAATCGCCGCTACAAAGAGATACCAAACCGAACTTATCTTAATTTTGATCCCGTATTAAATGAGCAAAGCCAAGGTAAAGGCTCTTTCTCTGGTGAGTTACTCATAGAAACACAGCCTGAGTTTAAACCGACAGAACATAGTAAAAACTTTAAGTTAGTGCGATTAGCCGCCACCATTTCTGCTCAAGTATTGCTGGTCATTGCTGCATTTGTATTTTTTAGCTTAACAACAGATATTGCTATGGTTGTTGAATATGTACAAAACATGATTAATAACCCTCCTCAGTTATCTGGACAACAAGGGCAATCTGTACTTTCTGACATCATAGCGCAAGGCTCTGTTATTGGCGTTGGCTTAATTACAACATTATTTATGTGGCAAATTGTTGTAACTATTGGTCGTCTGATGGAAAACTTCTCTCATATTTTTTGGGCTGAAATGCAGTTTGATTCTTTATTAATGTATATGAAAACTGAAGGTACATTTGCAGAGTCTAAAATATCAACCGGTATGTCTATTCATGATTCAACGCGAAGCGAAAATGTTGTTGTAAAATCATCAATTACACCTTGGGTTGTAAGCTCACGTATCACAACAAGCACTTTTGCATCTAGCGGCAATAATAATATTGAGATGCAACGTTATGTTATGTCTATGGAAAAAAATGAAAGTGAACTGCAAAGTATTATTAATGAGATTAGAGATTTCTTAAAAGCGCGTGAAAATATCGCAGGCTTTACCAATACTGCTGATTTACAACATGCTGAAAATATTTTAAAAGTTAATCAAGCATCAAGAAATACGCCTGAACAGTTATCATCTCAAGGTGAAGCGGCTGGATTTTTACGAAATGAAAGTGACAGCCAAGCTGATAATGAACGTATCACAGAAGGTGAAAAGTAAACCTTAATTCAATAAGAGATAATAAAAATCAGTGTTTTATTATCTCTTTTTTCAAACTAGCCATTAAACTTATTAAGTGCCGCCGTTAATTTTTCCCAATCAAATTCTTGTTCGATACTATTCGCTAAATGATTAATGCTTTGCTCACGTAATGCTTGGTAATCAACATGTTTAAATTCACAGCCATCCTTTGCATCTGTCGTCCAATTTAAAATTGCAGTCAATGCTGCTGGCGTATCCATTAATCCGTGCCAATAGCTGGCAAATATTTGGTTATCATCTGATATCACACCTGAGCCGAATGATGCTTTTAATTTATCGTTATCAAATACCACTTGTTTAATATCTGCTGTATTTATTGAATTATTTATTAAAGTATCACCTGCATGAATTTCATATCCTTGAATATCGACCTTACTTTGACCAGGCAAGTCTAATATGCCATTTTTTAAGCTCAGTTCTTTATTCGCTTTTAATGTCGTAACAAACGGTAATAAACCTAAACCTTGTGTGGTTTTACATTGTAGGCTTTCGATACCATCAGGGTCTTTAATTTCTTGCCCTAACATTTGCAAACCACCACAAATAGCCAAGACCTTACCGCCATATCTTAAATGGCGTTTTAAGTAGTCTTCCCAGCCTTGCTCTTTAAACCAAGCTAAATCTGCTTGCGTATTTTTAGAACCCGGTAAAATGAGTAAATCAGCTTGTGGTTTATTTGACTGTAATTCACTGTTTGTTACTTGTGCACCAATGAGCTGTGGCCCAACTAATTGTACATTTACATCAGGATGAGCGCGCAAAGAGTCAAAATCGTTGTGATTACTAGCTCTTGGATAAACTGGGATCACAACATTCAATTTAGGTTTATCTACTACTTGCTCTAGCGCAACAGAGTCTTCACTGTCTAAGTGTAAACCTTGTAAATAAGGTAAAACCCCTAATACTGGTTTACCTGTTTTTTCTTCAAGCCAATCTAAGCCTGATGTTAATAAAGCGGGGTCGCCCCTAAAACGGTTGATCACAAAACCGATCACCCGATTTTGTTCAGACTCACTTAAACAGGCTAAAGTACCCGTTAAATGTGCAAATACCCCGCCTTTATCTATATCTGCAATTAAAATGACTGGGCAATCAACTTCTTCAGCAAAACCCATATTAGCAATATCACGATCACGTAGATTGATTTCTGCAGGACTCCCAGCCCCTTCAACTAATATACTTTCAAAATCAGTAGATAAACGTTGATGTGCTTTAAGCACCGCTTCCATCGCTGTTGGTTTGTAATCGTGGTAGTTTTGCGCATCTAATTGTGCTGTAACTTTACCGTTAATAATCACTTGGCAGCCAATATCTGAGCTGGGTTTTAACAATACAGGGTTAAAATCACAGATAGGCTCTAAATCACAGGCTTGTGCTTGTAATGCTTGCGCACGCCCAATTTCACCACCATCAATGGTAACTGCGCTATTAAGCGCCATGTTTTGCGGTTTAAACGGCGCTACCTTAATACCTTTACGTTTAAATACTCGCCCTAAACCACACACTAATGTCGTTTTCCCGGCATCAGAAGTCGTGCCCTGAACCATGAGTGTTTTTGTTTCTATGAGTGTTTTAATATTCATATTTAGCGTTCACACTTAGGTCTAGGGTTAAACTCACTGACTCTAACAGGTAACTTAATAACAGTGCCACAGCCAGGTGGCGCTTGTTTGCCAGTCTCTTCATTTACAAAGGCCCATTTAATCGTGTTTGGTCGTGTTTCAGCAATTGATTCAGGATTCAGCTGTTTTAAATAACGAATATAAAGCTCTAATGCACCGCTGCTACCCGTCAGTGAAGTCGATTTATTATCATCACGGCCTACCCAAATTACAGTAGCTGTATTTTGGTCAAACCCTGCAAACCAGCTATCTCTCAAATTGTTTGTGGTGCCTGTTTTACCTGCTAATTGCATTGTAGGAAAATGAGATTTCAAGCGTTTTGCGGTACCTTCACGCGTTACTTTTTTCATTGCATATCGCGTTAAATAGCTAGATTCTTGATCAAACACTTTTTTAGGTTTTGCTTTATGTTGATGCAATATATTACCAACCGAATCGGTAATGGCAGCAATTGAAGTGAGTTTTTGGTAATAACCCGATAAACCTAGAGTTGTATACATTTGAGCGACTTCAAAGCTCGACATTTCAACCGCACCTAACAATAAAGAAGGGTATGTTTGAATTTCTTGTTTTGCACCGAGCTTGTTTAAAGTGTTAGCAATATTTTCAACGCCGACTTCTAAACCTAAATGCACGGCAGGCAAATTAATACTATTACTAAATGCTTTATACAGCGGCATAGGACCACGGAATTTTCTATCATAATTTGCAGGCTGCCAGTTGCGCCCTGTTTCATCATTAAGTGTTATTGCTTCATCTTGTAATAAGCTCCCTAAGCTATATTCAGGCTCCTGTAAAGCTGTTAAATAAACTGCAGGTTTAACTAAAGAGCCAATATTGCGTTTAGCATCTAATACGCGATTAAAACCTGAATACCCAGTTTTACGCCCTGCAACTAAAGCGGAGACCCCAGCATGTTGTAAGTTCACTGAAATCATAGCCGCTTGCAATTTGTCGGCTTTTTTACGTTTTTCTAAATAATACAGACTATTTACAACAGAATTCTCCATAGCAGTTTGTTTTTGCAGATCAAAATAAGTAAATACTCGCACACCTGCATCTATGGTATCTACATCAGGTAATAAAGTTTTTAGATGACGACTCACTAAATCTAAATACCCAGGATGCGCTACTTTGGCACTGCGCTTTAACGATTGGATATTAAGAGGACGATTTAATGCCTGTTTATATTCTCGTGGGCTAATAAGTTGATTTTCGGCCATTAAACGCAGCACTAAATCACGGCGTTTCATAGCACGTTCAGGATAACGTCTTGGGTTATAAAATGAAGGGCCTTTAACCATGCCGACTAATAAAGCAACTTGATCAAATTCAAGCTCATCTATTGGTTTAGCAAAGTAAAAATCACTGGCTAGTCCCATACCGTGAACACCTTGATTATAAGCTTGCCCTAAATACACCTCATTTAAATAAGCCTCTAAAATCTGATCTTTGCTATAACGGTAATCTAATATTAACGCTATAAAAGCTTCATTGATTTTACGCCTTAAAGTACGCTCACGTTTCTCATATAAATTTTTAGCTAATTGCTGCGTTAATGTGCTGCCACCTTGAACGGTTCTGCCCGCTTTTATATTGGTATATAAAGCACGTAAAATAGAAAAAGGCGATACACCATGATGGGTATAAAAGTCTTTATCTTCTACAATCTGTAATGTCTCTTTTAGCATGTCGGGCATATGTTCTAGCGGCACAAATTCACGATCTTGCCCTGTTGCGTTGCTCAAGCGAGCAATTTGCACTGGTTCTAGTTTTGCACCACCTAGCTGTCTGCCTCTACTATCTTTAATTGTCACCAAACGCTTAGAGCCAAATACTAACTCAATAATAATATCTGACTCAGTACCGGTATGAAATTCAAAAGCACGGCGATGAATACGAATTCGATGCCCGTTCTTACTTTTATTTATGACGTATTGCCCTGTATTGGTAATATGATTCACTTCAGAATAATTAAGTCGGTTTAGCTCCCATATCACTTCATCACTAGATAAATATTGCCCCGGATAAAACGTCATAGCACGGGCATATATTTGTGCTGGTAGCTGCCATTTATTACCTTCAAATTGGCGGGTTATTTTAGAATCTAAATATATAAAATATAAAATGGCACACAAAGAAACTGCTAAAGCCGACTTCCAAGTAACAGAAAAAATCCAACTAAAAATGCGCGACTTTAACGGTGCTTTAGATATTTTTTTGTTAGTTGTTTTTTTTTGAGTTGCTTTTTTAACGGGTGATTTTTTTGCTGTTTTTTTAGCTGCAGGCTTTTTTACTGATTCTTTTTTTTCAGCTGTTTTTTTCACTGCTTTTTCTTTTGCAGGAGCATTTTTATCTGATGTTTTTTTAGTTGCCATCTATTTTATATTACGTCTTTTATTTACTAGATAAAATAATTTGAAACAAAAAAATGTAACCATTTTGCATCACTATTTAAATTTAGTGTCTAGGATACAGATGTTTTAGCAGATAGAATAGATTTGCTTAGCTGCTCAAGAAAATAATTAAGGAATACGCATGAAATATGTTCGTTTAGGTAGTAGCCCATTAGAGGTATCCCGCATTTGTTTAGGCAGTATGACTTGGGGGTTACAAAATAATCAACAAGATGCTAATGCCCAATTAGATTACGCTCAAGAACAAGGTATTAACTTTATTGATACAGCAGAAATGTATGCAGTACCGCCATCTGAAGAGACTTACGGAAAAACAGAAGCAATAATAGGTAATTGGCTTAATGCTAACCCATCTCGCCGTAAAGAAATCGTACTGGCATCAAAAATTGCTGGTCCTGGTTTTTCTTATATCCGTGAAGGCAGTAAAATTAGTGGTAAAACCGTAGTACAGGCGGTAGAAGACTCCCTAAAACGACTACAAACTGATTATATCGATTTATATCAATTGCATTGGCCAAACCGTACATCGCCACATTTTGGCAATCAATGGCCTGGCAATATCACTTACACAGATGTAAATGCCACTGAACAAACAGAGCAAATGTTAGATATTTTGCAAGGACTTGATAAATGCGTAAAAGCCGGAAAAATAGGTTATTGCGGTTTATCTGACGATACGCCTTGGGGAATAAATCAATATTTACGTTTAAGCGAGCAGCATAACCTACCTCGCATGGTATCAATTCAAAATGAATTTAGCTTATTACATGCTAAAGACTGGCCATATTTAATTGAAAACTGTGTAAACGAAGATATCGCTTACCTTCCTTGGTCACCGCTTGCTACTGGTTTATTAACGGGTAAATATCAAAATGGTGCCCGCCCAGAAGGGAGCCGTTGGACCTTCATGCAACGCAATGGTTTATTTAGAGATACCGAACATTCAAGTAAAGCCGTTGATGCTTATTTAGAAGTTGCAAAACAACATAATATTTCTCCAGCAAAGCTTGCATTAGGTTGGTGCGACCAAGTAAATGGTGTGACTTCTACCATTATTGGCGCCACTAATATGACACAACTTGAAGAAAATATAGCAGCATTTAGTGAGCCGCTGAGCGATGCTGTGTTATCGGATATCAAACAAGTATTAAAACAATACCCTATGCCTTTCTAATTTATTTAAACTTGTTAAAACCCTAGTATTTATAGGGTTTTAACCTATATTCACCTGATTCTTAAATTAATACATATTTTTAAATTAAACACTGTAAAAATAGCTCGCAGACACGTAAAATGCGCGGGTTTATTGATTTCAGGTACCTAAAAATTAGCTATGTTAGATTTTAATCCGTTAAGAGCTCAACCAAAACCAATTCATATTGGTATTATTGGTGGTGGAATAGCAGGTTCAACCATAGCATTACGTTTAGCTGAACTTAATATTCAAGTGACACTTATCGAGAAAGGTCCTTCATTAGTAAATGGTCCGCCAATTTGCCATTTACACGCGGGCGGTAATTTATATCGAGAGATATCAGAAGAGCAATGCATCACGCTTTTACGCCAATCAATTGATACTTTAAAGCTTTATAAACACAGCGCAAATATTCGCCCTACCGTTGTAGCTATCCCTAAAGCAGATAAAGGCAACCCTGAAGATTTAATGTCACGTTTGGAAAAGCTAAGAACTGAGTATGCACAATTGATCACTCAAGATGACTCTAATCAGGTTTTAGGCCCAGCAAACGATTATTTTGCGCTGTATAGTAAAAGTAAATTAATAAAACTGGCTAAAAAAGACTTACCTGAGCAAGCTGAAACTTTAGATGATTGGATGATACCTGTAGCCAAAAACATCGATTTTGATGCTGTTAAATTCCCATTAGTGTTAGTTCAAGAATATGGTTTAAGTGCCTTTAGACTCGCAGCCTCAGCTATTTTAGCCACAGAAAAACTAGAAAGTTGCCAAGTGCTTACAAACACCAAAGTAATTAATATAACTAAAGAAGATAAACATTGGCTATTAGAAACGGATAATCAAGCATCTATAAAAGTAGATTATTTAGTTAATGCATGTGGTTTTAAAACAGGTGAAATTGATGACATGCTAACGTTAAAGCGTGAACGTATGGTGGAGTTTAAAGCAGCTTATATAACCCATTGGCAACAATGTGAAGGTCAGTGGCCTGAAGTTATTTTTTATGGTGAACGCGGCACACCTCAAGGTATGGCGCAATTAACTCCTTACGCCAATGGTTATTTTCAACTACATGGCATGACACAAGATATTACTTTATTCAAAAATGGCTTAGTTGCAACAACTTCAAAAAGTGCTCAACCTCAGTTAGAACAAGAGTTTATTACAAAGATAGAAGATGCTTGGCAAGCTGAAAATATTTATGCCAGAACAAATAAATCGATTTCACATATGAGCCAATTTATACCTAATTTTAGTAGTGCTGAAATGGGCGGAAACCCTTTATTTGGCGCACAACAAATACCCGGTGCTGATGCTGATTTACGCGCTGCTGATGTGACTTTCAGTGGAAATAGCTACGCAAGAGCTGAGATTGTAAAAGCTTCATCGGCGATAGATGGTGCAAACTTAATTGTTGAAAAGTTAGTAGAAGTTGGTTTATTAGATTCAAAATTAGCATACCAAACGGAACACTATCCAGTGACCGATTCATTAAATCAAAGTGAAGTAACAAACCTTGCAGTTAAATTAGCAAAACAAAGAAATTACCCCATTGATTTAGCTAAAGTGGTAGGTCAACTTAACAAGTAAACAGCTCAATAATGGGTATATAATTAATTTATAAACGCTTGCGCTGTATCTGCTTTTTAGAGTGCGCAATTATAACTGCTGTATTAAATAATCAGAGCCAATTACGTCCCATTAGATTGTGCTTATTTTTATAAACACAATATCATATCAACGCCGACTTTACACAACTCAAGCCAAGCGCTTATACTTGACTTATAAGCGTCTTATCCTAACCTTAATATCATAATAGTTAGTCATTAACTAACTAATTTCCGTCAAGTTTCAAGCATTATAAAAATCAATTTCAAAACTGCGATTTGTTGATTTAAAGAGAAAATATGACTCAAAAGCATCAAAAAATTAAATCGAGAACTTTGGTATTGTTAAGCACATTTTTGGTTAATTCATATTGTATTGCACAAAATAATGAATTTGATATGTTGCTTAATCTTAGTTTAGAAAACTTGCTTGATGTAAGCGTATCATCTGCCTCTGGTGTAGAAGAAACCCTGCGAGATGCACCCGCAGCAATGGTGATCATTACATCAACAGATATAAAACAACGCGGATACACCAGTATTGATGAAGTCATTGTTGATTTACCCGGCTTTGACAGCACGGTTACCAATGGTAATGGCGGTGTCATTACTTATCAACGGGGATATCGTACACCCTTAACACAACGCACCTTAATGTTAGTCAATGGCATTGTAGATAATCACTTGTGGTATCACGAAGCAACGCTTTCAAAAAACTACCCTTTATCAAACATCGACAGAATTGAGGTCTTATATGGCCCTGCAGGTGCAGTCTATGGGCCTAATGCATTTTTAGGGATCATTAACATAATTACATTTGATGCCAAAGATACCCACCCGAACGACGATTTTATAAAAGTAAATATACAGTCGGGTAGCTATGATAGCCAAAGTGTTGATTTAACTGCTGGCGGCAACAATGATAATTTCACCTATAACTTTTCAGCTAAATATTACTCAAGTGATGAAGCTGGTATTGATGATTTATCGTCTTGGGGCTTTGTTAATGAAGATCTTCTGAGCAATAAGGATATTTGGGGCCCTGTTATCTACGACACCGCACTGGCCAGCAATTGTAATGCTGATGGCTGTCCGCATAGCTCAAAAAATAATGACTTTGGCAGTTATCATGATCCGCAAAACGAATGGGGCATTCTTGCTGATATTAGCTTCAATCATTTTACTTTAGGTATGATTATGTGGGATATGCGCCACAGCTGGGGACCACAATATCCGCATGATAGAGCCCAGCCCGGCGCACAATGGTACCGAGACTCTCAACAATATTATGTACGTCATCAAAAACCTTATAACGATAAACTGCAGATTAATACGCTTTTACTAACAAGAAATAGTGGCAATGGTGGTTATTGGGTAGAGTCTTTTCCTGGTTCTGATGCTTTAACTGGTCCAGATGTCGTGTCATACCTGACTATTTCAGATTGGCGAACCAGTAATGAAAGCTGGTTATTTAAGCAAGATTACGAATATGACTTTAGCGATACTTTAAAGATAAGCGGTGGTATTAAATTTGAAAGTAAAGAATTAACCAAAGCTTATGATGCATGTGGGTATTATGGGGAAGCTTTTTGTTCATCTGATACGCCAGACACCGCAGGTAATGGCGTGGCACTGAACACAGATGACACAATTAATATTCAGCCAGATACCTTAAGTAAAATGCCGGATGAAAATTTAGCAACACTCAATGATAGAGGCGTTTACGCACAGGGTATTTGGAATATAAACGATTGGCGGATAAATGCAGGCCTGCGTTATGATAAAAATAGCTTATATGGCAGCACATTTAACCCTAGGATCTCCGCTATTTATTATCTTTCTGACAAATCTACCGCTAAATTAATATATGGTTCTGCTTCTCAAGAGCCAGCTCCAATACAACTTTGGGGTGGCTGGAGCGGTCGTTCAGCAAACCCTAATTTAAAACCTGAAAAGGCGCAGAACCTTGAATTTATTTACATGTATCAGCAAGAAAACTGGTTACATGATTTATCAATATTTACCGCTAGATACGATGATGTTGTAAAAGAAGAAGCTGAAAATGCAGGTGAACGCAGTACTATCGGTTTAGAGTATAGAGGTAAATTTCAATACCCTAACTTTATTGATGGCGCCAACAATATAACAGGTCACTTTTATTATACTTATACAAAATCAAAAAGCAGCGTACGCTATGACCATACGTTAGGTTTATGGGTAGGGCAAGGCATTGAAAACTGCCAGGAAGTGTCACAAAATAATACGATAACATATAACCCTTGTGCTGATATGGATGCGGAACTTGGAGATATTTCTCCGCACAAGGTAAATGCAAGTATCAATTTGCCAATCAACGAGTCTCTCAATGTAAACGTTAAAGCTAATTGGATAGCAAGCAAGCCGCTTTATTTAAGGAATGCATTGCGTGCAAAAAATACAGAAAACAAAGCTTATTT
The DNA here is from genome assembly GCF_018860845.1 of Pseudoalteromonas sp. C2R02. NCBI lineage: Bacteria > Pseudomonadati > Pseudomonadota > Gammaproteobacteria > Alteromonadales > Pseudoalteromonadaceae > Pseudoalteromonas > Pseudoalteromonas sp. C2R02. Next base: position 104,819 of record NZ_JAHKQC010000023.1, on the reverse strand, counting down.
AACAGTAGATGCCAATATTACTTATCGATTTGAGCCGTTTCAAATTGGATTTAAAGTGAAGAACTTATTCGATGAAGATTATTATCATTCTGGTGCTGAGGCTGCCGCTAGTGGTGACGATTTTGAAAAACGCTCACAAGGTTGGGCTAATTCGCTGATCCCTCAAACAAAACGTAACTTCATGTTAACTATGAGCATAGTTTTTTAATTGCTAAATAAAGCACTATGTTAGAAAGCCCGATAACAGCTTACATACTGTAACCGGGCTTCAAACTAAAATACCGACTTAAAATTAAAAATTAAAGCACAGTTAATAAGTCTGCAAAATCAGTTAAAACTAGTTCAGGCTGATAAACATCTATCGCTTCACCATAGTTATAACCATACGTTAAACCAACACTTTGCATATTGGCCGCTTTGGCAGCCAAAATATCATTTTTAGAATCGCCTATCATAATACATTCATTAGCAGTAACGGCTAGTTGTTCACATGCAAAATTTAACTGTAACGGATCAGGCTTACGTTTAGCTAAAGTATCACCACCTATTATTAGCTCAAATAAACCATTTAAACCTAAACCCGATAAAATTGGCGCAATAAAACGCTCTGGTTTATTGGTAATAATCGCTAATCTAAAACCTTTTTCTTTTAATGCTTTTAACGTGTCACCTACGTTGGGGTAAGTCACAGTTTCCACACATACATTCGCTTCATAAGCTGCTAAAAAAATAGCTAATGCTTTTTCACTCAGTGCCGAATCAAGTGTTTTAGATACTTCAACTGAGCTTGATAAAGCGCGATTGATTAATACTTGTGCGCCATTACCAACCCAACCATGAATGATATCTTGATCAAATGTCGCCATACCAAGTTCAGTTAATGTTTGGTTTACCGCTAATGCTAAATCAGGTGCGCTATCAACTAAAGTACCGTCTAAATCAAAAAGTAATACATTTTTATTTTCAAATTTCAATTTGGTTTCTCTGATAAAAGAAGTGTGTATATATTAACATCAGGAAGCTAAATTTATATGACATTGTTAATACTAAAGCTCTTTTTGCCGTTTTATTTTAAAACACTTTTAAATCGTTACGCGATAAACCCGTGTTTTAATAAAATAAATACTTTATTATCTAGGTTAATAAAAAAAATAATTTTACATTTGGATAATTTCAAAAATGAGCAATAAATCTATATTCCGCAGCCCTGAAATGATTATCGCTTTATCAGCACTCTTTATCAGTATTATCACAGCAGGTGTTTCTATCTATTCAGCAGCAACTGATCGTGCTTATGCTAAAGCTTCAGTTTGGCCTAGGCTTGAAATATATAAAAGCTTTCATCCAGAAAATTTTTTTGAATATGGCGTGACAAATAACGGTACTGGACCTGCATTAATCAAATATGCAAAAGTGAGCCATGATTCAAAAATAATTAAACAATGGACAGACATATCTAACTTTAAGAACTTCATTCAATCACATACTGGCACTCGTATTTTACCTTCTCAGGGCGTAATAACATCACTTAGATATAAAGGAAAAAATACAAAGTTTTTTTTTGATGCTGATAAAAAAATATCTATCGAACTTTGTTACTGTTCTATTTATGATGAATGTTGGGTAACAGATAGAAGCAATCAACCTACAACTGTCGAGCAATGTATTATCGATGACAAAGAGAAGTTCTTACAGTAACGTTTTTATTCACATTAAAGAAAACAATGAAAAATCAATTATCAATCTACAAAACTTTTACTGTGATATTTTTACCAATAGCAGTGGTTTATCAACTTTTATGGGGTCAAATTTTCACTCATGTATTAGCTGAAAACTGGACGCAAGATAAACAAAATTTATTAACGCAAATAAAGTTCTCTAGTGAGCTCATGATTTATAGTTTAATGCTGTTTATTTTAGTTAAATTTACACACAAACCAAATAAGTACATGGCATATAGTATTTATAGCATTTTGATATTGGTATTATTTATTACAGCTAAAGCCTTAGCTGTATCGCTTAAATTGATATAACTATAAGGAAACCATTAGAAATGGACATTCAAATTAGACATAGTAATCAATCTGATTTTATCGCTATTAAGCAAATTTATGAACAAAAAAGTTGCTATGCTGGTACTTTACAGTTGCCTTTTCCTAGTGAAGATATTTGGCAAAAAAAGTTAGAAAACTGGCCTGATAATGTTCACAGCTTAGTTGCCATGGTAGATAAAAAAATATGTGGTCAAATTAACATTGAACACTTTATCTCTCCAAGGCGAAAACATGTCGCCAGTCTTGGCATGGGTGTCAGCGAAGCTTATCAAGGAAAAGGAGTAGGCTCAAAATTATTAGAGGCAATTTTAGAGCTAGCAACTAATTGGCTTGCAATTACTCGTATAGAGCTTGAGGTTTATACTGATAATCAAGCAGGGATAGCACTTTACGAAAAATTTGGCTTCAGCATCGAAGGTACAGCAAAATCATATGCTTTTCGAAATGGTGAATACGTTGATGTTTACTTTATGGCTAAGGTCACACTTTAAAAATGGACTTAGAATTTATACAAGCCACTACCTCAGATAAAGCCTATTTAATGAGCTTACGTAAGCTCACTATGACTGAGCACCTTGAACGTGCTGGAAGAGTTTATTCTGATGAACAACACCTCGCCCGTATTGAAATGCATTATGAATTTGCCAAGATAATTTTTTATAAAAATAAAAAAGTAGGCACGATAAAATATTTAACTCATGATGCAGCGTTCGAAGTTTTGCAAATTCAAATTCATCCTGAATATCAGGGCAAAGGTTTAGGAAAAATAGTTATAAACTACATAATAAATCAAGCCAATAACAAACCAGTTAAGCTAAGTGTTTTAAAAGGAAATCCCGCTAAAAAACTATATGAAAGTTTAGGGTTTAAAGTAATAAATGAAAATGAACAAGAGTGGTTTATGCAAACTTAACTTTGTTTGTTAAGTTATAAAAAACTAATACACGGAATCAATAAACGGAAAAAAACATGATAAGAACAATCAGCTTCATCCTCTCTATATTTTTTATTTTGCTAAGCCAAAGTACGCTAGCAACTCACTTTAACTTAGGTGAAAGAGTTAAAATCAACTCAAAAGTTTTGAATGAACAACGTGAGCTTCAAGTTTTATTACCTGAAAACTACCAAGCGAACCCAACTGCAACTTACCCAGTGATCTATTTATTAGATGGCGATTATAACTTTCATGCGGTTTCTGGCATGTTAGATTTAATGGCAAATAAAGCACAGTTAATACCTGATGTAATTTTAGTCGGCATTGCTGATAAAGGCACAGATAAGTATCGTCAATATATGACACCTGAAGGATTAACTTCACCTTTAAAAGCAGAAGATAAAGGCAAAGCAAATGAGTTTTTATCTTTTATAAATAAAGAGCTTAAACCTTATATCAATAAACACTACAGAACTGCTGATAATAATATTTTAGTTGGACACTCTATTGCAGGTTTATTTGTTTTAAATGCGCTAGTTGAACAGCCTGACTCATTTAATAATTATATTTCGACAAGTCCATCGCTATGGTTAAACAAACAAGCATTCACTAAAACCGCTAACGATAAAATTGCTAACAGTAATCACAAATCTGTTTCATTATATTTATCTCTAGGCGATGAAACACGTATGAATCAATATGGCTTTATAAATATATTAGATGAACTACAACCTGCCAATATCAATTGGAAATTCACGCATTACCCAGACGAAAATCATAATTCTGTAGGTTTAATATCATTAAGAAACAGTTTAAAATCAATATTTAAAGGCTGGTTCATTGCTGAAAAATTGTTGAGAAAGAAACATACTCCTAACTCTATTGTTTCACACTATGCAAAACTAGTTTCTGAACTAAATATAAATCAAGCTATTCCTACGCCTAGCATTAAATCTGCCATTCGTTACTTTTATATGAATAAAAAAACAGATGAACTCGCACCATTTATGGAACAAACAATCAAATCTCTCCCCGCATCTGAACAAGCATTTATTATCATGCAAGCAAGTTATGTTAGTCACTTTAATTCACCTAAAGCTGCCCTATCGTTACTCAAGTCACTTGAAAGTAAGTTTGAAATGTCAATTGAATACTTAAAAAATATCGCTACGACCTATGAGCAATTAAAAGATGATAAATCAGCTATTTCTTATTTTGAAAAAGCGCTAAAACTTGCTAAAAAGCAACAAGCGAATCAATGGCAAATTAGTATTATAGATGCGAAATTACTTAAATTAAGAGACTAAACGTTACAAAAACAGTTAGCTTATCAACTAGGTTAAACGCTATTGGTAAGCTATAATCTCGCCCTTTTAATAATCCTCAAGAGGCGATAAATGTTTATCAATCCAAACTGGCGAATTTTAACCATAGGCGATGGTGACTTATCTTTCTCTGCTTCAGTATTTAATCATCATAAACCTAAAAAATTAACAGCGACTATTTTTGATTCCTTAAAAACAATCACAGATAAATATGATGACAAAGCTTATCAAACATTACATCAAAATAATTGCGAAGTGCTTACACTATTTGACGTAACAAATAACGACTCTTGGTCAACTTTAAGTAAACATTCATATGATTTAGTAATATTCCAATTCCCGTTAATACCCGCTTTTTCATCTAAAGAAGACTTTCAACAACAATGTGGTCAAACTCCTATTTCAGTTAATACGCTTAATAGACATCTACTACGCTCTTTTTTAACTAACGCTTTTAGCCACTTTTTAGATCCTAAGGGTGAAAATTTATGTTTCATTACTTCTAAGGATGTAAAACCTTATAGAGAATGGGATATTGAAAACTCACTATTATTAGGTCTTAAAAATGACAAAAATCCAATCGCATATTTAGGACAGATGAATTTTGATATCACTAACTTTCCGGGATACAAAATTCGAAATGTTGATAGAGATAAACATGTAAAAGATACCCAAGGTATTACTTATGTTTATAGTAATCAAACCCATACTGAGTTAAGTACAAAACTCACAATACCTCATTATGCTAAAACAAGTTTATCGGATAAGTATTGTGCCTTTTGTCGCGTAGGCCCATTTTTTTCTGCACAAGATAAAATTGATCACCAACAATCAAAACGCCATAAAAAAATGTCTCAATATCATGCTCAATGGCTTCAATCTTTAAATTTAAACTAGAATAACGCTGTAAATATTTCCAAAAAGTCTTTATATTCATTGATATCACCTAATATTCATCTGTTTATTCCCATATGAATACTCAAGAATGTCATTGTTTTTTAAAGATAAAGGAAATAACCCATGACATTAGGTCAAAAAATAAAACACCTCAGAACAGATAAAGAAATGAGCCAACCTGAACTTGCTCAACTCATAGGTATAGAGCAATCTTACTTATCTAAACTAGAAAATGATAAAGCCTTCCCCTCTGATGAGATGTTTAATCAAATTTTAAATGCCTTTGAAATTGAATTTGATAATTTTATAAATCAATTTGAACCTGAGTATATTAAACAAACCTTAAGCAAACTCAGTGTTGTGAAAAGTAACTTAAAACAATATCAAACCCAATCAATGAAATACATGCTACGTTGGATTTGGATTTCTTCATTATTGATTATTTTAGGTGCTACGGCTTTAATATCTGGCGAACAAGAATGGATATATAATCCCGATACCACCCGAACTTTTAGTTATGAATCCTTAGGCATAGTTAAAAAAGATGAGCCTTTACGTATATTTACAGCACATAAAAAACAAATGACTGATGATGTGTTGGCAAGGTTGAATTTTCATCAGTTAGAATTAAAAGAATCAAATGGTGAGTATTTTGTACAAGATGTTGATGGCGGTAAACGGTTTTACTATTTAAGCCGCAAGCAAAAATTTGATACTAATAAAGGTTTTAATAACTGGTTACGTATATTAGGTTTATTTACCGTATTATCAGGTGTGATTGGTCTGTGTATTGAACATAAAGTGAGACAAGTAAAACTGCAGTTTTCACAGTAAGTTTATGACCAACTAATCATTACACTCTCAAACATAAAGCGGTTCCAACCAAGAAAAAGAAGGCTAAGCCTTCTTTTTTATTACTTTAAATAATCACATTTTACTTTTGACGCGATTAGTCGCCTGTACTGTAGCTGGTTCATCTAGCCAAATTGCTTGAGTGATAATGCCCTCTCATTCCTATTACAACATTAAAGCTATCACATTTTACTTTTTACGCGATTAGTCGCCTGTGCTGTAGCTGGTTCATCTGGCCAGAAATGTTTAGGGTATCGTCCCTTCATTTCTTTTTGAATTTCCTTATAACTGCCTTGCCAAAAAGTGGCTAAGTCTTGTGTTAATTGCAGTGGGCGTTTTGCAGGTGATAGTAACTCCATTAGCAATGGTAATTTACCTTGTGCCAGCATAGGCGTACTTGCTAACCCAAACACTTCTTGCATGCGTACAGCCAGTTTTGCAGGACCATCAAGTTGATATTCAATACGTACATTTGAACCACTTGGCACCGACATCCGTAATGGCAAAATGTCATTTAAACTACTTTGCATTTGCCAATCAAATACATTTTTTAACGCTTCTAGATAATTGAATTTTTTTAGCTGTTCTAACTTTTTAATATCCGATAAATATGGCGCTAACCAAGTTTCTAGAGAATCTAATAATAGATTCATATTTATTGGTTTATATTGCTCAGGAAAATACTTAGCAGCTAGAGACATACGTATAAATAGCTGTTTGGCATCTTTATTTTCGACAAATATTTTAAAACCCTGCTTTTTAACTAAGCCTAGCCAGGCTTGTACTCTTAAGCTTTGATCTATGCCTGTATGAATTTGTTGTTCAGTTACACTCTGAGCACCTAACATAATACGGTTTTCATGAATAAAACGCCCTGCTTTTTCATCAAATTCGCAGATTTCTATTTCATTAAATAGGTGTGGTAAAGCCTCTTCAAGCAATGCCATATCACAAGGCGTTGCACTGAAAACTTTACTGCCTTTTAACCCGCCCATTTGTGCAATACAAATAAACTCATCTTCATGCCAATAGTCTTGAGATAAATCAGCACCTGCACCATTGGCAAGTAAATACCCATTGCCACGCCTTTTAGCAAGGCGATCTGGATATGCCAAAGCAAGCAATATGCTTAAATAAGATGATTCTAATTCATATACAGGTTTTAACTTCAAGCGTTTAAGCCAATAACTTAATTGTTTTTTAAATACAGGATGTGGATTTTGCATTTGACTATGTAAAGCAATAGACAGTTCGTCACTGCTTTTGACACGACTTTCTAATAAGGCAGTTAAATACACTGCTAAAACTGTAATGCCGGGATATTGGCTTTCTAATGTTTGCGCTTTTACTAACATATGCGCTAAACGAATATCAGCGCCAAAAGATAATACCTTTTGCCCTATTGTTGTTAGTTTGCCATTTTCATCAATAGCCTCAAGCATGTCTAATAATGATTGTGCTTGTACAATTTGCCCTACTAAAGGTTTATCTAATAAACATAATTCATTTATATCTGCGCCCCACAGCTTTGCTTCAAGTACAAAGTTACTAATATCTGAACTTAATATTTCAGGTAAATCATGGCTATTACGGCGCTCAAAAGTTTGCTTAGAACCTAACCTATATACAATGCCCGATTCAATTCGACCTGCACGTCCCGCTCTTTGCACTGCGGACGATTGCGATATATTGCTGGTAATAAGCTCTGTGACGCCAGTTTTTAAATTAAACTTAGCCGCACGTTTTTTACCGCTATCAATTACGATGCGAATACCCGCTATAGTCAAACTGGTTTCAGCAACATTGGTTGTTAATACCACTTTACGTTTACCTGACTCGGCTGGTTTTATTGCTTGTTGTTGGGTATTTTTATCTTGTTCACCAAATAAGCTAAATACACTTGTATCGGCATCAAGCTCATTTAAATTACGCGCAACAAAATTTATTTCTTTTTGGCCCGGTAAAAAGACTAAAACACTACCTGTTTGCTCTGCTAATGCTTGTTTAATAATACTTGGGATCTGCTCTAACCAGCGAGTTTCGTCTTTTAAAGGAATATATTTTTCATCAATTGGGTAACTGCGTCCTTCACTTGTGATAACAGGACAATCATGATCAAAGGAAGTCAGTTTTTGGGTTATATGTTCAGCATCTAATGTCGCCGACATTAATAATACTTTTAAATCATCTCTTAAAGCAGATTGTGTTTCTAAAGCAAAAGCTAATGCAGTATCTGCAGCAATTGAACGTTCATGAAATTCATCAAATATAATTAAATCTACACCTGTTAATTCCGGATCGTTTTGTAGCATACGTGTGAGCATGCCCTCAGTTACAATTTCTAAACGGGTATCTTTGCTGATTTGTTTTTCTTGGCGTATGCGTAAACCAATACTTTGACCAACCTTTTCATTTTGGCATTGCGCCAAATACCCAGCGATATTACGCGCAGCTAAACGCCTAGGTTCTAACATAATGATATGTTTAAAGTGATTATCTCTAATAAGTTGTAACGGTAACCAAGTTGACTTACCCGCACCTGGCGGCGCTTGCAATAAGGCCATTGTATTATTATTTAAGGTTTCAACTAATGAGGGATAAATTTCTTCAACAGGTAACAAGGTTATTCAACACATAAAAATAGATTTAAAACATTGTAACCCATACATTGCTCTGTTTTACATATTTTGAAACATTTCAACTATGAACTTTTTATTCTTTGTGTGGCCTACTCATATAATCGCATTAGAAAAACTATAAATAGGAAACATCACTTTATGAGTAAATTAAAAACTTTTTGGAAAAATAATAGGCAACTTGTTGTGTTTATCGTTTTAATGTCAGTATTTAGAAGTGCTGTAGCCGATTGGTATACAGTGCCAACAGGTTCAATGCAGCCAACCATTAAAGAAGGGGATCGTATTGTAGTAAACAAAATGGCTTATGATTTAAGAGTGCCTTTTAGTCAAACTTCAATTGTTAGAACAGGAGAACCAAAAAGAGGTGAAATCATTGTTTTTGAATCTGATGCTGCACAAAACAGATTAATAAAACGTGTTATTGGACTTCCGGGTGACAAGGTCAGCTTAAAAGATGAAGTCTTATTTATTAATGGTGAAAAGCTTAACCACACTGTAACAACTCAGAATAGTAATGAACTCTTTGCCAATGAAACAATTAACGGTTTTACCCATAAAATTCGTATCGAAAAAAATGCCAGTGATCAGTTCAGCAATTTTGGTACAACTATCGTGCCCGATGATCATTATTTAGTGATGGGAGATAACCGTAAGAATAGTGCTGACTCACGTGCTTATGGTTTTATACCAAGAAGTGAACTAAAAGGTAAAGCCATGACTGTTGCCTTTTCATTAGATTACGATGATTATTATATTCCTCGTTCAGACAGGTTTATTACAGATCTTTATTCCGAATAAATGAAAAACTAAAGTTTAAAAAAGGCCATTCATTAATGGCCTTTTTTTGTGGTTGGTAACTTTATAGTAAAACCTTTTTACAAGAGTCAAACGTCATTAACTTTGTTAAATAGCTTTCCACTTCAGTGTGCTCTGATAACAGCTTAAAATCACGTGTAACAGTATTTATATAGTGAAGCATTGGCGCTAATAAGGCATCAGCAATGCTTAATTGCTCACCATTTATAACCTGATTATTACTTGCTAGTTCTTGCCCTATAACCCTTAAAGCATTATGAACATTAGGTATTCCCGCTTTAACAACATCCATACGTACAGTGCCGTTTTCTCCTTTTGGGAATGCAAATTCGACTAAAAAATCTCTTAAAATTGCCTTGTCTATATCAATCGATGCAATTGCACAAAAAGCATCATGATATGCTGATTTTTGTTCTTGTTCGAATTGCACTTTAGTACCAGTAAAATTATTATCTAAATAACGACAGATTGAAGCTGTTTCAGCTAATGCAAAATCATTATGCAATAAAATTGGGATCTTGCCATAAGGGTGCATTTTTAAATGTGCTTCACTTTTAAACTCGACAGGTTTGCCTTTTACTTCAAACCCCACTGTATATTTAATTCCTTTTTGTTCACAGATCAGCATAACTGTGCGAACAAAGTTAGATTTAGGTAAACCAAAAATATGTACTGGATCTGAATTAATATTTAAGCTCATTTCTTTTCTTCCTTTATTGTGAATAAATATTAATCTAAGCTGATTTAAAATATGTTCAAGAACATATTTTAAACTTGTGACATAATTCATAAAACTACAAACAAAGAGTATTGATAATGGCTTGGCATAAAGAACATAAACAGCAAACAAAAAATAAGATTTTAGCCAGTGCGGCTAAATTATTTGCTCATAATGGTTTTGAAAAAATCTCTATCGATCAAGTTATGCAAGATGCCAAACTCACCCGAGGCGCTTTCTATTCACATTTCAAATCAAAGAGCGACTTATACTCACAGTCTTTAATTAAAGGCGCGCAAACCGCACAAACCCGTAAGCCTAAAAACAGCAATGCTAGTTTAGTCAATATTGCACAATATTATTTAAGCCAAACTCATAGAGATGAATGCGAAGAAGCCCCCTGCCCCTTAGCCTTTTTAGTATCTGATATTTCACAGCAAGATGAAGAAATAAAAAACACGTATACAAAAATGTTCAAAGGCTTTGTTGAGCAAGCCAATACACATACTGAAGATCAGCAAAAAGCGTTGCAAAGCGTGGTACTTATGATTGGTGGTTTAGCGATTTCTCGAGCACTAAACGATAAAGATTTAAGCAATAACCTTTTAACTGCGTGTCAAAAGGCCATTACTGAAATTTAACAATTAATGATAAATTAGTGAGTTGTTTTATTGGCTAATCTGATACTGATCAATACACATAAAGCGATTAAAATAAAGCTAGTCCATATGGTGCTTTGAAACCCGTATTGCTGATATAAAAAACCAGATAAGATCGTGCCCAACAACCTGCCACTGGCATTAGCCATATAATAAAAACCCACATCTAATGAAGCATTTTCACTATTAGCATAATGTACAATTAAAAATGAATGAACCGCAGAGTTAATAGCAAAAACCACTGCAAAAAATAATAAACCAATAACTACTACATTTTGTGCGCTAAGGCCTATAAAGTTTGCGACTATCATGCTTAAAGGCGCCGCAAGTAATGCTAATGCACTTTTCACTGCGGTATTGGCATTTGGATGTTGCGTTTTAAAGCCTAATAAATTGGGTGATATTGACTGAACAATACCATAAAGAATAACCCAAGAAGCCATCAAAACCCCCACAGAGCTGTGATGCCATTCAAGTTCAGATATCAAATATACCGGTAAAGCGACAACAAACCAGATATCTCTAGCACTAAACAAAAAGAATCTCGCTACAGACAATAAATTAATTGATTCACTTTTTGAAAATAACTCACTGAATTTTGCTTTATATTTATTAGATTTTAAACTCGACTTTAAATTTAGCGCACATAAAGTAGCGACTAATAGTAACCCTATGGCCATAATATACAGTGCATTTTCATAGCCAAATACATTTAGTAAAACACCGCCTAAAAAGAAGCCTATACCTTTTAATGCATTTTTAGAACCGGTTAAAATACTCACCCATTTAAACAGGGTTGAACCATCATTTTCTGGTACTAATTGTTTAATGGCTGTTTTAGCACTCATTTTATTTAAGTCTTTGGCGATACCTGAAATTGCCTGCATCAGCATTACAAAAACAATACTTAGCCACTGAGTTTGTGCTAACAAAATAAGCGCTACAATTTGTAATGCCAAACCACTAAACAAGGTGGTTTTCAAACCAAACCTTGCCCCTAACCAGCCACCAAATAAATTAGTCACTATGCCAAAAAATTCATAAAATAAAAATAATGAAGCAACTTCTAACGGGCTATAGCCAAGCTGGTGAAAGTATAAAACCACCAGCATGCGAAGTGCGCCATCGGTAAGAGTGAACCCCCAGTAAGAACCAGTGATCCACATGTAATCTTTAATACTTTGTTTCATTCAATTAATACTCTGAAAAGTAAACCATCTAAGCTAAGAGCCTGTGATTTACTTGTAATCTTTAATGCTATGTTTCATTTGTTACTTGTACTCTATTTTAGAAAATCAGCATAAACTTAAAAAGCATAACAGGGACATCTTCGAAGTGTCTTATCGGAGATCTCTGTTTAAATTACACCTTTCACTACATCTAATTAAATTGCCAAAAGATTCCCGATAACAGACCTCGGGAATGACTAATTTGATCTAGTTGCTATTTAAACTAATGACTTTTTTGATCTATTAAATCAACAATATCTTGCATGCGACTTACATAGTTAATTTCGTTATCGTACCAAGCAAGTACCTTAACCATAGTTTTGTTGATCACTTGAGTAGATAAGCCATCAACTATGGCACTATGCTGATCACCAACAAAATCAACTGATACCAGTGGACGATATTCAATATCTAAAATACCTTTTAAGTCACCGTTTTTAGCATCATCAAAAAGTTTGTTGATTTGTTCAACTGATGTTTCTTGCTCTGTTTCAATCACTAAATCAACTAAAGACCCACTCAATAATGGCACTCGAACAGCTAAACCTTCTAACTTGCCTTGTAGATCAGGGAATATTGTCATAATTGCAGTTGTTGAGCCTGAACTTGTCGGAATAAGAGACTCGCCACACGCACGTGCACGTCGTAAATCTTTATGTGCTTTATCAACAATTGTTTGCGTATTGGTAATATCGTGAATCGTTGTCATTGCACCATGTTTGATGCCTACAGACTCTTTTAAAACTTTAATTACAGGTGCTAAACAGTTTGTTGTACATGAAGCAGCAGTGATCACATTATGTACATTAGCATCATAATCTTGATGGTTTACACCATATACTAAGTTTATTGCACCATCATCTTTTACTGGACATGCAACTAAAACTTTTTTAAGGCCTTTATTTAATAACTCTTGAAATAATACTGACTGGCGATATTTACCCGAACAATCAATTAATAAATCGATATTATCTACAGGTAATGCATTTAAATCAGCAGTGCTTATTACATCAATTTTTGAATTTTCTATGATGACTTGTGACTCTGAAGAGGTAATTTCATTATCTTTAAAACGCCCTTGAACTGAATCAAACGCTAATAAGTGCGCAACTGTTTTTGCATCACAAGCAGGATCATTGATATACACGATTTCATGAGTGCCTTGCTCGATTAATAAACGAGTTAGTAATTTACCCATACGGCCAAAACCATTAATAGCAACTTTCATTTTTTGTTCCTTAATCACAACAACTTGTTTTAAATTGATTTATATCTGCACAGCATTGCTCATCTTGCAAAAGCTGCACTTTTAATATTGCCAGCACATCTTGCTTATCTGCTGATAATTTTGAGTTTATTTCATAATAACGCCAAGTCCCCGAACGGCTTACGGTAACAATATTGGCATTTTTTAAGTAAGTTAAATGTCTACTGATCATACTCTGTTGTAAATCGAGTGTAGTCACCAGATCACACACACATACTTGTTGATTATTTAACAGTATATTTAAAATTCTTAGCCTAACTGGCTCACTGCACGTTTTATAAAATTGAGATATTTCAGTTAACATTCGTATATACGGATAAGCAAATATAGATAAGATTATATTGAAATTTTAAAAAGGCGCAATGCGTATTTTGTAATCTATGAAATAAAAATTATAAACCTTTAATATGACAGTAATTTTATATCGAGCAAGATAAAGATATTTTAATGGGTATTACTTTAATTGCTTTTGAAAATCCTGCATTACATCATCTAATGATGAGATTATATTTAAATGACTATCAGCCATTTGCTCAAACTTCAGTAATGTTTTTTCTGTTACCTCAGTGAGATTTAATTCTTCTTCATCGGTTAACTGCAGCTGACTAAATATTTCAAAAAAGATTAAAGATTGCTCTGTATGAATGCGATTAGTTTCTGCTGTGAAGTTTTTCATTTGTTTTTTTATTTGATTTAATTCAGATTCAATTTTACAAAAATAGAGTTGTTTCACTTTATCTTTATTTAAGGCATTTAGCTGGCTTTCAGCACACTCAATAAATGCAGCTAACACATCTAATAACTGACCTTTTTTAACCTCATCTTCAGGAATGTTTTTAATTAAAAAACTTAAATTTTCTGTTTGAATAAAATAACGACGACCAACATTTAACACTCTCTTCCCTGTTTGCATCGCCAATTTAAGTAAGTCTTCTTCCATACCTGTTGCGCCATCAGTTGGACTATCCCAAAAACTTAGATGTTGATTCTCATTAATAGCAATGGATGCAATTAAATCTAAATCATTGAAGTATTTAAAAATTGTATTAATAAAAGAATTAATATTACGACTTAATAAACTCGATTGTATCGCTTTAGCTGTTGTGCCCCATACAAATGAATCTGACATGGCAGCAAAAACAACTTCATTAGAGGATTTTTCAGCCTGTCTTATCGCATCGAATGAGTTTTTTACTTTTAATGCAACATCAATTTTATGGGTTAGTATTGCAGGCTGAAAACTTTTTTTATCTATCCATTCAATCGCTCCGCTATTAAAAGCAGCCATTTTTATATCTAAGTCATCTGAGGCACTAATAAATACTATAATGGGCAGTGTATTTTGAGATTTTAGGCAATTGGCTATATCTATGCCTACACCATCTGGTAAATAATAATCAAGCAGAACAACATCATAATTTTTCTCTAAAATAAGCTCAGATGCTTGTTTGACTGAAAATGCTTTATCTATGAGGTAACCATCACCTAAAGACAAAGCAATAAGATCATTTAAACAAATATCATCTTCAACAACTAAAGCCGATATAGACATAATCGTAATCTCTAAAAATCACTCTTTTATAAGATTAGCAAAAATAAAAAAATCCCCACTATAAATAGTGAGGATTTTAAGGATTAATCATATTTCATGATTCTATTGGATATATTCTATTTTTATCGTACTAGTTACGCATTGAAACAAATTCTGGATATGCATCAATTCCACAATCATGTTGATCCATACCGTTTAATTCTTCTTCTTCGCCAACACGTATACCCATTGTCTTCTTAATTATCATCCAAGTAACAAATGACGCAATAAATACAAAGCTAAAGATACAAGCGATACCGATTAACTGTTTTACTATTGTTGCTTCAGCATTTGAAATTGGTACTAATAATAAACCTAAAATACCACATACACCATGAACTGAAATTGCACCTACTGGATCATCTATTTTAAGTTTATCTAGCATTACGATACTGAAAACTACAAGAGAACCACCTAAACCACCTAATAACAGAGATAAAACAGGTGAAGGCGATGCAGGATCTGCGGTAATCACAACTAAGCCAGCTAATGCACCATTTAATACCATAGTTAAATCAGCTTTACCCCACTGTAACTTACATACTAATAAAGCAGCTATTGCACCTGCTGCAGCTGCTGCATTGGTATTAACCATAATCTTACCAATCGCAGTCGCGTTTTCCATATCAGATAAAAGTAACTGTGAACCACCGTTAAAGCCAAACCAACCCATCCATAAGATAAATGTCCCTAATGTGGCAAGTGGTAAGTTAGAACCAGGAATCGGATAAATCTCTCCTTTTTTACCGTATTTACCTTTACGGGCACCTAATAAAATAACGCCTGCTAAAGCTGCGGCAGCACCTGCCATATGCACAATGCCAGAACCTGCAAAATCAACAAAACCTAGCTCTGATAAAAAGCCGCCACCCCAAGTCCAATAGCCTTCTAAAGGATAAATAAAACCAGTGAGTACCACAGTGAAAATTAAGAAAGACCAAAGTTTCATACGTTCGGCTACAGCACCTGATACAATTGACATCGCTGTTGCAACAAAAACAACTTGGAAGAAAAAATCTGATTCTAAAGAATGATCAGCACCTTCGGCTTGAGTACCAATCAAAGCACCTAAACTTGGAATAAAACCACCTTCAGCGTTATCTACATACATGATGTTATAACCAACTAATAAAAACATGGTACAAGCGATAGCATAAAGCGCGACATTTTTTGTTAAAATTTCAGTGGTATTTTTAGAGCGCACTAAACCTGCTTCTAACATGGCAAAACCTGCAGCCATCCACATTACTAAAATACCAGATACTAAAAAGTAAAAAGTATCTAAGGCAAATTTGAGTTCTAATACTGTATTTTCCATGATTCTATCCCCTTAAATTGCTTCATCATCTAGTTCACCAGTACGAATACGTACGATTTGATCTAAGTCATATACAAATATTTTTCCGTCACCAATTTTTCCTGTTGAGCCAACACGTGTGATCACTTCAATCAAACGGTCTACATTTTCAGTTCTGGTAGCGATTTCTAATTTTATTTTTGGGATAAAATCAACTTGATACTCTGCACCGCGATAAAGTTCTGTATGGCCTCTTTGACGACCAAAACCCTTCACATCTACAACTGTCATACCTTCAACACCTAAGTCTGAAAGCGCCTCTCTTACATCATCAAGTTTGAAAGGTTTGATAATGGCAGTGATCATTTTCATGGTTAATTCCCCTTATGTTCAATTTTTTGCTAGTTAAATAGGTTACTTTTTAGTTCTAAACTGCTAATTATTTTGTAACTAACTATATTTATAAACTAAGTAATCCAACCTTTATGCCAGAAATAAAAAGAACTAAATTTCAAATGGTTGGAATAAAAAAAGACAATAATACAAGTATCAATGCACAGAGTTGGTGCATAAATAGGCGTATATGGTGCGTCAAATTAAAAGGGAAGTGACTAATACGGATACAAATTAGATAAAATGTGGCATTATTTACTTATAGACTCAATATCTGGCTTGAGCATAAATAAATATCCAATAAGAATAAATAATAAAGGATTTTGATTTTCAATGAGTTACTGGATTATTCAGGCACTAACTGCATGTATTCTGTTTGCGCTTCAATTTCTACCTATGAGACAATATAAATTTGCTCTATATCCAGAATGGGCGATTTTCACGCTATTTATCATCAACTCAGTCTTACTTGTTGCTTTAACGCACTTTGTTATTCGTGGCGCAATTAAATATCAACAGCAAGCAGGCATTACAGGTAAAAAGCTGTTTGCCACTGTGATCGGATGCATTTTAATGTCTTGTTTGGTTGATAGTACACTGGTCCTTAATTTACAGTCTGTACTTTCTCCTGATATTGATAGCGCAACTAAAGCATTACGTATTGGTAATGAATCCCAAGCTTATTTAGAAAACATGGGCGCTTATAGCCCACGCTGGCAATTTACTTACGCATTAACCATGCTGTTTGCTACAACGCTATTATATAGTGCCTGGAGTACATGGTATTTTTTACTAACCAGCATCAGAAATCGCGTACAAATTAAAGAAAAAGTAAAATCAGGGCAACTCGCCTTATTAATGAGCCAGCTCAACCCACACTTTTTATTCAACTCGATGAACAGTATCAGAGGGATGATTTTTGAGGATAAAGCGCTAGCAAAAGAATTAGTTGATAAACTAACAGAGCTATTTAGATATAATTTGAGCTCAAATCAAAAAATAACAGCCTCATTAGAAGATGAATTACGTGTATGTGAGTTTTATTTAGATATAGAGCAAACGAGATTAGAAGAACGTTTATTAATAGAAATTTTTATAGAGCCTGAAATTTTAAAGTTTCAAGTTCCGACCATGGGCTTATTAACCTTATTAGAAAATGCAATCAAGCACGGTATTGCTCCACGTATTGAGCAAAGCTTATTATCAATTAAAGCCCATAAAACAAATAAACATTGGCATCTATCTGTTACTAACCCGCTATACCATGGAAAATATAAAGCCCAAGGTACTGGCACGGGTTTATCTAATTTAGAACAACGCTTATTATTAATGTACGGTGACACTGCACATATAAAGGTAGATAAAACAAAAGATTTATTTACAGCCACCCTTACTTTACCGCTAAAGGATAAATAATGAAGTCTACTTATTTAACGCAAGTTGGTAAAAATTACTGGCAATATCAAGGGATATATTTTTTAGTTTTTGCAATCATGAGTACAATTTCTAGCTTAACAACACTGTCCTTAATAGCAAGTAAACCTCAAATAATGTCATTTGTCTTAATCAGTATTGTGAGTATGTTTTTAAGCTGCCATATAATTGCTAGAGGTATCTACAAGTTTGCTGAAAAGAGAAATAACGGCATATTTAAAAATATTCTATGGCTTTTATTAAACTCACTTATTTGTGGTTCATGTTATTTTTTAGTGGATATGTCTTATTTAAAGTTAGGTCCTCCTACATTTACTTTTACTGATATGTATGAGGCTATGAATTCTGAAGTCTCTGACATATCCTTTGAAATGAAAATTTTATTAACTTGGTCCGGTTATTGGACGACTTCTGGAGCATGGCTAGTACTTTATAGTTTTATTTCATCAAGCCGCTTTTATAAGCAACTAAAAGAGCAAAGCGATAGTCAAGAATTAAAATTATTACTTAATCAAATTAATCCTGAGTTTTTATATGCCACTATGGATGCCATTAAAACTTCAATTGATAAAGATACCGAATTAGCAGCTGACATTGTCACGCAAGCTTCTGAATTGTTCAGATATAACTTAATGTCTAGTAAAACAAATCATGCAGATATCAACGAAGAATTAATGAGTCTCAATAATTATTTAGGTTTATTAAAAGAGCAAAAAAGATCTCCTGACACAATACATATTTCACTAAAAAACCAAGAAGACATTCCTAATTTGCCCGCTATGAGCATGATTTTTATGTTGTCACACATATTAAATAATGCTAAAAATCAAACTCATGCATTAAGTATTGACGGTTATATTGTAAATGATAACTATAAAATAGAGATGTTACATACTTCAGTTAAAAAGTATAAATCAGATTTTAGTTATCTTAAAAATTTAAGATTAAGACTGCAATATATGTATAAAAACCAAGCGCGATTGGATGTAAAAAAAGACTGGCAAAGTCATAAACTTATTTTAACCTTGCCTTTAAAAATAAAATCAGCGACTAATGCTATTACCACTTAACACCAATATTAACCCTTTATCATTTAACATTAGGCATAAAGCAATTTTAAATTTAGACTGATGATGATCGATAATAAAAAAGAAACGTTATACTACTTTCGAGAAAATATGGATAAAGCTATTTATGTTCAATAAACAACCTGATTCTGCACTTAATCCTCATTTCATATTTAATAGTATGAATGCGATTCGCTATACTATTTTTGAGGATCAGGACAAAGCAAGTGAACTACTCAGCGAATTAGCTCATCTATTACGTTACAAATTAGCTGATGGTAAAATTGCCACTTCAGTACACAATGAATTAAGTCATATCACCCAATATTTAAGCCTTGAACAACTGCGCTTAGAAGAACGTATTACAGTTAAGTTAGACGGAATGCATTTAGGCGAACAATTAAAACTGCCATGTTCAGTTTTATTGCCTATAGTAGAAAAAATACTACATGAAAAAGATGCCTATAGCGTGTTTGAAAATACCCTTAACTTAACCTGCTCTACAACCGATTCTGGGGTTTTATTTTCGCTATACTTAACGCAATCACCTAAATTAAAGCAAGGCGATATCGACTTTAGCAATGAGCTATCACCACTTGATGGTGCAGTGAAATATACATTAAAACAAGAATTAACAACTAACAGCTACAAGATGGAGTTAGAGCTTAATAAGCTTTAAATAAAAAAATGACAAGTATGAAAGTGATTATTGTAGATGATGAACGTTTGGCAAGAAACGAATTA
This sequence comes from Pseudoalteromonas sp. C2R02, assembly GCF_018860845.1. Lineage (NCBI taxonomy): Bacteria > Pseudomonadati > Pseudomonadota > Gammaproteobacteria > Alteromonadales > Pseudoalteromonadaceae > Pseudoalteromonas > Pseudoalteromonas sp. C2R02. The sequence continues at coordinate 84,903 of NZ_JAHKQC010000023.1, read as the reverse complement.
AAACGTCTATTATCAAAGCATTCTAACATTGAAATTATTGATGAAGCTAAAAACGCAGATGAAGCAGCTATAAAAATCAAAGAGCAACAGCCAGATGCAATATTCTTAGATATTCATATGCCAGGCTCAACAGGTTTGGAACTTGCTGAATCTCTAGGTGATGACGTAAACATTATTTTTTGTACCGCTTATGACCAATTTGCTGTTGATGCATTTTCTTTAAATGCGATGGATTACTTAGTAAAACCCGTAAACCCTGAACGTCTTTCAGATGCAATCGCTAAGTTAGAAGCTAGATTAGAGCAATCTAAACAACAAAAAGGCTTACCTGATGACCATAAATTAATGGTGAAATATGGCGAAACTATGCGCATAATTCCACTGAGCGATATTATACGTTTTGAGTCTATTGGTAATCATGCAGCAATTTATACGCCTCACGGTAAAGCTTTTTTACATAGCTCACTCAATAAAATTGAAGCTAAACTAGATGCAAGTCATTACTTTAGAGCCAGTCGTTCAGATATTATTCGTTTAGATGCAATTGAGAGCATGGAGCAAGCAATTAGCTATGGATTAGAGGCTAAACTAAGCAATGGTCAAACAGTAGAGATCTCTCGCAGACAAGCAACTAAACTAAAGCAGCTTTTAGAATTTACCCAGCTTTAATAAAAAACAAAAAACCGAGCTAGGCTCGGTTTTTTTGTATCAGTCTATTATATTTAACTTAAGCTATTTCAAGATCATCACATACTTCCATTTGATATTGCACAACCTGATTTCTTCCTTGGCTTTTAGCATCGTATAAAGCAGAGTCTGCAATATTTATCAATTGAGATAACTCTTCATCTTCTGATAATGCAATACCAGCACTAATTGATACACCAATAGGCTGACCAGAAAAACTAAAGCTTGTATTTGAGATTTGAAATCTAAACTCATCAACAAATTCATATGCCTGCTCTAAGCTTAAATCATTTAATAAAATAGCAAACTCTTCACCACCTACTCTAGCGACTAAATACTGAGAGAAATACTTTTGCATTGCATTTGAAACTTCAACCAATACATTATCACCCGCTTGATGGCCATAAGTATCATTAATTGGTTTAAAGTGATCGATATCTACCATCACCATTATTACTGATTCACATTTCTGCTTTAATGATTTAAGAATGCGCTCGGATTGGTTATAAAAATATCTGCGATTATAAAGATTTGTTAAGTAATCTCTATTCGCAGTATCTTTGATTTCTGCAATCAGTTTAAGTTGTTCCATGGTTTGCATTACACGACAATGGAATTCTTCAGGTAAAAATGGTTTAACTAAAAAATCATTTGCACCATTTTTTATAAATTTTGCAGATAAGCTTTGACTACCTGAGCCTGAAATACCGATAATGGCAAGCTCATCTCTGCCCCGCTTATTACGAATTGCTTTTACCAGTTCAAAACCATCCATTTCTGGCATGGCATAATCAGTCATCAACAAATTAATCGTTTGATCTTTTGATAAAACCTCTAGCGCTTGAGCACCATCTTCAGCTTCGATAACATCATAAAGCAATTGCTCTAACATATGCTTCATCATTTTCCGGCTAGTTTTAGAATCATCTGCAACTAATACTTTACGACCTTTGTTTTCAAGTAATTGCGTGATTAATTTAACAGCAAACAAATAAGAGTCGCGGTTATCTTTTAAAACATAATCAACAACGCCCATTTCTAACATTTGCTGACGCTTATACTCATCAATTGTTGAGGTAAGCACAACTGTCGGAATTTTTTGATTTAAGGTAAGTTTTGCAACCTCACCATTTGGCGCATCTGGAAGCGTTAAATCAACCAAAGCTAAGTCATAAGTATGATTTTTAAGAAAAGTTGCAGCTTCGCGTAAAGACCAAGCAAAATCTATTGGCACATCTAATTGTGCAGTCAAATGACGTAATACTTGTTGTACTACTTTACTATCTTCAACAATTAACACCCTTTGCATTAGATATACTCCAAACTTATCTAGAAATGAGCATGCACATTAACATTATTGCGTTGCAAAAAACACAACTTGTTACAGTTTGTTATCATTCAAGGGAAGTATGTAAAAAGATACAACCTACATACAATATTACCGCTTATATTTTAAATGGAAATATTTACACAAAAGACTAACTAAACAATTATGTATTCGGAGTCATCTATTTCAAACTATACTTCTATTCAATACTTTGTTCATAAAACACATATAAAGCTACTATTTCTTATTAAACTTTTTTAGAAAAGTACATTGATGCTGTTGTGCTAATTTTAACGCGTTTATTGGCTATTCAGTCTCAAGAGTTTTGCGGTTATAAATTGGATATTGCATGCTAATGTCACTTTGATATATTTAGGACACACCATGAAACTGGTTAAAACCCTTGGTTTTATCGCTTTATGCACAGTTAATACGGCTTGGGCCGCGACTGATAGTAATAAAGAAAATAATAACAGACGTATAGAAGCTGATAACACTGTTGTTACTGAGCATAAAGTTAAAATATTAGGCGAAAAAATAGCTTATAGCACAACAACTGGCACTCAACCTGTATGGGATGAGAACGGTGATGCTGTTGCAAGTCTACATTACAGCTATTACCAGAAAAAAGGTGTTAAAAATAAAGCAAAACGCCCTCTTCTTATTTCATTTAATGGTGGTCCAGGTTCAGCATCTGTATGGATGCATATCGCTTATACGGGCCCACGTGTATTAAATATCGATAGTGAAGGTTATCCTGTACAGCCGTATGGTGTGCAAGATAATCCATTTTCTGTATTAGACATTGCAGATATTCTTTACGTAAATCCGGTAAATACTGGGTTTTCTCGTGTTTTAGAAAACGAAAAAGGCGAATTACCTTCAAAAGCGAAACAAAAAGAAATGTTTTTTGGGGTTAACGCTGACGTTAAATATTTAGCGCAATGGGTAAATACTTTTGTTAGTCGCCATGACCGTTGGTTATCTCCTAAATTTTTAATAGGTGAAAGCTACGGTACAACACGCGTTTCTGGTTTAGCACTAGAATTACAAAATAGACAATGGATGTATTTAAACGGTGTTGTTTTAGTATCACCAACAGATATTGGTATTAAACGTGATGGACCTGTTAAAGCGGCTAATCGCCTACCTTACTTCACCGCTGCAGCTTGGTACCACAAAGCCTTATCAAATGACTTACAACAGCAAGATTTAGAAGCGCTATTACCTGAAGTTGAATCATTCACAATTAATGAACTTATCCCTGCTATTTCAAAAGGTGGCTTTATTTCTGCTGAAGAAAAACAAAAGGTCATCAAAAAAATGGCGCATTACTCGGGTCTTTCTGAACAATTTGTTGCACAAAACAACTTAGATATTCCAGCGTCATTTTTCTGGAAAGAACTACTTCGTGATAAAGGTGTCACATTAGGTCGTCTTGACTCTCGTTACTTAGGCATAGATAAACGTGATGCTGGCGAACGCCCTGATTACTCTGCTGAACTGACATCTTGGTTGCACTCATTTACACCTGCTATCAATTCTTATTTACGTGATGAGTTAAACTACAAAACAGATCTTAAATATAATATGTTTGGCCCTGTTCACCCTTGGGATCGCACTAAAAACAAAACAGGCGAAAACTTACGCCAAGCTATGGCACAAAATCCATACTTAAACGTGATGGTTCAAGCGGGTTACTACGACGGTGCTACTAACTACTTTGATGCTAAATATACCATGTGGCAGTTAGACCCTAGTGGTAAAATGAAAGACAGAATGAGCTTTAAAGGTTATAGAAGCGGACACATGATGTATTTACGTCGTGCAGATTTAGAAAGCTCTAATCAAGATTTAAGAGAGTTTATTGAAACAGCTTTACCTAAGAAAGGTGAATCAGCAAAATACTAGATTGATACATTTTATTCAAAAAGCCGATTTTTAAAATCGGCTTTTTTTATGTAATTAAAGACCTTATACCACATTCTCTTCAATTAAATTTCGACAACTGACATAAACCCTATATAATTTCTATATCATTCATACGAAAATGCATATCGAGACACACTTCATGAGTTTAAGCTTTAAAATAACTTTTGAGTCATTATCTAGTAAGCTTAGTGAACTACAAGCTAAAGATATTTTACAAACAAAATTAAAGTTAAGTTCTGCAGTCGCTGATAAATTCCTGCAAGGCGAAGAAGTATTTAATGCCATTAGCCAAGAAAAAGCCTTAAAGCAACAAAAGGTATTCGCAACGATGGGCATCAATGTCAATATTGTTGATATCACAGCAAAAAACACTAAAGAAAAGGTTAAAAAAAACACACCTAGCTCAGCAATTAGCCAAGCGGAAAAAGATGCTAAAATAATGAGTGCACTTGATTACATCACAACAAGCCTTATTAGATTAGAAGAAAAGGTAGATGAGCTTTCTCAAAATACATCAGCACAATTACCCTCTTTAGATGATGATAATGACTTATTAGAGTCTCCAGAACCTTTGGAGTTTGATGAAGATTTTGATTCTCCTATAAAAAAAGGCCCTAACCGCCTCTTTTTGGCGATTACCTCCTCAATTCTTGTACTCTTACTAATCGCGCTTGGCATTAGTTTAGCTTACCCTGATTTATTAAAATTTTAAGTGACTCAGCCTTGAAAAGATCAGAAATTAGAGATTTAGTTCGAAAAAAACGCAATTCATTATCACTTAAAGAACAAAAAATTGCCGCGAACACCATTAAAGTGAATTTATCTCAACTATTAAACAGCCATAACAACGCTAAAATAGCACTCTACTTAAGTAATGATGGCGAGCTAAACACATCGAAATTAATAGATAAATTACAACAAGATAACCATGAAATATACCTCCCTGTAATTCATCCTTTTACACCCGGGAATTTACTATTTCAGAAGTATGAGAAAAACTCACCCATGAAAGCTAATCGCTATGGTATCTTTGAACCCGAATTAAATTGCAGTCATGTTTGTCCTGTAAGTGAGTTGGATATTATATTTACACCGCTCGTGGCGTTTGATGATTCAGGTAACCGATTAGGTATGGGTGGTGGGTTTTATGACCGCACACTCGCTAGGTATAATACAGAAGGTTGGCAAAAACCTTTATTAATTGGCATTGCACATAATTGTCAAAAGGTAGAGTCATTGCCAATTGAAAGTTGGGATATCCCACTAAAAACCATCGTAACCCCTGAAAAAATCTACCGCTGGTAGCTTAATAGTTAGTATAATGCCGAAGCAAAAAATACCGTTCTTAGATTATAAACTCTGAAGTATATTTAAAAAATACTTTAAAGCCGGAGACACACATGACGCAAGATGAAATGAAAAAAGCTGCAGCTTGGGCTGCACTAGAATATGTTGAAGAAAACAGCATTGTTGGTGTAGGTACGGGTTCAACCGTAAATCACTTTATTGATGCGTTAGGCACAGTGAAAGATACACTTATTGGTGCTGTATCAAGTTCAGAAGCTTCAACTGAAAAGCTAAAAGCACTGGGCATCGAAATTTTTGATTTAAATAGCGTTGATAATCTAAGTGTTTATGTAGATGGCGCAGATGAAATTAATCATCAAAAAGATATGATCAAAGGTGGTGGCGCAGCATTAACAAGAGAAAAAATTGTCGCTGCAGTTGCTAAAAAGTTCGTTTGTATTGTAGATAGCACAAAACAAGTTGAAGTAATGGGTGATTTTCCATTACCTGTTGAAGTGATCCCAATGGCTCGCAGCTATGTTGCACGTGAACTCGTTAAGCTAGGTGGTGATCCGACCTACCGTACAGGTGTGATTACAGATAACGGCAATGTTATTTTAGATGTATACAATTTACAGATTACTGATGCTAAAGCATTAGAAGAAAAAATAAACCAGATTGTTGGTGTAGTTACAAACGGCTTATTTGCACAACGCGGTGCAGATATTGTTATTGTTGGTACACCTGACGGTCCACAAACAATTAAATAATTGATTAATAGGCTCAGGCAATGAACAAAATATCTTTGGCAAAAGAAAAAATTAAAATTCTATTATTAGAGGGTCTACACCAAAGCGCTGTAGAAACACTAAAACGCAATGGTTACACTAATATTGAATATGTCAAAACGTCATTGCCTGAAGCTGAACTGATTGAAAAAATAAAAGATGTTCATTTTGTTGGTATACGCTCTCGTACTCACCTTACATCAGATGTATTAGGTGCAGCCGAAAAATTAATTGGTATTGGTTGTTTTTGTATTGGTACTAATCAAGTTGATTTACTTGATGCACAAAAACGCGGTATTGCCGTTTTTAATGCACCATTTTCAAATACTCGCTCAGTAGCTGAGTTAGTATTGGGTCAAATGATCATGTTACTTCGTGGCATTCCAAAAAGAAACGCGATGGCACATCGCGGAGAGTGGTTCAAATCTGCAGTTGGTTCTTATGAAGCGCGTGGTAAAACATTAGGAATTATCGGTTATGGCCACATCGGTACGCAATTAGGGATCATGGCTGAACATATTGGTATGGATGTGCAATTTTATGATATCGAAGATAAATTAACCTTAGGAAATACAAATCAAGTTCATAGCTTAACAGCATTATTGCAAACTTCTGATGTGATCAGTTTACATGTGCCTGAAACGGCTCAAACTAAAAATCTGATAGGTGCAGCTGAACTTGAAGTAATGAAGCAAGGTGCGATTTTAATCAACGCCTCTCGCGGTACTGTAGTTGATATTGATGCATTAGCGCAAACTTTATCTGAAGACAAACTTGCGGGCGCTGCAATTGACGTATTCCCTGTTGAACCTAAATCAAATGATGAAGAATTTATCTCGCCATTACGTGAGTTTGATAATGTTATTTTAACTCCGCATGTTGGTGGTTCGACGCAAGAAGCACAAGAAAATATCGGTATTGAAGTTGCGGGTAAACTTGCTAAGTACTCTGATAACGGCTCTACAGTATCAGCTGTTAACTTCCCTGAGGTATCATTGCCTGAACTTCAAGGTCGTAGTCGCTTATTACATATTCATCAAAATCACCCAGGTGTATTAACTCAAATTAACCAAGCCTTTGCACAGCATGGCATTAATATCGCTGCGCAATATCTGCAAACAGATGAAAATATCGGTTATGTTGTAATTGATGTAAATACAGAGCATTCTGATGTTGCATTAAAAGAGTTACGCGCAATCGAAGGCACAATTAAAGCCCGTATCCTTCACTAGACATACCTATTACAAAAAATATTGATTTAGCCATGCAACCGCATGGCTTTTTTAATGTAAAATACGCGTTGCATTTATAAAAGTTTAGAGGCACAAGCGGTGTTAACAAAAATTATCATTACTATTTTCATCATAGTATCTGTTATGTTTTATCTTAGAAAAAAGAATCAAACATCTTCCAAATCAAAACACACAAAAATAGCTGTGCCTTCACAATTTAAATACCTGACTTTTGGATTTGTCGCTTTATCATTATGCCTCAGTGCAGCCTATATATTTATGCAATGGCAAGATGATAATAAAGTGGTTAACGTTACTATCATTTCACCTACTTCGACCAATGCAAAATCATATCTCGTTAGAAAAAAAGATATCTCCATAAACGAAATCAAAACATTAGACGGCATAACTATTAGGCTATCAAACCAAGAGCGCATTGAAATTGCTGACGCTATAAATTAAGACTACGTCCTTTTCTAGAACCCAATACAGATACAGCTCTGATCGCCTTTATGTTTTCACTTTTTTCTTCGCTAGATAAAGCCTGCCAAACGCCTTGTTTATTTTTAAACTCAATAGGCAGATTTGGATAGAGCGTTTTAGTGCTTAGCTTTCCTTCATCGACTTTAGTGGCTACAGAAGGAATACGATAAAATATATTTGCCATTTCTAACTTGGCCAATTCCTTCTTACCCACGATAGAGGCAAATCGCTGCCAATCAACTTCGCGTAACCTTTTAGCTTCTTCGCTAAAGTACTCACTACTTTTATCAAAATGTATACCTTGATAGTTATAATCTAATTCCCAGCCTGGTTTGTGCCATGCTCGCTCTGAAAAAGCTAATAATCGAGGGAAAAGCATATATTCAGCTTGTTGATCAGAGCGGATCATTTCACTCCAAAGGTGTGCTTGTATGCCTTTAAATTTAACGCCACTATCGAGCTTACTGCGACTATCATTTGCTTGATATGATTGATTTTTAACGTCAGTCCAAATTTGAGCATGGGCAGGCAAGTTATCAGGCATAAATTCAAATACTTTTCTGCTATCAATGTTACGGGCAGCCCAATGATTACCCCGCTCTTTTGGATGTGCTTCATAGGGGAAGTCAAAATAAGTGACTTCAGGTGTAGATAACACAGTTTGCCACTCTAAATTAGCTTGATTATGCGTCACTTTATGACCTTCTTCAAATAACAGCGCCCAAGAATTTGTTTGTACGTTTTCGGGCATTTTTTCTGGACGAGTTTCTCCCATGCCATCATTCCAACCAGCGACTTGTATTCCTTTTTTATCCAGCATATTGGCTACTTTCTCGATAAAGTAACCATTCAAAGTATGTAATCCTTTAAGTACATCACCCTCTGTTTTTTTCAAAGCAATACAAGCAGGTGATTTCACCCAAGCCCCTGCAGTTTCATCCGCACCTATATGATAAATGCTTAATGGCATACCTGACTTTTTATGAAGCTTTTGTACTTCTGTGATCACTTTATCAATAAAATTGTAAGTACTGTCTAAACACACATTTAATGTATTATCATTGTAATGCTGAATCGAAGCGTATTGCGTTTTATCTTCTGGCTCTGTTAACCAATATTGCTCGGCTTTATTCTTATCTGTTGAGATATATTTTTGATATCTTGCCTGCATTGAAACCACAGCAGCCCGGCTATGCCCTGGCATATCTAAAGAAGGGATCACTTGAATATGACGATGTTTGGCATAAGCTAAAATATCTAGATAATCTTGTTTAGAATAAAAACCATCTAAATGGCTATTACCAGTCACGCCAACCCCTAACTGCGGTAAAAGACATGATTGTTCTGATAAGTCAAAACAACGTTTCGCACCTATACTGGTAAGCTCTTCTAAGCCCTCTATTTCTAATCGCCAGCCTTCATCATCTGCCAAATGTAAGTGTAACTTATTGAGTTTATATGCAGCCATTTGATCTAAGGTTTTTAAAATAAAAGCTTTAGAGCGAAAGTTTCTAGCAACATCTATATGAAGCCCTCTAAAATCATATCTAGGAGCATCTTCAATCGTTAAAAAAGGAATAGTTAAATTATCAGTTGATACCAAGCCCGAGACTGACATCAAACCATAAAATATACCAGTTGGATGTGATGCCTTTATTTCTATGCCTTCTTTATTAGCACTTAATTGATATCCTTCAGGATCCGATTTTAAGGATTTATTTACACTGAGTTTAATTGCCACACCTTTTTTATTTTGTGGTATACCTAAAAACTTCAACCTTGAGATTGCTGCTTGAATATCAGAATCACTTAAACCCGTTAAAGCAAAGTTAACACCTAAAGATAAATCTAGAACATCAAAACTTACATCAACTTGCAAATTTTTTGGCTTCGGTATTAATTGTGCGCTTATATCTATATTTTCATGTATTTCAGGTGTTGATAAATATAAAGCCTGACTACTGGCCCAAACAGTTTTATCATTTTTAGATAATTTAAATTGTTTTGTTTTATCCGTAAAAGGCAATAAATAAGGTTGGGTTTCTAATCCTGAATCAGGATCAATGCCTGTTTTTGTACTTTCAATAATTTTGGCTTCTAACCCTTTATAATTGGCGATAAAGTTTGGCATAAACTCTGAACGAGAGATTTGAGAGCCTGAACTATAAAAAGTCACTTCCTGTGTATCGTCTGATTTAAAACCATTAAATAAAGGTGTTGGCACTAACTTTTGTAAATCTCCATTTATATGGATAATATCAAAATATTGCGATTCATCGGCTATAACCGGTGTTAGCTGACTAAAATAAATCTCCCAATTGTTACCTTTTAAATCATAAGGAAGCGTTATTTCAATCTTTGAGTAATAACATTGTTGTAAATCATTCGGACATAATTTTGGCAAAGAGTTTAATAGCCCATACTTTACCTTCACGGAACTTGAAAAGTCATTTAAGTTTTGCTGAGTGAATGGAGTTGTTTTTTCTATACCTTGACATGCAACCAATAAACAAAATAAAGCTAACATACTAAAATAACGCATCATTCTTCCTTCTACTTTTCATCGATAAATATTTTGTAAGCACCTAATAAAGCGGCATGTTCTAATTCACTTTGCACAACTTGTATATTTTTGAATAAAATTGGATGTGCCAAACCTTTTAAAGTTTGCATCATTGAATTATGAAAAAGTTTAAAACTTTTGCTTACCGAGCCACCTAAAACGACTTTATCCGGATCAAAAGAAAGAATGACTTGATGTAATGCAGCCCCAACATGGCAACCAAGCTGTTTAAATATTTCCATTGTTTTATCACATCCTTCACTTGCTTTTGTAAAAGCCTGAGCGCCTGAAGTGTTAAAATAATTGGTAAACAATTTACCAGAGCAATAATCTTCAATCGTTGCATCTAAATAAGGAAAGCTACCAAACTCACCTGCAGCGCTATAATTTCCGGTATATAGCTTGCCGTTTAATATCAATCCAGCACCTAAACCTGTGCCCATACATACACCTATAATGTTGTTACACGGCTTCCCTAAACCATAATGATATTCACCAACAGCAAAACAATTTGCATCATTATTAACAATAACAGGGATCTTAAACTGACTTTCCAATAGCGATTTAATTTCAATATTCTGCCATGCTGGAATATTGACCGTTTCTAGAACTTTACCTGATGACATATCAACTAGACTAGGTACCCCGATAGAAATGCCATTTACCTCATTAGTCACAAAGGGCGCGATTGCATTAAACAAAAATTGATTAAACTCAGATAATGATACAAGTGAGGGTACTTTATAAGTTTGTTGGTTTGTAATATCACCATTAGATACATGTGCCAAACTTAATTTAGTACCACCAAGATCAATACATAAAACTTTACTATCCACTTTAACTCCAAATAAGACTTTATTACTTACACAGTTTGAATTTTCTTTGATTTCGAAAACTGAATTCTTTGATTTTTTACTAATGGGTTAGCCCAAATTCCCACACTAAAGATATAAATGAGTGGTACTAAAATAATTAACATACCTACCCTTAAACTATCAAAAGATTCGGCTAATAAACCAATTACTGGGGAAGCAATCGCACCACCTAAAATACCTGTACATAATATGCCCGAAAATGAACCATGATCTTTTGGTAAAGAATTAAGTGCTAATGAAAATAATACTGACCACATAATAGATAAAAAGAAGCCAATTGCAGGAAAAGCAATGACGCAAATTTCAGCACTCCCAAATAAAGCACCACTAAAACTCAGCATTGCCATCAAACTAAATGCAATTAGCACATGCTTGGCATCAAATATTTTTAATAAAACCAGGCCTAATAAACAGCCAAAAGTTAGTGCAAGCCAAAAATCACTAACTACTCCGGCACCCACAGAGTTTGGATCTAAACCATGATATTGCTGTAAAAATAGTGAAATTGAATTCGCAATACCTTGCTCTACCGCGACATAACAAACAATCGCAAAGAAAAATTTGATTACAACTGGTTGCTTAAGCAATTGAGGATAAACTTGCCAAGGTGCAATAAGTTCTTCTTGTGTTTTCTTAACATTTTTAATTGAGATAGATAACACAATAATGATCATTAATAACGAAAGCGCTGCAAAAATCCAGTACATAGATAACCACATCATATTACTGGGAACTAAAGCATTAAACATATTACCTAACGCTGTTTGTTTCGACATTTCTTGTATCACATTTGAATAGACTAAAGGTGTAACAACACCTGCTAAGCCAAAAAATAACTGTGCTGATACAGATAAAAAAGCAAAGTTTTCACTGCCTCCGCTGGCTCTTAATAATGGATTAATAGCAACTTGCAACATAGACATAGCACAACCAATCAAAAATAAAGAACACATAGCGATTGAAAAGCTTGGAAACAAGGAAAATAAACTGGCACCTATAAAACTTAAAATGAAAGCACTTAAAATAACGCGCTTTTCACCAAATTTATGTACCAACATCCCCGAAGGTACAGACATCAACCCATAAGCAATAAAAAAAGAAAAAGGAAAGAAACCCGCTAAAACAAAACCAATGTTAAAACTTTCTATCAATGCAGGAAAAATAGGTCCTAAGATATTTGTTATAAATGAGATAACAAAAAAGGTTAATAAAACCAAAATAACGACTACTTTATTTTTATTCATGATTTTCTCTCGGTTTTTTAAATTAAACAACCTGAGCTTTAGTTTATTTAACTAAAGCTCAGGTTTAACAAAGAGAAAAACTATATATGCACTGGGCAGAACATATAAGGGGATTAACCAAGTAACTCAATATCAAGTGCTTGGATATCGTTAATCTCTATTTTCAATATTGCATGCAAACATCATCAAAAGAGATACTAACCTATTCAATAATTATACTTTTCTATCACAGCCCCTTTAAACCTGTAAAAATAGAGTTAAAACAAGGTTATCAACTTGATAGAAAAATACTAATAAAGGCTAAAATAGTATCACTATTTATTCGCAATACTCTGCACACTAAGGTTGTTATTTCCAAAATAACTAAACATAAACATAATTTAAAAATAACTACCGATAACTAGGGGAATGGAATAAATGAATACCAACCTAAAGACAGCGCTGTCAGGAGGCGTTTCTTTCAAAAAATCAGCTCTATCACTAAGCATAGCAGCAAGCTTATTATCATTTGGTGCTATCGCAGAAGAAAAACAAGGCACTAAGGGCGAGAACCTTGAAGTAATAGAAGTAAGAGGTATTCGTGCCTCTACAGAAAAGAGCTTAAATACAAAACGTTTTGCAAATGGTGTTTCTGACTCAATTACTGCAGAAGACATAGGTAAACTACCTGATATTACAATTGCAGATTCATTGCAACGTGTCCCAGGGATTCAAATTCGTCGCTCTGCTGGTGAAGGTGCAACTATCAATGTACGTGGTATGCCTCAAGTTGGAACTTTACTCAATGGCGAACAATTCTTAAGCGCAGGTTCAATCACAACAACCCAACCAGACTTTACTGATATTCCTTCTTCATTAGTATCAGGTATGGATGTATTAAAATCACCTACATCAGATATTCTAGCAGGCGGTATATCTGGTACTGTGAATCTGCAAACAAGACGACCTTTTGATCTAAGTGAAGGATTTACTGTTGCCGGTTCAGCAGAAGCGACTACAGGCTCTTTTTCAGAAGAAAATGATGGCAAATACACAGGTTTTGTTGGCTATAATGGCGATGAAATAGGTGCCTTATTTTCAGTTTCTTATGATAAAAATAATCTAGCAAACTACCGTTATGGTGCGCCTCATGAAGGCTGGGCTATGGCATATGGAGAAGGCGATGATTGTGGTTTCCCTTGTGCATCAAGTGCTACTGATGTAAATGGTGATGGTGATACAAACGATAGTTACTTTGGATTTATTGATTACGGAATTATGAACCGTTTTTCTGAGCGTGAACGTTTGGGTTTAAGCTCTAGTTTTCAAGCAACGCTTACAGAGTCACTAGAACTCACCGCTGATGTGTTTTATACAGAAATGGAAGATGCTGATCGTAGTCAAGGTTTAGTTGCTGATAATGCATGGTCTGATTATGGTTGGATAAAACCTCAAAATCCTGTAGAGCGTGGTCCTAACGACTTTGGTGGTTCTTTATATACATCCGATGTTGTTATGTTAGATGCACCTCGTGTAAATGCTTACTCTGAAAGTCAAACGAATGATAGAAACTCACTCAATATCAACTTAGGTTTAGCATTTGATAATGGTGGTGACTTTTCTGGTTCAGTACGTTACTTACATGGTGAAGCAGAAAGGACACATACAGAAAATGTTGCCCAAGGTTATTTAACAAGTGGCGCACAGCACGGACTAAGTCGTAATGATGGTTCTGGTGCTGAGCCTGTGAACCCTAGAGGTTACGGTCCTGAACGCCCACAAGTAACATACGATATAACAGGCGCTCATCCATCATTATCATTCCCTAGCGTAAATGGTGAAGCATTTGGTTCTGATTTAAGCCGTTACAATTTAGTATCAACTTATTCAGAAAACAACTTTGAAGAAGATGCCACACTCGATGTATTACGCTTTGATGGTAATTACAGTTTAGAAGGAGACCATTTATCATCAGTTGATTTTGGAGTTCGTTGGGGAAAACGTGATGTAGAACGCAATACTTGGATCATGGTTGCACCTATGACAACTGGGGATATTACAAGAGATGTAATGTGGAAAGACTCAGGTGGTGCATTAGGTGATACCAATGGAGATGGTGAATTAAGTGTTGCAAATGGTGACTTAACATTAGGCTCTACACAATATTTCACTGATTTACCTAGCGAATGGATCACACAAACAAATGACTTTGGTCCTGCAAGTTCTGGCAGCTATTATTTTATCGACCCTAAAGTAATGGATGATCCTTGGGCATTCCAAAATGCAATTTATCCAAATAACAAAAAGCTATCAAGCCCTAAAGACTCTTATCAAGTAACAGAAGAAACTCAAACTGCTTATTTTAAAGCTAACTTTAATGGAGATGATTATCGCGCAAATGTTGGTTTCCAATACATCAAAACTAATTTAGATATTCTACAAAATGAGCTTGGTGCATCACCTTGTGTGCTTTGTACTGCTGATGGTGATGATGGTGATATAAGAACTGAGCGAGACTATTCTGACTTCTTACCAGCTGCAAATATTGCTTTTGACTTAAGTGATGAGTTTATTGTACGTGCCGCATACGGTAAAACAATGACACGTTTAGATTTGGGTCGTTTAGGTCGAGGTTTATCTGTGGGACGCAGTCGTGCAGGTGATCGTGCTGATGAGCTTGGTGTATCACCAGATCTTCAAGTTGCAGTTACGGGTGCGCTTAACGGTAATCCACAACTTGACCCATGGCGTTCAACTAATATGGATATCGGTGCGGAATGGTACTTCGCTCCAAGTGGTTTAGTTTCTGTCGCTGTATTTAGCATGGAAATCGATTCATTTATTGAAACTGGCTCTCAAATGATGGGCTTACCAGATGGTGATGGCGTAGTGCGTCGAGAAGTTGTCGTTACTGGTGAAGTAAATGGTAATGGTGGTACGATTTCAGGTGTTGAATTTTCTTATCAGCAAGGATTCGATTTCTTACCCGGCTTCTTAAGTGGGTTTGGCGCACAATTAAATTATACATATGCACCAAGTGAAAGTGGTAATGAAGACTTTGCAGGTAAAACCTTACCTATCGTTGATAACTCAAAAGAGTCAGGAAACGCTGTTTTATGGTATGAAAAATCAGGCTTCCAATTCCGTATCGCAGCTAACTATCGTAGTGAACGCCTAGCTGAAAATAGTAATGTATTTGGTATTGGCACGCTTCCTATCTGGACTGAAGCAACAACCTACATCGACCTTTCTGCAAGTTACGACATTAATGAAAATATAAGTGTTTATGCATCTGGTAGTAATATGACAGAGGAATATGAAAACAACTATTCTCAGTGGTCAGGTAATACTATTTCACAAAATATTTATGAACGTCGTATGACTTTAGGTATTAGAGGTCGTTTATAAACCTCTAATAAATGACTTAAAGTAGAACAAAAGTCGTATATAAAAACAATAAAGCCTCTATACACTCTATGGAGGCTTTTTAGGTAATTATTACATGAGGCTGTCATGCCAAATAAAAAAATAATAGTACTTGGTGGAGGTACTGCTGGTTGGATGTCAGCTTTGATATTCGCCCATGCATGGATAAAAAAAGAATTTGAGATCACCTTAATCGAGTCAAAAGATATTCCTGTCATAGGTGTTGGCGAAGGCTCTACACCTGCATTAAAAACATTTTTTAAAAAACTCAATATTGCAGAATCCGAATGGATGGGGCAATGTAATGCAACATATAAAACTGGCATTACATTTAACAATTGGTCAACCAAACCGGGATTTGAAAGTTACTTTCATCCTTTTCCTTCACAATTAGATGATAAATTTACTTCTGCTTTTTATTTCAATACACAAGTGAGACGAAAAGGTTCTGATGTAGTAGCTCACCCTAATGATTTCTTTTTTGCCCATTATTTAGCTAAAAATAATTTAGCTCCCATTGCAGATTATAATTTTCCTTTCGAAACGGAATATGGCTACCACTTTGATTCTCACTTACTAGGTCAATTTTTAAAAAATAAAGCTCTCGCAATGGGAATTAAATATCAACAAAGCAAGATTAGCAGCGCTGAATTAAAACCTGATGGCAATATCAAACATCTCATATCAGAAGATAGCCAAATTTTTCAAGCTGATTTTTTTATTGATTGTTCTGGTTTTAATGCAACATTAATAGACAAAACGCTAAAAGTGCCTTTTGTTGATTATAGTAACTTACTTTTTAATAATGCAGCAGTTGCTATTAGTACTCCTAAACAAACCATTTTGAAATCTGAGACAACTTCTAGCGCGTTAAAAAATGGCTGGGCTTGGAAAATACCTTTAACTAATAGAACTGGTAATGGCTATGTATATAGCACTGATTTTTGTAGTCCCGATTTAGCAGAAACCGAACTCAGGTTACAATTAAATTTATTAGATGCAGATGTTGAGGCAAAACATTTAAAAATGAGGGTAGGCAGACGTGAGAGTCATTGGTATAAGAACTGTCTTTGTATTGGTTTATCTCAAGGTTTCATAGAACCATTGGAAGCAACTGCATTATTTTTAGTTCAACAAACGGCTGCCATTTTTGTCGACGAATTCGAAAAAGGTCAGTTTACACCTAAGAATCAAATCATTTTCAATGCAAATATAAATCAATATTTTGATGGGATCAGAGATTATATAGTCACTCATTACAAAACTAATTCCCGCAAAGATACGCAATATTGGCGAGAGAATGCAGCAAACCCTCACCTAATTTCCGACTCATTGAAAAACATATACTCCTGCTGGGGAAAAGGTGAGAATTTAACCGCTCAATTGAATCGTCAGAATGTAGATAAATATTATACAAGTATGTCATGGCACTGTTTATTATCTGGCATGGGTTTATTTCCTGACTCAACTACATTACAGCGCCCTCAACCTCATGAAGTTCAGATAAGAATGGATTCAATTAAAGCGTTTTATTCTCGATGTGCTTTGAACTACAAAACTCAAAATGAGTTTTTAGAAAAAAGATAAATGGATTTATTTTTATGAAACCTATGTGTGAAAAAGTACTACCAAGTAGCAATTGCTCTTGGCGTTTTGTTAAATACACTGTGCCAAATATAGATTTTAATTGGCACTACCATCCAGAATATGAAATTTGCCTTACTTTAAATAGTAAAGGGATCAGGTATGTCGGTGACAATATCGCATCATACCGCGAAGCTGACTTAGTACTTGTTGGTCCTAACTTACCCCAC
The DNA here is from genome assembly GCF_018860845.1 of Pseudoalteromonas sp. C2R02. Classification (NCBI taxonomy): domain Bacteria; kingdom Pseudomonadati; phylum Pseudomonadota; class Gammaproteobacteria; order Alteromonadales; family Pseudoalteromonadaceae; genus Pseudoalteromonas; species Pseudoalteromonas sp. C2R02. The sequence goes on along the minus strand of NZ_JAHKQC010000023.1, from coordinate 67,266 downwards.
ACTTGGCACTCTAAAGAAAATCTAGATAAAACAGAGCAAATTGTTTATGTTGCTCAAATCCCTTTAAAATGGATGGATAGTATTATAGATGACAATGTTGAGTTAAATATACTTAAAGAAATGTTTAAATTATCTCATAGAGGCATAGAGTTTAGTCATCAATCAGCCATAGAAGCAATAGCGCTATTTAAAAAAATGCCAGATGCTTCACCTTTATCACGATATGTTTTACTTGTTCAGTTATTAGATTTAATGTGTGTAGATCAGCAAACTAAACTATTATCTAGTAGTCAATATAGTTACGGTTCAAAAGGTCGGAGTGAGATTGATAAATTAGATAAGGTTATCAAATATATTCAAGAAAATTACACTGTGCAAATTTATGCTGAAGATTTAGCCGAAATGGTTCATATGAGTACCAATCATTTTCATCGTTTCTTCAAAAAACGCACTGAGCGTACATTAACTGAGTTTATTAATCAGTTAAAAATTGGTCAAGCATGTAAACTACTCATTAGTTCCAACTCACCTATATCCGTGATCAGCGATCAATGTGGTTTCAATAATATATCAAATTTTAATAGACGTTTTTTAAAAATGAAGGGCTATACACCCAGTCGCTTTAGAAGCAATATAAAAGCACCTTCAATTGATTAGCACAGCAGCTTTTTAAAAGATACTGTGCTTTAAAGATTAAACATTACCAATCTCTAATCTACTTTTCTATTATTTTGCAGCTACTGTTAAATTGAAAAACTTCGCCATTTCTTCAGGTGAAGCCAGTTTTTGTAACGTTTCTGGTTTTTGAAAGTCTGCAACGCTCATATTATCAGGCACTGCAATGGAAATATTTAAAGAGCCTAAGTTATCTATAAAAGTTGTTAACCCCTCTTTTAATACCTGAGGTGCTGGTGAAAATGATAGCTGTTGCTTTATCATTTCTTGTAATTGCACTAATTCCATTTGCTGAGCAGAAGCTAACTGAGTCAAAGCTAACTCTAACTTTCCTAGATTAGCAATTTCAAAGCTCACTGTTTCAGGTTTTACACCCTGAATAACATTCATAAGTTGTGTTTGTTGTTGGAATTGCTGTTCTAGTGTTTGCTCTTTTCCTGATACAACTTGAGCTCTATGCTGTTCATTCATCTTCACTGATAAATCAAACAATTCTTTTACATTAGCAAGCGATAAATCAAACTTAAAACCAGCAACACCTGATGATTGTATTTCATTTTTAAAATCAGCATGATTATTACTTTCGTCATATTTCATACTAGACAGTAAGTTGATTTTTGAGTTGATAAACTCATCAGCAACCCCTGGTGGTAACTGTTGCTTTACTGAATCTGAAATGACTAATTCTTTTAAATTAAATTCGGCATAATCTGTTATTTTTTGAGGATCATAACCAATAACTTTAACTGATTTCACATCCGCAAAATGACTACCATCTGGGGCGGCCAACTTAATTTGTTCAATTAAAAATGATTTTTCTAATACATTCACTGATACGTCTTGATAATCTATCTTAACCCCTGACTCAGAATTTATCATCGCAAGTTGCTTATCAAGTTCAGCTTTTGCATCTAGCATTAATGAGTGATTTGCATAGCCAATACCGCCGGCAATGGCTGCTACAACTGCTGTACCAATTAATAGTTTTTTCATTTTCTCTCCATAGATCACAGATATACTGCTTCAGTAAAATTTAAACTAAGGTGAATATAAACGGAATTCATTGAGAAGTCATATAATTAGATATTTTAAGGCATATTTTTTGCTTGTTTTATATTTTTATGACTATTAATCTCTTTTTAAAATACATTATTAGTTTTAACGACAATTAATTGCCGCTATTATAATAAATAATAACAATAAACTTACTTTTATATAGATGATGGAACCTTTTGTATGGCTGATGATGTACTGCTTAGACATCAAGATTTAATCCAAGACCTTAAATCTGATTTAGGCAAAGCAAAATTTGATACTGTTTTTAAAAATAAAACAGCTCAGCTATCTAAACCTGATCAATTTCTATTAAAAATGGAAATGACTCGCTTATCGCAACCTGTTGCACGCTTTATTGATTTAAGAGGCCAAGTTACAGGAGAGGTGAGATCTTACGAATATAAAGGTAAGCAACACTTTATGGATAATTTGGCCATTGAAGTGTTTGAAAAAGCAATAAAACAACACGGTGATTATACATTAGCTGTATATGAAGCGGTTACTAATACAGACAATAATCATAAAGTACTGCAAAAAAAAGCAAAAGTACAAGCGTTAAATAAGCCAAAATCTGATCCGGAACAATCCACGGATACGAATTGCCACATGGTTAAGTTTGCTTCATACGAGACCCGTATTGAAGAGAGAATGAACTATGCGATAAAAGTTAAAATTCAATTATCCCCCTCTGATTCTATAGAAGCTAGCACCTCCGATATTTCAGTGAGTGGGTGTAAAGTAAAAATGCCTGTTAGATATCAGTTTAAACGTGAACAAAAAATAAAAATGCGTTTAATTGGTTTAGAACAAGATTTTGAACTTGGTTTAAAAGAAGGTGTTGAATATGAGGTGGTTGCAGTAGACGCTATCAATGATGATACAAATCACGTTCGAATGAAACGCACTTTCTCTGAAAACAGCGCCAGTTTTGATGATTTTTTAAGAAGCTTTATTCATGGTAATAAGCGCCGCTATAAAGTAAATTTAGACAATACTCTGGACGCTGTTATTGTTAAAGGCTATGAACAATATTATTTACCGAGGATCACATCACTGTCTGTATTTTTTAGTGAAAGTGACCATACATTAGTACCTAGCTTACTACTCAGTAACGAAAATAATATAGATACGATTCGTTACTTTAATGATGAAAATAAAAACTTCATTTTAAGCTCTATATTACATAAAACGAGACTCACTGAGATTTTGTCTCAACCAGGACATGTGAAAGAGGGTTTATTTTATTGTTTCACACATATTTCTGGAGGAAAAATATATTATTATTCAGCCACTGATTATGAGTTACAAAAAACACCTGCCTTAAAAAGTTTATTTTTAGGTTTTGCTAGCAGTAAAACAAGCTGGCGAACTTTTAAAATCCAAGTAATGCCGACCCATACTGATGATGCCTTCATTCCTTTATCGTTACCTGAAACCGCAGACTCTGAAATTGCAAAGTTAAACAAACCCCCCTCGCCTCGCGTCAAAGGTGTGATTAAAGATATAAAATACCTGGCTTTATTAACTGACATTACAACAAAACAATCACAAGCTGAGTATCAAAAAAATAAGTTTAATAAAGAGCAAGCCAACGCTTTAAAACAATTTGGTCATGCAAAACAAGCGCGTTATCCTAATATTGATGTCGTTTCTTTAGAGTATGTAAACTTAAGATCTGAAACTCGTTATTTATATAAAACGTCTGTCGTTTTAGAGCAAGAAGAAAAAGGCAAGCTAACAGGTACAACCCGAGACTTCTCAGAAAATGGTTTGCAAATTGAACTCGCTAAACCGACTCAATACGTCAATGGCGATCTATTATTGATGGCTTTACCTGAACTACAAAAAATCACTAAAAAACATGACTTACATAATTTACCTTATGAAGTTATGGCGGTTAGTAAAACTAAAACCATCATTAACTTACGAAGCTATCGCCCGACACTTGAAAGTGAACATATCGGTACAACATTTTTCACTCAATTAATTTCTCATAATAAATCTAAATTAAAAGCATCGGAAGAATCACCTAAGATACCAGGCTTATCAACTGCATTAAGAAATATGCAAACTAAAGCTGTGTGCCAATTTCCATTCTATATCCATAAATTAGGACCTAGTTATTCAGTCGGCGCAATTGCTCATGGCTTATATGCGAGTCCATTACATTTAATTTTAAGTCAATTCGGTTTACTTGATTCACATTTTAATATTGAAAGTATTTTTCCAAGCCATGTACTCAATGACTTACTTATGCCTAAATTAAGAGATATGAAGCGCCAAGACAAGCCATTTCAATTAGAATTATATTTGCGCTTTAATCCTGCCGCAAAAGATATTAAATCAGCAATCATTATTGATTATATACCGTTAGATACCAATGAAATTAATAAAAAAAGCTTTGTAACCGCTTGCATTAAACGAGAGTTATTTTTTGGTTTTAGAGTATATATTTCTAGAACTGGTCGTCCTGATACCGATTATTTATCAAAAGAATTAAGCTATATCACACAGTATGCCCTGCACAAAGCGAAAGTTTTAGAGAATGAGCTGTGGTCAGTTGTTGGTGTGGGTGAAATGTTAGATATTTCTAATGAGTTAATGCAAAGGTTTAATATTGAAGCCAGTTTAGTTTCAGCCATGCAACAAAGAAAAAAACAATGGTTACAAAGAATAAGCTAAAGTTAACTAAACTTTAGCTTATTGACTCTATCTGTTTGGTATTGAAATAAAATATGCAACCTGAAGTAATGAACCGTCATTTATTGCAACATCAGCCTCTTTAACCACTGTAGGTTTACCATGTACCGCAATACCCAAACCTGCAGCAGACATCATTTTTAAATCATTTGCGCCATCACCCATCGCTAATGTTTGCTTTATATCTATTTTTAGCTCGTTAGCCATTTTATTCAAAAAATTAGCTTTTTCTTGCGCATCTACAATTACACCTAATACATTGCCTGTTAATTTATCATCTTTGACTTCAAGTTCATTTGCATGAATAAAATCTAAGCCTATTAGCTGCTGAACACGCTCAGCAAAAGGAATAAAACCACCTGAAGCAATTGCTAATGTCCAGCCTTTTGATTTTAGATATTCACATAAATCTAAAACACCTGGCATTAATGGCAGCTGTTGTTTTAACTTTTCAATTAATTTTAACTCTATGCCTTCAAGTTTTGATACTCTTAACTTCAAGCTATCACTGAACTCTAAGGCGCCGCTCATAGCTTGTGCAGTAACAGAAGCGACTTCTTCATATACATTAGCTAATCGCGCAATTTCATCAATGCATTCAATTGTAATTGCGGTTGAATCCATATCCATTACTAGCAAGCCTGGTTGTGTTATTTTTGGAGCATCATCAAATACAGCGAGTTGGCAAGAAAGTACTTGTGAAAGCGCTGCTATTAGAGGTTTTAAGTGAGCAATATCAAATTGACACTGAATCACCAAAGCGGGCTCTAGTTTAGGATCTGGTTGAAAATAACAAATATTTGCATCATCTATTTTTTTTGATTTTAAAAAATCTGTAATTTTATTTATGTGAGATGTAGTTATTTCACAACCAAATGCCAATAAATAATTCATTTGTGAACACGGCTGTAGTGCATTTTCAGTTATAATTGACTCTCTGATAGATAACCTAAACCATTGATCTAATTTTAATATTGATGATAGTTTTTTGCCTTGAGTTTCAGACAAATTATAAGATGACATTTATAGCTCCAAGTAATGCACTTTTATACATAAGTTAAGTATTTGCATTTTTACCAAGAAATAGAGAGAATGTCTGCAACATAGTGAGCAATATGAAAAAAAAACAACTTAACAACCCAGCCATAGCAACAATATATCAACGAGTCTCTCGCTTGGCGCTTACGCTTATCTGTTTATTTTTACTGATTAATTTGGGTTTAACTTCAAGTTTTGATAGCCACGAAATCATCGCCAAACAAACTCATCACACCGCAAGAAGCTTAGCCTTGCAAATGTCTTATTCTGCAAGCGATGCAATAAATAGCAACCAAACCAAGCAATTAAAATCAATAGTAAACAATATGGTAAAAGACCCTTTTATTGTTTCAGCGTCAATTTTTGATAAACATGGCACTTTAATTATTCAAAGTGAGGGAAGTGTTTTATATCAAGAATATTTAAAACAACCTAATGCTATGCCTGGGATCTCAAAGCTATCATCACCTGTCATTCAACCTATGTTTGATGGCAAGAATCGCATAGGATTTGTAAGAATAACGTATTTATCTCGCGCTGCAATGAATGAAGGACATAACCATTTTCATCAATTAGGCAGACAAATAGGTTTAATGCTAATTTTAAGCTGCATCTTAACTTGGTTAGCGGCACGAACGATTAAACGCTGGCAAGTTAATCGCTATACAAAAAAGATTTTAAAACAATAATCAATTAGTTTAAATTAAAAGTACTTAGGCTATTTTTATAAAGCTGCTTGGCTATTTCATCTTTATTTTCATCTCTAAGCGATGCTAACTGCTCAAAAATAGTAATTAAAGCAATGGGTGTATTTATTTCACCTTGCATGCCACTTATAGGCATAGAAGGGGCATCTGTTTCAAGTAATAAAGATTTTAATGGTAACTGACTAATGGTGTTTCGTGTTTTTTTAGCTCTTTGATAAGTGATCACTCCCCCAACACCAATTTTAAAACCCATTTTAATATATGTCTTTGCTTGTTGTAGACTGCCACTAAAAGCGTGTATCACACCACCAAATTTAGGTTGATTTTGCTTAAAAGCTTGAGCTATTAGATGATGACTCTGCCTGTGATGCACAATCAAAGACAATTGGTATTTATTTGCTAAGTGAATATGCGCTATAAAAATCTGTTTTTGTTTTTCTATATCGCTGATACTGCTGTCAATTCCACACTCTCCTATCGCAACGACTTTATCACGATTTAATATATAAAGTTGTTCGAGTGCTTCAATATGATCAGTTTGATGTTCAGATAAAAAATAGGGGTGTAATCCAATTGCATAATATAGCTGAGGCAACTTTAACTTTGCTAACTGTGAGCCCAAGAGATGTTTTGATTGTTCCAACGTGATCCCCGGCACTAACATTTTATTGATACCTGAATTTAGAGCTTGCTGTAATAGCACTTCTCGATTGCCATCAAACTCAGAAAAGTCTATATGGCAATGTGAATCAAAAAATTGATCTTCAGGCATCATTTAGTTTCATATATTAAGGATTTAAACGTTCAACTTGCCATGTACTATCGGATTGCTTTTGATACATAAATCTATCATGCAAACGATTCGCACCGCCCTGCCAAAACTCAACTTTATGCGGTTCAATACAATATCCGCCCCAAAATGAAGGCAGTGGTACTTCACCTTGTGCAAATTTACTTTTAACTTGCGAGAATTTTTCCATCAATATATTTCTTGATGAAACTGGACGGCTTTGCGCTGAAGCCCAAGCAGCGATTTGACTCTCTTTTGGTCGCGATAAAAAGTATTTAGTAACAGCCATTTTTGACAATGGCACGGCTTTACCATAAACAATGACTTGTCTCTCTAAATTATGCCAAGGAAAATGTAAGCACACTTGATTGTTTTGTGCGAGTTCTTGCGCTTTTCTAGATTCTGTATTGGTAAAAAAGACAAAGCCATTTTCATCTAAATGCTTTAATAAAACGATACGTTGAGAAGGCTGACCATTTTCATCAACTGTTGCCACTACCATAGCTGTTGGATCAGCAAGCTCTGCATCAACAGCTTGCTTTAACCATGATTCAAACTGTGAAATAGGATCATTAGCCAATAGATCTCTACTTAAACCGTCTTTTAAATATTCTCTTCTAATATCTTCTAATTTCATCTTTGATCCAGTGTAGGTTTAATACGGACTCTTTATGTTAATGGTGTAATAATACCTTATTTTTTAAATTAGAATTTAAAAATTTAATGCTATTTCGAAAACAAAAAAGCTTCCAACAAAATCGTTGAAAGCTTTTCAAATAATAACAATCAAATTTTTAAACTATTTAAGCAGTCCGAGACTCTTTTCTGATTTAGCCGATGAACATACATCTGGTATTTTTCAAACTATTTGAGTTTAGACGAGGCATTTAAATACCTTATCCTTATGAGCAGACGCATAAATAAATCTGATACCTTGCCTGCCTACAATTATATGAGGAATTAACAAGGCTAATTTAGCTTTCAATCCGATGAGCATACGTTTTCTATATGATTCGGTTGAAAGCTAAATTTAACGCCGTTAAAACGAAATATAAGCAGTAGGTTACATTTGTTCCATTACTTCTATGCCGAGTAAATCTAAACCCTTAGCAAGTGTTTTAGCAACTAAATTACACAGTACTAAACGACTTTCTTTAACTTCAGTTTCTACACCTTCTTTAAGTACAGGGCATGCTTCATAGAATGTCATGTAAAGGCTAGATAATTCGTATAAATAAGCACATAAAACATGTGGTGTTGCATCATTGATCATTTGATCTAATACTTCTTCTAGTTGAAGAAGTTTTAGTGCTAATGCTTTTTCTTGAGGCTCATTAATAATTATATCCGCACTAAAAGTAGCAGTATCAACATCTGCTTTACGGAAGATACTACGAACACGTGTATAAGCGTATTGTAAGTAAGGTGCTGTTGCACCTTCAAAGCTTAACATCGTATCCCAGTTGAAGATGTAATCGCTCGTACGGTTTTTAGATAAGTCAGCGTATTTAACTGCGCCGATACCTACTTTACGTGCTACTTCGTTACGTTCTTCTTCTGACATATCCGATTCACGCTCAGCTAGTTTAGCTGTTGCACGAGTGATAGCTTCTTCTAATAAATCAGCTAGCTTAACAGTGCCGCCAGTACGTGTTTTAAACGGTTTACCATCAGCACCCATCATAGTGCCAAATGGACAAAATTCATAGCTTGTTTCTTCTCGTAATAAATCTGCTTTACGCGCCGCTAACTCTACTTGATTGAAGTGTAAGCTTTGGCGTGCATCTACAAAAATTAAAATACGATCTGCCATTAACTTGTTTGAACGATAATCACATGCCGCTAAATCAGTTGTTGCATATAAAAAACCACCACCTGATTTTTGCACGATAAATACTGATGGTTCGCCATCTTTATTTGCTAATTCATCAAGGAATACAACTTGTGCACCTTGTGATTCTTGTGCAATATTTTTATCTTTTAACAAGGTGATAATATTGTTTAATTCACCATTGTAAGCACTCTCAGCCATAATATGTTCAGGCTTTAGAGTTACATTTAACTTTTGGTAAACTTCATTAGAATGTTTAACTGAAGTATCAATGAATAACTTCCATAGTTTATTACAATGCGCATCTCCACTTTGTAATTTAACTACGTAACCACGTGCACGATCAGCAAAACCTTCTTCATCATCAAAGCGCGTTTTAGAATCTCGGTAGAAGCTTTCTAAATCAGCTAATGCCACTGATTCTAAATCAATTCCTTGCTCTAATAAATCTTCTAAATGCGCGATTAGCATACCAAATTGCGTACCCCAATCACCCATGTGGTTTTGGCGAACAACAGTATCACCTCTGAACTCAAGCGCACGAACAACTGAATCGCCTATTATAGTTGAACGTAAATGGCCAACGTGCATTTCTTTGGCTAAGTTAGGAGATGAATAATCTACAACAACTTTTTTATCATCTTTATGTTCTACTACACCTAATTTTTCATCAGTATTTGCAGCAACTAATTTTTCAGATAAAAACTCAGGTTTTAAATGAATATTGATAAAACCAGGTCCTGCAATTTCAATTTTTGCAGCAATATCATCTACTGATAAGTTATCAATAATTTTCTGTGCTAATTCACGTGGATTAGTTTTTAATTTTTTTGCCGCGCCCATCGCGCCATTTATTTGGTAATCACCAAATTGTGGGCGTGTGCTTTGTGTTACTGCTGGATTTGAACCTTCAGGTAAGCCAGCAGCATCCATAGCCACTAGAGCTCTTTCTACTAATAATTGACGAATATTCATTTTTATCTCTTTAAATTCTTTCGATTTAAGATGATTCATCATCTTATTTTTATCAAATAAATCTTTTTCAATTCATAAATGATTAGGGCAAAGCCGCAGAATGTTTTTCGATGGGAGTTTAGTCCACTAAATGACTATCGAAAAACATGATGGCAATGCAGCCATCATCATTTATGAGCCGAAAAATTAGTGTTCACGTGTCTGATGGAACTCAACATCTGGATAACGCTCTCTAGATAGGTTCAAATTAACCATACTAGGTGCAACATAAGACAAGTTACCACCGCCATCTAACGATAAGTTCACTTCACATTTACGCTTAAATTCTGCAAGTTTTTTCTCATCATCACATGTAACCCAACGTGCAGTTGCGACATTAACACTCTCGTAAATAGCATCAACGTTATATTCTGATTTTAAGCGTGCAACAACAACATCAAACTGTAGTACACCAACGGCACCAACAATGAGGTCATTACTGATCAAAGGCCTAAATACTTGAACAGCACCTTCTTCAGATAACTGAATAAGCCCTTTAAGAAGTTGTTTTTGCTTTAACGGATCTTTTAAACGAATACGACGGAATAATTCCGGTGCGAAGTTAGGTATGCCACTGAATTTCAACTTTTCACCTTGCGTAAAAGTATCACCAATTTGAATGGTACCGTGATTATGTAAACCGATAATATCACCTGCAAAAGCCTCTTCTGCACGAGCACGATCACCAGCCATAAACGTTACCGCATCTGAGATGCTTACTTTTTTACCTAAACGAACATGATCCATTTTCATACCTTGGCTATATTTGCCCGATACAATACGCATAAATGCAATGCGGTCACGATGTTTTGGATCCATATTAGCTTGTATTTTAAATACAAAGCCTGAGAACTTTTCTTCTTTTGCTTCAACTTCACGTTCAGCTGTTTGACGAGATAATGGCTCCGGTGCCCATTTTGTTAAACCATCTAACATATGATCTACACCAAAGTTACCTAATGCAGTACCAAAGTAAACAGGTGATAATTCACCTTTTAAAAATAGTTCTTGATCAAATTCATGTGAAGCACCAATTACAAGTTCTAGCTCTTCACGTAAACTTTCAGCTAGGTCTTCACCAATTTCAGCATCAAGGTCGGAATTGTCTAAACCTTTAATAATACGTACTTCTTGAATAGTATGACCTTGACCTGTTTGATAAAGAATCGTTTCATCACGATGTATGTGATAAACACCTTTAAACTCTTTACCACAACCAATTGGCCAAGTAACTGGAGCACAAGCAATTTTAAGCTCATGTTCTACTTCATCTAATACTTCCATTGGATCACGTGTATCACGGTCACATTTATTCATGAAAGTAACAATTGGTGTTGTACGTAAACGTGTTACTTCCATTAATTTACGAGTACGATCTTCTACACCTTTAGCCGCATCAATGACCATTAAACATGAATCAACAGCAGTTAATGTACGATAAGTATCTTCCGAGAAATCTTCATGTCCAGGAGTATCTAGTAAATTAACTAAACGATCGTTATATGGAAATTGCATTACAGAAGTAGTAACAGAGATACCACGCTCTTTTTCCATTTCCATCCAATCAGATTTAGCATGTTGATTAGAGCCGCGCCCTTTTACTGTACCGGCTTTTTGTAAAGCGTTTCCGAATAAAAGAACTTTTTCAGTAATAGTCGTTTTACCGGCATCAGGATGCGAAATAATCGCGAAGGTGCGTCTTTTCGCTACCTCAGTTGGAACACTGGACATTTAAACCGCCAATCTCAGAATTAATAGAATAAAAAAATGGACCCGATTATAGCAAAAACAAATTGCTTTTTGCAGAGAAAATAGCGAATTATAAAAAAATATAAAATGAAAATAATTTCCTCATTTGCGTAAACTTATTAACATTTTTATGCTAAGTTAGAATCATCTATCAAGTTATTTAATTTATTGATGAAATACTCGTACTTATCCATATTAGTTTTATTATTTACCTCCAATCAACTTCATGCGAATGGGGGTGAAGCTAATATTTACAATATAGATAAATTACAATCGTTATCATTAAATGAGTTACTTAACTTAGAAGTGGTCAGTGCCAGTCGGAAAAGTCAAAAAATACTTGATGCACCAGCCAATATCACTGTAGTTACAGCTAATACCATTGAACAGCGCGGTTACGAAAATTTAGTTGAAGTATTAAAAGATGTACCTGGTTTTGATTTTGCGACAGGAGAATCGAATGCGGGTGAATATACAACACATAGCATCAACCGTGGTATTGGCGGATCTCCTGGAAATGTGCAATTACTTATTTTAGTTGATGGTATTGTACAAAATCATATTGCATTTAATTGGTCTCAGCCTTGGGATAATCAACAAATTTTTGTCGATTTAAAACGAATAGAAATTATTCAAGGCCCAGGTTCTGCAACATATGGTGCCAATGCTTATTCTGGTATCATCCACTTTATTACAGCGCAATCAGACAATGAAATTGGCGACCAATTTTTATCTACCATAGGTGAAAATAATACTCGCTCAAATAGCTTTATTGTTGACCATCAATTTAGTGAGCTATATTTACAAGCATCTGGTAGGCTTTACGAAACAGATGGTGACTCTGGACTAGATCGTGCAGATCCAGCTGGATATTTTTCTTCACTACCTTGGCCTACACATATTACTTATAACTATGATGAGCAAGGTAACTTTATTAGTGATAGCCCAAATCCATACGCAGGAACCAATCAACAACTTGGTTATAATAATCAGAGTACAGAATGGGCTTTAAGAGGTAAAGCTGTTTGGCGACCTAAACAAACCGTCAAAAACGGCTTTACACAATTCGCTTTAGGCATGTCGCTTTGGGATCAAAAGCAAGGGCTTGGTAACTATATTGCTGGCTTTGAATATCAAACTCGGGCTTCAAGTTATAAAAAACACCATAGTGCACAATCATTTAATATAGATGCTGATTACAACATAAATTCAAACATTTCACTTATCAATAAACTTTGGTATCGACAAAACAAACAACTACCCGATACGGGTTTTCAATATAGTTACAGGTTTGTGGATTTAGTTAAAAGTTACCATAGCGTAAGTTCGCAAACAGGTTTTGAGCAACAACTAGAATGGCAAATTAACCCCAAGCAAAACCTATTACTTGGTTACAGACTGCAAAGCTCTGATAAAATGGAGCAAGTTGTTTCTCTCGGTGCTTATCAAGATGTAAACAACCAAGGTACTCATTCATCTTGGCTACAAGCATTAAAGGGAAATGGCTTAAATCAATATGAATATGCGCAAGTCAATAAAGTAGATGAAAAAGCAATTTATATTCAATATCAAAACACACTTACAACCAATATTGATTACACATTAGGTTTAAGACATGACATAAGTGATGAGCATGATTCAACAACAAACCCAAGAGTTGCTTTAACTTATAATGCAGATGAGTATATCGAAAAAGCAGATTGGCGTATTAAATTTTTATATGGTGAAGCATTTAGAGAGCCCTCTATTTTTGAGCTAAATGATGAATTTAGAGGCAATCATGATTTACAACCGGAAAAAATAAAAACCTATGAAATAGTCAGTCAATTGGCATCTAATTCAAATGATTTTGATGCCAGCTTAAAAGCATCCGTTTTCTTCAGCCAACAAACTGATATCATCACTTTAAAAATTGATAACTCAGATAGTGGTAGCGGATATATGAATCGAGATCATACTGATACATATGGTTTTTCTTTGGATAGCCAGTGGCGACCAAGTCATTCTTTATCACTATATTTAAATTATCAATATACCGATGGTAAACATGCTTGCCATAACAATCCTTTAGCACATATTGCAAAGAACAAGATCAATTGGGGCTTAAATTATTTAACTTTAAACGACAAATTAAATATCAATTTAAGGTTCAATCATGTTCTTGATAGGCAAGCACCTGAAATTAATAGTTACTTCACTAAAAATGTACCTAATTATCATGTAGCCAACTTATTAGTGAGTTATAAAAACTTTAATATTGGTGAATTAACACTGACACCTTCGATTGAAATTAAAAACTTATTCGATGAAAAATATCTAGGGGTTGGTAGGCAAGATGGTAGTAGTGATATATCCCGATATGACCCACTAAATAACGCTAACCCTCTAGGATTCATTCCCCCTTATCATCCGCAACCAGGTCGCGTGATAGAAGCAAAAATAAGAGTGAAATTTTAGTTAGCGTTTTTAAATTAAACTTAATGGATCCGCTTGTTCTATTTTACATATACCAATGCGACAACCAAATGAGCATTCAGAGCTTAATTTTACAATTCTAGCCATGCCAGAGAATTAATAGTATTAGTATATTTCGGCGACTTTTAAGATTTTCTGATCCCACTTTAACCCTGAAGCAGCACTTGTCGCTAAGTTAATATAAAAATGTGGTCGACCATCCTTTGTGCCTATCGCGACGGTTATTCCTTTTTTTACCCATTGGGTATTTGGTGCAACTAATAAAGCATTATTTTGTGCAGCATACCTCACAGCGGCTTCTATTTTTGTTTCATCGCCAACATAAATTATATTAAAGGATTTTTTTGGTAAACTAGCGCCTATTTCTAATTGGTTTATACTAATTTCACCATAATTTTTAATTTTGAGTTTATTAAATGCTTGATATATCTTCGGCGAACCGAGCACAAAAATAGATACTTGTTTTTTATGGCTGCTAGAGTGTTCAAAAGACAGGATTTTAGATATTAAAACAACTTGAAGGCTTGCTGGCAGCTCAGTTGCACGAAGCGAAAAAGAAAAAATAGCAAACACAAATGCATAAGTGCCCAAACGCCACTTATTCATCCTTGTTACTTTCTCCTTGCTTTGTAAACTGTAGATCATGCTATTATTTAAAATAAGTCCTTTATTAAAATAAACTAATACTACAAATAGATTAATCTATTTAATTATAATCCACCAGATGTTATAAATAAAAAGTAGCAACTATTTACCAAAAAATAAGGAAAGGAAGAATAAATAATGATTGAAAGCAAGTTGAGCATTAAGTTACTTTGGTATGTAACGCCTCTTGTGATTATTCCTTTACTTTTTTTAGGTGGGTTCACATTATCCAATGTAACCCAATCTACAGAAAAACAAGCTGATATAATTGTGAGTCACTTTGTTCAGCAACAACAGCAAAACATTTTCAATTACATAGAAGTATTTCACTCTGCAACAGATCTTTTATCTAATTCACCCGTTTTAAGTCAATTTATAGAGACAGACTCAAATGAACCTTCTAATAATACCGCTCGCATTGGCGCCCTATTAGATGTTTTTGCCAGTTATACAGATGCATACCCTGATATATTAAGTATTGACTTAATAACCTTAGAAGAAAAAAGTTTAGCTTTTTATTCTAGCGACCTCTTTGCTGAACCAAAAAAATATCCCTTTACTAAATATTTTAAAAAAAATAACCTCTCTAGAATGCAGTTTATGCAGCAATCTGAAAATGGCATAACATCAATTTACTTTGTAAAACCCATTTTTAAATCACAGTTTCATTTAGAAAGCCCCAAACTATTAGCCTATTTAATATTGCATTTAGACCCATCAGTGATTAATGCGAGCATTTTAGATGCGCCTTATGAGCATACACTTAACCTTATTATAAATAATGAAGGCAAAATATTATTTAGTTCTGACTTTTCAAAACGCGGTATATTTTTAACTGAATATGAATTAAGAAAAATTAAGCTTGCAGCAAAAGGCGAGCATCTTATCCCATTAAAAATAAGTAGCATAGATCAAAAATCTCGCATGTTATATTCATACCAAATGAATGATGGCTCTTATTATGCGTCTTCAATCCCTAAAGATACTTTGTATGAATCAGGCAAGACTATTAGTCTGATCACTGCATTAATCGTACTTATTTCTGTTGTTTTATTGCCTATATTAATTTTTATCGTTGTCAGAACATTATTGTTAACGCCTTTAGCGCAATTAGGTAAAGCTAGTCAAAGAGTCGGAGATGGCGATCTAAAAGTACGTTTACCGATTGTTAGTAAAGATGAAATGGGCGCATTATTTCACGACTTTAATCACATGGTTAATCAGATCAGACATTACCAAGGTCAATTAGAAGACTATAAGGAACATCTTGAAGATAAAGTTCATGCCAGAACTGAAGCCCTAGCAAAAATGAATCATCAACTTGAACATGCTATAGATCAAGCAAAACAGGCAAGCGAGCTGAAAAGTCGATTTTTAGCAAATATGAGCCATGAAATTCGCACCCCGCTTACCGCGATTATCGGTTTTACTGAACAAATGCTTGTAAAAGAGGTTCACCATATTCAAGATAATCATTTAAATACAGTATTAAGAAATTCAAAACATCTATTGGAGCTGATAAATAATATTTTAGATCTTTCTAAAATTGAGGCCGAAAAATTAGAAATAGAACAACAAGAATGTGATTTAGCACAACTTATTGAAGATGTTAATTCCGTTATCAATGTATTAGCTAACAGCAAAAACTTAGAATTTAGAATTGACTATAGCTTCCCTTTACCTAGAACAATCAAAAGCGATATCACGCGACTTAAACAAGTATTACTCAACATTTGTACTAATGGCGTAAAGTTTACTGAACAAGGTTATGTAAGCCTTGCTATTGAATATATTCCCAATATTGAAAAGCTCAAATTTGTTATTACCGATTCAGGTATCGGCATGTCTAAAAATGAACTTGAAAGAATTTTTAAACCTTTTGAACAAGCTGATTCAAGCACCACAAGAAAATTTGGTGGAACAGGTTTAGGTCTATGCATCTCTAAAAATCTGGCTCACTTATTAGGCGGGGATGTTGAAGTCGCCAGTGAAAAAGGGATAGGCAGTCGGTTTTCTCTTACTATTGCAACAAACAACCAAAATACCGATATTAAATTATTAGAATCAACAGTAGATTTAAACCCGATTAAAATAATAAAACAACCAATTGAATCAGCACATTATGATGCAAGAATTCTAGTCGCAGAAGATAACTTAGATAATCAAGAATTAATAAGGCTATTACTTGAACATTGGGGGTTAAATCCAGAGTTTGCCAACAATGGTTCAGAAGCCGTTGAAATGGCTTTAACTAACGATTACGACTTGATCCTAATGGATATGCAAATGCCCGTTATGGGAGGCCAAGAAGCCACTCAAATGCTAAGGCATACGGCCTACGATGGCCCTATCATCGCTTTGACTGCAAATGTAATGAAACATGATGTAGAAACCTATATTGAAGCAGGCTGTAATGAAGCGTTAGCCAAACCAATTGATAAAAAAGCACTTGAATTTACACTTGAAAAATATCTGAGCTTACAAAAAATAAGTAATCAAAAGTGGGATGATATTTTAGCTAACAATGAATTTACAAAATTAAATGAGACTTATAAAAGTAAATTGCCAGGCCTTGTAACTGATCTTGAATCATTTCACGACGCCCAACAGTGGGAAAAACTAAAAGACTTGTCACATAACATTAAAGGCAGCTCCGGCTGTTTTGGTTTTATGGCGATTAGCGATGCGGCTTCTACGTTAGAAATGAATTTAAAACAACAAGAGTATGATAATGTACAGCATAGTTTTGATAAGCTAATACATTCTATAAACCAAAGTGCATAACTTTATTAAACAGATCTATTATTTAACTAAAAGAGAACAGCACTAAGCCCATTAATTTACCATCTTCACGTCCATTATCTGCAGGATAATAATCTTTTCTTATTCCCATCTCATTAAAACCACATTTTTCATAGAGTGAAATTGCACTGAGGTTACTGACTCTGACTTCTAAGAATATACTTTCAGCACTACGATTATTGGCTTCTTCAATCAGGTTTGCGATTAATAATTTAGCATACCCTTTACCTTGATACTGAGGTGCAATGCAAATATCCATTAAAGTAAAATCTGGACCTGCCATCTCAGCCATATAAAAACCAACTAAGGTATCAGCGATATATAGTCCTTTACTAAAATAGCGCCCGCCAAAGCACGACAGCATGTTTTTGTGCGTCATTGGGTGAGTATGGCAAGATTGTTCTATTAACATCATAGAATCAATGCAGGCCTCTGTTAGTGCTTGTATTTGTGTCATAGAGCGTCACTGCTAATTTTTAGAGTATTGGTTAATGCCAGCCATAGCTGTTTTTTATGTTCAATGCTTAAACCTTCAAAACAAATTGAAATACTCAAAACATCGGTTTGTAATATTTCATAACCGGCCTTTTCTTGGGCGACTAAACAATACGCCTGGTTATTATCATCATTGAGCGATTCGATCGTTTTAATCAAATCCCTTTGAAGTTGTTCAGGCATATTAAAAGGTGCATCAAAGTTACTTTGTTCATCACTGTCTATTAGCTTTGAAAAGTGTTTATTTAAACTTAATGATTCGACACCAAAAATATCGGCATAATTTAAGTGCATTTAAAATTTCCAGTCTAAAAGCTAAAAACAAAATTGAAGATAAAGTATTTTAAGGAATTTGTAATTTAAGGTAAAGCTAAGATATAAAAAAGAAGTGGCAGGGGCGGAGAGACTCGAACTCCCAACCATCGGTTTTGGAGACCGCTGTTCTACCAATTGGAACTACGCCCCTGCAATGACGTCGTATTATAGGGAGATAACTTTAAAGGTAAAGTACTTTTTTCACTTTTTTAATTAACCGCTTAGTAATTAAACACAACGATTATTTAGCCATCAATTATCTCTATAAAACCAATAAAACAGTTAAATTTAATTAATGTTTTATTTTTAATAAAATTATTAAAAACAAAAAACGCGACTAAAAAGCCGCGTTTTAAAAAATATTTAAGCTATTTTTAAATAATTTAAATTATTCCCACTCTATTGTTGCAGGTGGCTTTCCAGAAATATCATAAACAACTCGCGAAATACCATCAATTTCATTTATGATTCTATTTGAAACTAAACCTAAGAAATCATATGGTAAATGTGACCAACGCGCTGTCATGAAATCGATTGTTTCAACACAACGTAGTGATACAACCCAATCATATTTACGTGCATCGCCCATAACACCAACAGATTTAACTGGTAAAAATACGGTAAATGCTTGGCTTACTTTATGGTATAGCTCAGCTTTATGTAATTCTTCAATGAAGATTGCATCTGCACGACGTAATAAGTCACAGTATTCTTTTTTGATTTCGCCAAGAACACGTACACCTAAACCAGGTCCAGGGAAAGGATGACGGTAAAGCATGTCATATGGTAAACCTAGCTCTAAACCAATTTTACGTACTTCATCTTTAAATAACTCACGTAAAGGCTCAACTAAACCCATTTCCATATCATCAGGTAAGCCACCTACGTTATGATGTGATTTAATTACATGTGCTTTACCAGTAGCTGATGCAGCTGATTCGATAACGTCAGGGTAAATAGTACCTTGTGCTAACCATTTTGCATTTTTGAGCTTTTTAGATTCAGCATCAAAAATATCAATAAATGTATGGCCAATGGCTTTACGCTTAAGTTCTGGATCTGATAAACCTTCAAGATCTTTTAAGAACTGCGCTTCAGCATCCACTTTAATAATATTTAAACCAAAGTGATCACCAAACATTTCCATCACTTGCTGACCTTCGTTTAAACGAAGTAGACCGTTATCAACAAATACACATGTTAGTTTATCGCCAATAGCACGATTTAATAACATAGCAACAACTGATGAATCAACACCACCCGATAAACCAAGAATTACTTCATCATCGCCAACTTGCTCTTTCATACGCGCAACAGCGTCTTCAATAATTGTTGCTGGCGTCCATAATTTTTCACAACCACAAATATCAATCGCAAAACGTTCTAAAATACGTAAGCCTTGTTTTGTATGTGTTACTTCTGGGTGGAATTGAATGCCGTAGAAACGTTTTTCATCATTAGCCATAATTGCATGAGGACAAGTATCTGTTTGTGCAATTGTTGTAAAATCACTTGGAATTTCAATTACTTTATCGCCATGGCTCATCCACACATCTAATAAACCATTACCATTGTCTGATAAATGATCTTCAATATTTTCCATTAGGTTAGAATGTGCAATGTTTTCTACTTGTGCGTAACCAAACTCTTTTTTATCTGAGCTTTCAACTTTACCGCCAAGTTGTTTTGCCATTGTTTGCATGCCGTAACATACACCCAATACTGGCACACCTGCATTAAATACATATTCAGGTGCACGTGGACTACCTTCTAATGTAGTCGACTCAGGACCACCAGATAATATGATACCTTGAGGATTAAATTCTTTAATTTGCTCTTCAGTAACATCCCATGCCCAAAGTTCACAGTAAACACCAATTTCACGTATTTTACGTGCAATTAATTGCGTGTATTGAGAACCGAAATCTAAAATTAGGATACGTGAATCGTGTATGTTTTTGCTCATGAATAGTCTCTCTTAAAAATTCCAAAATAAAATCATATTTCGATATTTTTACTGGTAATAGCTTTGCTATTGAATATTTCAGGATCAAGCAGATAATACGATGTTTTAATATTCTGCTATATAAAGTATAAATAAAGGCTAACTCATGTTAGCCCTTATTATGCTTTTGTCATCCTGTGGACTTAATAGAATTTATTAGTAATTCTATTGACGGTAGTTTGGCGCTTCTTTAGTGATTTGCACGTCATGAACGTGCGACTCACCCATACCAGCAGAAGTAACACGTACAAACATAGGTTTAGTGTTCATTTCTGTGATAGTTGCACAACCCGTTAAGCCCATAGAGCTACGGATACCACCAACTTGCTGATGTATAATATTAGCAATAGGTCCTTTATATGCAACACGACCTTCAATACCTTCAGGAACGAGCTTTTCAGCTTCTTTAGAGTCTTGGAAGTAACGATCTGATGAACCTTCTTTTTGGTTCATCGCACCTAAACTACCCATACCACGGTATGATTTGTAGTAACGGCCTTGGTATAGCTCAACTTCACCTGGCGCTTCTTCAGTACCAGCAAGCATAGAACCTACCATTACACATGATGCACCAGCAACAAGTGCTTTAGCGATATCACCTGAGAAACGAATACCACCATCAGCAATCACTGGAATACCGCGACCCTTTAAGCCTTCAACAGCATCTGAAATTGCAGTGATTTGTGGTACACCACAACCTGTAACGATACGTGTAGTACAGATTGAACCTGGGCCGATACCAACTTTAACAGCATCTACACCCGCATCTGCAAGTGCAATAGCACCTTCAGCTGTTGCAACATTACCAGCAACGATTTGTAAATCAGGGAAATCTTTACGTGCTTGGGCAACACGGTCAATAACACCTTGAGAGTGACCATGAGAAGTATCGATTAGTAATACATCAAGGCCGGCTTCAACTAGTGCATGAATGCGTTCATCAGTACCCGCACCAACACCTACAGCAGCACCAACACGTAAACGACCAAACTCGTCTTTACATGCATTCGGTTTCTCTTGTGCTTTTTGGTAATCTTTTACTGTGATCATACCTTTAAGTTTAAATGCATCATCAACAACTAGAATTTTTTCAATTCTGTGTTCGTGCATTAAGCTTAAGATTTCTTCACGTTTAGCGCCCTCTTTCACTGTTACTAACTTGTCTTGCTTAGTCATAACAGTTGAAACTGGTTGCTCTAATTTAGTTTCAAAACGCATATCACGGCTTGTCACTATGCCCATTAAAGTATTGTTAGCATCAGTTACTGGAAAACCAGAAAAACCTTTATCTTCAGATAAGATTAATGCATCTTTAATTGTTAACTCTGCAGTAACAGTAACAGGATCAGAAACAATCCCTGCTTCGTAATTTTTTACTTTACGAACATTGTTAGCTTGTTCTTCAATCGTCATATTTTTATGAATAAAACCTAAACCGCCCTCTTGTGCCATAGCGATCGCAAGACGCGCTTCTGTCACTGTATCCATTGAAGCAGATACTAAAGGTAAATTAAGTTCAATACCACGCGTTAAGCGCGTATTTAGATTGGCAGTATGAGGTAATACAGTAGAATGACCAGGTACTAAAAGTACGTCATCAAAGGTTAAAGCTTCTTTAGCTATTCGTAGCATGTGGCAACTTCTCACAATTGAAGGTTAATATAAAATTATATAGAGTTGCGGCCGGATTTTAACAGCAGTTTGTCGTTTAGTAAATTAAAATAATTATTTATTTATGGTACAGTGAGCGTGCTACAACTTATTCACTTGGAAAATCATGTTTGGCTCAGAAAAAATGCAAAGTAAACAACAAGTTTATACAGTCTCAAAATTAAACAAAGAAATTCGCTTTTTATTGGAACGAAATTTTGCTTCACTCACTTTGAACGGAGAAATTTCTAATTTTGTTGCGCCTGCATCAGGACATTGGTATTTCACTTTAAAAGACGATAACGCACAAATTCGTGCTGCTATGTGGCGAGGCAATAATCGCGCATCAAGTTTTAGACCTAAAAATGGTGAGCAAGTCACCGTACGTGCACGTATTTCCTTATATGAGCCACGAGGTGATTATCAGCTTATCGTTGAACAAATTGAACCCGCTGGACAAGGTTTATTAAAACAAGAGTTTGAAGCGTTACAACAAAAATTAGCCGCTGAAGGTTTATTCAATGCCATGGATAAACAAGCTTTGCCAAGTGCTATAAATAAAGTAGGTGTGATCACCTCTGCAACGGGTGCTGCTTTTAAAGATATTTTAACTGTATTAAAGCGCCGTGCTCCGCAACTTGAAGTTATTTTATATCCAGCCCAAGTGCAAGGTGCACAAGCCCACCAGCAATTGATAGACAAAATTAATCTAGCCAATCAAAGAGATGAAGTTGATGTCATTATTTTAGGTCGCGGTGGTGGCTCATTAGAAGATTTATGGTGTTTTAATCATGAACAACTTGCTTATGCTATTTTTGATTCTGATATTCCGATTGTAAGTGCTGTAGGCCATGAGATAGATACGACCATCAGTGATTTTGTTGCAGATATACGTGCAGCAACACCTTCGGCAGCAGCAGAGTTAGTAAGTCCTGATTCAAGCTATATACATAATCAAATAAATGAATTTAAAAGCCGATTACAACGTGCATTTACTTTATATTTAACGCAGCAACAACATAAACAAAACGATTTATACCAAAATTTAAAGTTACATCACCCAGAACATAAACTACAGCAGCAAAGTCAAAAATTAGATGAGCTATCAATGAGGCTTGAACGTGCCATTGAAAGAAAGATCAATAATAATCAGCATCAGTTAAACTATTTAAAACCAAGATTACAAAGACACAACCCACAAGAAAACATTAACCAAGCAAATATGAATTTGGCTTATTTAAAAAACAAGTTAGAAAATGTGATGTCAGTCAAATTACAGACTTGTCAAAATAAACTGGCGATAACAGCTTCAAAATTAGATAGCACAAGCCCGCTAACAGTACTTTCACGAGGATACTCAATTACCAGTAATCAAGGGAAAGTGATCAACTCAGTTAAATCAACTAGCCTTGAAGATGAATTAGTAACTCAACTAGCTGATGGTAAAGTGATAAGTAAAGTAATAGAAATCAGTTAATAAAAAAGGCGGGTTAAGTCGCCTTTAGTTTAATTTATTTTTAAATAAAACTTACAAATAAGCACTTGATAATGAATCTTCATCTTCATAAAAATTTTGTTCCATAGATTTAGCTGGGCATTGAGAATCTGGTTTACCAACTGATTTAGCAGGTACACCGACTACTGTTGTATGTGGTTTAACATCATTTAGTACAACAGAACCTGAACCAACTTTAGCACCCGCACCCACTTCAATATTGCCTAATACTTTAGCGCCTGCACCAATTAATACACCTTCACGGATTTTAGGATGTCGATCACCTTGCTCATTACCTGTACCACCTAAAGTAACGGACTGTAGAATCGATACGTTGTCTTCAATAACAGCTGTTTCGCCAATAACAATACCTGTCGCATGGTCAAACATTATGCCTTTACCTACTTTACAGGCAGGATGAATATCAACACCAAATACTTCAGAATTACGGCTTTGAATAAAACGAGCGAGTTCTTTACGGTCTTGGCGCCATAAACAGTGTGCTAATCTGTGTACTTGAATTGATTGAAACCCTTTAAGGTTCAGTAGAACAGTTAAATAATTAACCGCTGCAGGATCTCGCTCTGTTACCGCTTTAATATCAGTTGCAACAAAAGTCAGCATGCGATCACAATCAACAAAAGCCTGATCAAATAACTCTCTAAATGTAAAAGGAGAAACCACTGCATCAGATAACTTATTGGCAACAATAAAACTCAAAGCAGATCCTAAACACTCATGGTTTAAAACACATGAATATACATGACTTGCCAAAAGTGGTTCTTTTTTTACTAAGGCAGTAGCTTCAACTCTTAATTGTTCCCAAACTTCATAACGCATTATGCTGTACTCTTATCAATATACGATCGTTCACTTCTTATTATAACAGTTTAACTGAATTCATGTTTAATGTGTGATCACATCCTTGCTTTATTGGTTATAAGCCATAACTAAAAGTTAAATAGCATTAAATGTAACAAAATATAAGTTTGTGTTTACGCAAATAAACACGTATTTTCGACGTCTAAAAAAAATACCAAAAACTATAAATGAATAAAAATGTATTAATACTCGCTTTTTGCCAAGGTTTAATTACCACTGGTAATATTATGCTAGTAACAGTGACTGCACTCATTGGCCAGCAACTCAGCCCTAATGAAGGCTGGATCACCCTACCCGTTGCGACACAAAGTTTAGGTTTATTATTTGCAACTATTCCAGCCTCTTTACTAATGGCAAAAATAGGCAGAAAAAATGGCTTTAGCTTAGGTAATGCAATCGGCATCGTGGGTATTTTAATAGCGGTTTATGCGTTAGAAACAAGCTCATTTAGCTTATTTTGTTTTGCCACAGGTTTAATAGGTATCGCGATTGGTTTTGCCACCCTTTATCGCTTTGCAGCGATTGAGGCTGATCCAAAAAATCCAAGCCGTGCAATCTCACTTATAATGGCAAGTGGCATAATCGCAGCCATTTTAGGTCCAAACTTAGCGATTTGGGTTGAGAAATCATTCCCTTCGCTTAATTTTAGCAATACATTTATAGCCCTTGCCTGCCTTTATTCTTTGGCTATTTTTATGTTGCAGTTTGCCTCTTTTGCTAAAATACAACAAACACAAAATGAAGATCCTGAAAGGGATTTAAAAACGATATTAATACAACCAAAATTTATCATAGCTGTTACTGCTGCAATGATTAGTTTTACTTTAATGAACCTATTGATGACAGCAACCCCCCTTGCCATGCACCGCCATGGTTTTGACTTTGAAGATTCCGCTTTTGTTATTCAATGGCACGTACTAGGTATGTTTGTACCTTCACTTTTTACAGGCAAACTCATAGAGAAATTTGGCTCAATTAATATGATATTTATAGGCGCTGTTTTAATTGGCTTATGCATTATTATAAATTTACATGGCATTACTCATACTCATTTTTTATTGGCCTTATTTTTATTAGGTGTGGGTTGGAACTTTATGTTTATCAGTGCTACGCAAATGGTGAGCACAACATATACCTCAAGTGAGAGGGCAAAGACCCAAGCTGCGAATGAATTTTTGGTATTTAGTACGGTAACGCTTTCTTCATTAAGTGCCGGCTGGCTTGAGTCTAGTTTAGGTTGGCAAACGCTAAACCTTATCTCAATCGCGCCACTGTCTATTATAATAATGGGTGTAATCTACTATCAGAAAGTAAAGTTAAAGGTAATTAATTCATAACAAGCTGATTTTAACTTGTTTTAATATTTATAAGCCAGTACACTTTTTATACTTTTATTGTATTTATTACTTCGTTAATAGTTTTTACTTTCAAAGTAAATGGATGAATACATTGCATGGAGCCACTTATATTATAAGGCGTTAATGTGAATGTATTAATAATTGAACCATCAAAAACTTACTGTTTATTACTTGAGGAGTTACTCAGAGGATATTCGGTCACACCTACAATAGTTTCTAACCCCCAAGATGCATTTATAGAACTTAAAAACAGCACCTTTGATTTCATATGTATTTCAATGCACTTATCAAATATGACAGGTATTGAGTTTAGCACTCAAATAAAATCTGATGTAAACAATAAAAACCCGCTTACGGTTATTTTAAGCAGTGAAACTAATACCAATAAATTCCCAAAAATAGCAAAAAATGAAGCTAATTATATTTGTCAAAAAATGGATATTGATTCATTAAAAAGCTTATTCTCAAGTTTAACTAAAAATGAAATCATAAAGTGTGAAAGATCTGGTCATGTATTATATGTAGAAGATCATTTATCTGTTGCAAATATGACAATGGAAATTCTAAAGCAAATGGGCCTATCTATTACCCATCATATAGATGCTAATGCAGCATTAACAGCCTTTGAAAGTTCAAATTTTGATTTGGTTTTATTAGATATTATTTTACCTGGTGATAAAGACGGCATTGAGGTTATTAAGCAGATACGTGCTCGAACCGATGGAAAATCTTTGATCCCAATTTTAGCGCTATCGGGAAAACTCAATTCAACACAACGCATTGATGCATTAAAAAAAGGCGCAAACGATTTCATCACTAAACCTGTGATCCAAGCAGAGCTAGCAGCAAGAGTAAATAACCTTGTTTTAGCCCATCATCTATATTTGCAAGTAAAGCAACAGCAACATGCATTAGAACAAGTCGCTATGACAGATCATCTAACTGGCTTATATAACCGCCACTTTTTAATGCCATTTGTAGAAAAAGCCCTGATGCTCGCTAAACGACAAAACCATGACGTCAGCTTAGTTATGATTGATTTAGATAACTTTAAACCTATAAACGATCAACTTGGACATGATGCAGGAGATGAAGTACTGATCGCTGTCGCCAATATATTGCAAGCTTCAACACGTGTAGAAGATATCGCAGTGCGACTAGGTGGTGATGAGTTTTTAATGGTGCTGCCTTATTGTAATTTAGCGCAAGCAAAAGAAAAAGCAGAAAGTGTTCGCAAAAAAATTGAACAAATAATAATAAAAAATGCTTCTGTATCAGCAAGCTTTGGTGTGTCATCTAGCCAAAATGATTGTTTTGAGTTTAATGAATTATTAGCAAGTGCAGATAAAACAGTATATTTAGCTAAAAAGTATGGCCGTAATCGCGTAGAAAACTAATCAATAAATTGTTACATAAAAAAGCCCATTATAATATATATTGCAATGGGCTTATCTTAAAAACTAAAAAGTTTATTTAAAAACATCATCTATTGCTAATACTTCAATATTCTTTTTAGGAATACTCAGTTTATAACTTTCAATGATCTTATCTTCAGCGACAAGTTCAGCTGGTTTATCAGTATTATATTTTAACGGTGAAACCTGCTCAGACGCTAAGCGTTTTTGCATATCTTTACCATCACCCGTGATAAATACGTATTGAATATTATCAGTTTGTAAGTTCTCTTTTATTACACGGTTTATATCTGCAACTGTTAGAGATTCTAATTGTTTACGTACATAAGATACAAACTCATCCGTTTTATAGAACTGGCTATCGAGCGCATAACCTAACTGTTTATCTTGGCTAGCAACCATTTGTGGCACAAAGTTAGTTAAGAAATTACGAGTTGCTTCAAAACTTTCTTGAGTCATACCTTCTTTTATTAAGTTGTCTAATTCAAATAAAGCAGTACGTGTTGCAAAATGAGCATCATTATTTGAACGTAATGGTCTTAGCCAAATTTGGAAGATTTGTTCAGAGCGCCCTAAATTAGCATCTGGTTTTGTTTGATACATACCACGAGGGAAATATTCAATATAAGAATAATCACCATAGTTCATACCACGCGTTTGACGAATTCTTTGATATAAGAAGCTATTAGAGCTTCTATGCTCACCAAAATATGAGCGTACTAACCAAAGTGCTGTCCAGTCTTTATCACTACGTATGGTATCAATCGGGAAACCAAACGATACCGCTGTCGATTTAGCTGATTTCTCTACGATAGTTGCATGATGTCCTACAAGTTCGGGTGCATCAGCAACCTTTAGGCGAGTTTCATCGCCTTTAGGCAAGCTCATTAAATCAGTAAACATGTCTTGTTTCAGTTTTTCAGGCATGGCACCTGTAATACCAACATTTAATTTAGCTTGCGTTAACTCTGCTTTATAAAAAGCCTTAACATCAGCGAGTGTTATCGCTTCTAAATCAGATAAGTCACCATAGTTATAACTTTCATAAGCATGATTTCTATAAAGCTTAGAATAAAGCACCTCTTTACCTAACTCTTCATCATTAGAGGCTTTTAGACCTGCTTTAATGCCATCTACCATCTCTTTTTTGATGCGTTTAAAGTCATCTTCACGCCAGCCTGGGTTCAATAATTGGTCGCTAATTAATGCGTACCAAGTATCAGCTTTGTTTTTATGCACTCGGCCTGAAAAAGATATCATCTCTTTATCTAACTGAGCAGAAAAGCTACCCGCGAGTGGATACATAGCTTTTTTGATCTCTTTATAACTACGAGACTCTGAGCCGCCTTGTGAAATCATGTTAGCAGTTAATGCAGCTAAGCCTTTTTTACCTTGTGGATCTGCAGCCGCACCCGTGTAAAATAAAAAGTTAACATCAACTAATGGTGAGTCATTTGTTTTATCTAATACATTAAAGTGACGTTCTGTTGATTTGTTATTTAAAGCCGTTACTGCGGTATTTAAATCAACTTCTTTTTCAAAACCTGATACAGACTTCAAGTCAGACATAGTGACAGTTGTACGACCAGAATCTACAAAATACTTATTTGCAATATCTTTAATATCTTTTGCAGTAATCGAATCAGAGCTTGCATAAAGTTGGTTAATCACTTCAGGATCACGCTCAAAATGCATATACCTGGCAAGCGTAGAAGCAATAGATTGTGATGAATCTAAGCCATTAATAAAACTATATTTTAAATTAGACTTTAAGTTTGCAAGCTTATCAGCGTCAACAAGTTCAGTACGCACTTGCGCATATGTTTGGTTAACTAAATCTCGTGCTACCGCTAAATCAGACTCTTTATCTACCTTCACAAAAACGTGTAATAAGCCTTCATCTTTGGTTTCTGGATTATAAGTAAACATTTGGCTGGCAATTTGTTTTTCTACTACTAGCTCTTGATATAAATCTGAGTTTTCAGAAAAATAAAGTTGAGAGATTAAATCTAAGCCCGCTCTGTCTTTTTGCTTAGGCTGCCAAGCAGTGCCTTTGTAAGACACTAATAACCAATGACCAGGTAAACCATCATTTTTTTCGTGAATATATTTAGGCGCAGTTTGTTTAGGCTCTGCTGGTACTAAAGCATCTACGCCCTTTGCTTGCCACTGACCCCAAGTTTGTTTAACTAATTGCATAGTTTGAGCAGGGTCTACATCACCTACAATCACTAAAGATACATTTTTTGGCACATAGAAATTTTCAAAGAACTTTTGCCCGTATTCCATTTGATCTGGCATTGCTTGAATATCTTCAAAAAAACCCATAGTAGTATGTTTGTATGTATGGGTATCAAATGCTTCTTTACGTACAGCTGATAACAATTTACGAATTGGGCTTGCATTATTCTTTAAATATTCGCCTTTAACCGTTTGAGCTTCTGTTCTAAATTGCTCTTCTGTATAAGATAAATTTTGAAAGATATCAGCTTCTATTTCTAATACTTTAGCTAAATGCTCTTTTGAAAAGTTTAAATGATAGTTTGTATAGTCATTTGTTGTATAAGCGCGGTTATCAACACCTGAGTTTTTCAAAATATCTGAATAGACTTCTTGCGGATATTTTTCTGAACCTTTAAACATCATATGCTCAAAAAAGTGAGCAAAACCTGTTTTGCCAACTTCTACTTCATCACGAGAACCAACAGATACTGGAATTTGTAATGACACAACGTCCGGGTAATCAGTTTTAACTACCATAACCTTTAAGCCATTTGATAACTCTTCTAATACATAATCTTGTGCAAAAACTTTATTGTTTGACTTCTGAGTGGCTTTCACACTTGTTGTTTGTTCTGATGAAGCCTGTGCAGAGTTGTCATTATTATCACGATTATTTGCATCAATATGGAATACACAACCCGATAACGCCATAGACACAGCCATTGCAGATGCCAGTAATTTAAATTTCATTCATTTCCCCTGAACTTTTATTATATGAAATACTAATTGAACTAAACTTTATTAGTATCAAACACCGTCATTATGCTAGAGCAATATTTTCTAATCGAGTAAATCCGATGAATAACGTGAAAAAATGTAAACAGTAATTACTATGCCATCAAAGCATCAACTTGAATTTAATTCAAGCCAAATGAAAAAGACTCAACAAAAAAAGACTATCTAGACGTCTAAATGGCTGCTATATTTAATTCCTAAGATAATTACGGTGGAAAAAAAATGGCTTTATCATTAAAACAGAAAATTCAAGACCCAAAGCAAGGTGTATATCTGATCGGTACTACTCCACCAAAAATGGGCACTGATAAAGCACAACTAGAAACCATTGCTAATAAGCTATTAGCGCGTTTACATGAAATTGAATACGATGGTGTAATAATTTACGACATTCAAGACGAAAGTAGCCGCACTGCAGTGCCACGCCCTTTTCCATTTAGAAAAACAGTTGACCCACGTGAATATAGTCAGCTTATCAGCCAATTATCTGAATTAGACGTTATTACCTATAAAAGTGTCGCGCAACGTGATGAAGCTGAATTTAATGCTTGGTTAGATGAGACAGCTGAAAAATATAAACTTAAGAACATTGTTTTAGTAGGTAGTCCTTCTTCAACTGGCGATATCAAGCTAAGTCTGCCAAATGCGTACAAAGCGTTAGGTGAACATAAAAGTAATACATTTTTAGGTGGTGTTACTATTGCGGAACGCCACGCAAGTAAACGTAACGAACATGAGCGTTTATTAGAAAAAATTGATCAAGGCTGTGAATATTTTATTTCTCAAGCTGTTTAT
Source organism: Pseudoalteromonas sp. C2R02 (assembly GCF_018860845.1). Taxonomy (NCBI): domain Bacteria; kingdom Pseudomonadati; phylum Pseudomonadota; class Gammaproteobacteria; order Alteromonadales; family Pseudoalteromonadaceae; genus Pseudoalteromonas; species Pseudoalteromonas sp. C2R02. Next base: position 36,356 of record NZ_JAHKQC010000023.1, on the reverse strand, counting down.
AACGCACAAGAAACAATTGATTTGATCACAAGTTACTCTAGAAGCTGCCGTCATAAAGGTATTTCTCCAAAACGTATTATTTTGACTTTCACGCCTTGTGGAGGTGAGAAAACCCTAGATTTTATGAAGTGGTTAGGTATTTCAGTGCCTGAAGCAACTAAATGGCGTATTCTAGATTCGAATGATTCTTTAAATGAATCCATTAGGATCTGTCGTGACAACCTAAACCAAATTTTACAAAGCTGTGCGCACTTAGATGTGCCATTAGGTTTAAACATAGAAAGTTTAACTAACCGTAAAGAAGAAATTGATGCATCAATTAATCTTTACCGTTTATTAAAAGCAACTATGGAATTAAACCTAGCTGAGAAACAAATCGCTTAAAGATTTAAACGATCCCGTCTGTGAAAGGCTTAACATTATTGTTAAGCCTTTTTTTTCTTTTGAGATATAAAATATGTAGAAACAATTTCGTATTTCAACTTGTTAGTAAAATCCTTTATATTAATCAAAAAAATATAAGGAAGTTACAGTGCGTCAACTCAATTTTTTTTCATTATTAGTCTTATTTTTTAATTGCCTATCAGCCAATGCTAACAATATAGAAATAGGTCAAACCTATCATCTGGATTCTAAAGTATTAAAACAAACACGCCCTTTATCAGTCTATTTACCGCCCTCTTACCATAAAAATCCAAAGCAAACATACCCTGTAATATATGCTTTAGATGGCGACCAAACCAGATTTAAAGGCTTAGTGGGTATGGCTGAGTCATTAAGTTCCCATAATTTAGAACAGCAAATAAATGAGCATATTATTGTTGCGCTACCCAATGTCGGTTCACGAGAGCAATACTTTACGCCAAGCAATGCTGAATTTACATTTGACGGCAAGTTATTAGACGATTTAGGTAAAGTGGGTGATGCAAACAAGCTCATCTCTTTTATTAATGAAGAGCTATTTACTTATATGGGCAATAACTTTCGCGTAAATAAACAACGCACTTTAATTGGCGAGTCGTTTGCAGGTCTGTTCACAGCACATGTATTGCTTAGCCAACCAGAGCTATTTACCCATTATTTAATCACCGATGCCACTTATATCTGGCATGATAATTACTTAAACCGAATGTATTCTGAAAACTCATTAAAAAATACCCGAGCTAAAGTATATTTTGCACTGGCTAATAATTCACACCTAGGAAAAATAGGTAAAACTAACTACCAATGGGGTTTAACATTCGCCAATAAAGTTAAAAATACTGATAGTTTAAATAATGATGTTAAAGTGCAATATTTTGAACAAGAAAGGCATGGCACGGTTGGTATGTTAGCTTGGTATCATGGTTTAAGGTTTTTACACCATAAAAGCAATTGATTTATATGCTTTATTTATTTTTAGATTCAAGCGATAATTTCTTTAAGTAAAACAATAAGACAGTATATGAAAATATTAATTGTAGGTTCTGGTATTGCGGGTTTGAGCCTTTTTCATAATTTAAAGCATACCCAGCATGAGATTGATCTCATTGAAAAAGCACCAAGTGCGCGCCTGCAAGGTGCTGGTATTTGTTTACCTGCAAATGCTATGGCTGGTTTTGAAAGCTTAGGTTTTAAAGATGAAATATTAAAACATGCGCATCAAGTGACTGAAGTGCGTTTTGAAAAAGCCTCCAGAAAGCTATTGAGCAAAGCGTCATTATTAGAAGCGCCGCTCAATCAGCAGCCTTTTGTTGCATTAGAGCGTGATAATTTAATGCAGGTTTTACTTAAAGATATTGAAACTGATGTGCAATATAATAAATTCATCTGTGATCTACAGCACAATGACAATGCATGCTTAGTCTCTTTTAATGATAACTCACAAAAAGAGTATGATTTAATCATTGCAGCTGATGGCATTAATTCAGATACACGAAATAAAGTATTTGATACGCCAGATTTACTCGACTTAAAGGTATCAAACTGGCGGTTTTGCATTGATTACCCAAATCATAATATGCAACCAAGTTACCTACTTGGGGAAAATGATTTATTCATGTTTTACCCAATATCAAAAGATAAACTTTATTGTTATGGTCAAATTTCAGACCCTACCGGTGAGATTTTTAAACTTGATGCCAAACAAGCGATGAAACAGGTGTTTTCTGGTTATGAGCAATCAGTACAAAATGCCATTTATAACGCGGATGAGGTTATTAAAGGCCAGATAAAATCAGTGAAATCTCGTGAAGTATTTAAACATAATGTATTGCTTATTGGTGATGCTTTACATGGTTGCCCTCCTTCGTTACAACAAGGTGTTGGTATGGCACTCGAAGATGTTTTAGCACTAATCGAACTATTAGCTGACGCTAACAATACATCAGAACAAGTTTTGAGGTTATTTAAAGAACAGAGGCTTACTCGGATCAGTTGGGTCATTGATGAATCAAACAAAGTGATAAAGCTAGCTGAGCTTGGTAAAAGTTTATGTGGCCGTTTATTACGTAATACCATAGTGCGGTTCACAGGGCCACAAAACGTAAAAGGTTGGCGAAAGTTAATTAATAACGACCTCTAAATAATCATTTTATAAGTACTGAGTTATTTCACACCATTAAACAGCACTTATAATACTTTCATTGAATTGTCATTCACAAGTAACACTTCTGTCATATTTTCAATTTAAAGTTTGCATAAACCACAAACAAGGAAATAATCATGGCAGAATCACAGTTTTTAGACGACATTTCAGATTTACTGGAAGACTCAGAGAATACAACATCTGAGCGCAGAGGCAGAAAAACAAAAAAAAGAAAATGGCGTGAAATAGAGGCTATTAAGGAAAAACAACGCTTACGCCGTGAATTGATTGAATACAATGAATTCACTTATGAAGACGATATCGAAGAAATTTTTGCTTAACTACCCAGCTTAATTACGACTTGTATTACACAGTTTGGGTTTAGATATTAAACAGTGTTTATTGTGCATAAGCTAATACACGAAACACTGTTTAAATCTTATAATTTGATTTTAGTATGAAAAATATTATTAAGCTGCCTTCTCATACGTATTTTGGTCTACTAGTTTTAATAACTCACTCAAGTTATTATCTTTTTATTATAAGTCATTTTCCCAATACTCAAATTACTTATTGGTAAATTTTGGGTACTTAAATTATGTAAATTAGAATTTTAAAGATAATGATCATATTTGTTAAATTTGATTCGAATTTGATATGTAAAACCACAACAAATTCATTATTGACTAAGCTGACAATTACATCAACGCCTCTAAATTCATGCTTAGAGTAAAAGTAAATACTTTCAAAACTTTCTCAACCACATCATTTCAAAAATTATCGTTCAGGTTTTTAAAGTCATTAATATCAATAAATAATACCGCGGATTATATATTCATTTTTGATCCAATAATCAATCATATGTATTTAGCATTAGCCACCTCAAAGAATAGCCTCTGATCACTTAAGATTGGTTTTTTATTTTAATAAGCAAATATATCAAACAAGTTTTTATTCAGTAACTTTGACCTTTATTGGATTTTTTAAGTGATACTACTCATAATTAAATATCACTTTTTTGAACTTAACATCTCTATGAACATGCGTTTATACTGCTTTTTTATTTTGTTATGTATATTCAGTGACTCGTCCACTTTTGCTGAATCAAAACGTCCAAATTTAATTAGGGATTACGACATTTTGGTTGTAACTGAACCATGGCCACCATTCAATTATGTCAACAAAGATAATCAAGTCGCCGGCATAGCAACAGAAATACTCAAAAAGGTAATGAAAGAAGCAGGATTTAAATACAAAATAGAAGTGTATGGTTGGAATAGAGCGTATAACCTATCTAAAAATAATAAAAACACGCTTATTTACACGATTTTTAGAATTGACAGTCGAGAGTCTGATTTTCAATGGATTTGCCCGCTAATTTCAACGCAAGGAGTTAGCATATACAGCTTAGATAATCGAAAGGATATAAAAATAAGCCATATAAATGATCTAAAACAGTATCATTTAGGTGTCGTAGGCAGCGGTGTCACTTATGACTATTTGATGGCTCAAGGGTTTTCTGTCGATAAGAATGTGGATATCGCAACCAATGAATTAGCCAATATTCGAAAATTATTTAAAGGCAGAATAGATTTAATCATTCAAGAAGAAGAACCTTTAGAACTTAGAATGCAACAAGCAGGCTTACCTATAGCAAGACTGAAAAAGGTATTTTCAATTTTATCTAACGAAGAAAGACAAGCATGTATGGCTATGAGCCTAGATACACCAAAGTTAGTTACTCAAAGATTACAAAACGCGTTAAATAAAGTACAGAATAAAAAGTAGCGCAATTATTTTTTCAGAATAACTCAAGTGTTTTCCTAGCGATTAAGGTATATTCTTGCCCAAGAGTAATCAAGCTAAAATATATAACCATGAAAGAAGATATTCCTAAGGTATCAACCTCTGAGCGTGATGCTTTACTTGAAAACGTAAAAACAGATTTTGAATACTACCAAGCTAGTATTATAAAAGATGATGAAACAGGCAACGGTCAAAAATTTAAACTATTTGTAATGGCTAATATGACCACGTTTCACTTGATCCATAACTCAAGTACCGCAGCTGAATTAGATGAGTTTTGTAATAAATATCAATGGTTTTACCCACTATTTATTACCATCAAAGAATTACTTGAAGAAAAAGAATAAAGTGACTATTTGCTTTATTCTTTTTTTAAATCTATCAGTCTTTAATTAGTATGAATGTTTTTTAATATCATGATACTGCCAAAGCACATTAATAATTTGCCATTGATTTTTATCATTTTTTACTAAGTGCATATAATCAACCCAATCATCAGCAGTTAATTTAACAGAAGCAATGCGTTTATCTAAAGCGAGAACTTCTATTTCAACTTTTGGATTATCTTCAAATTTATCTCCATTTTTATTATAGTTTTTCGCTACTTTAAGCATAGTGTCAAAGCTTGTTTGCATAATAAACTCTGAACCATCTTTTTGTTGCCAATGGGTTCTTTTAGCTAATTCAGGATGCAAAGCCTTTTCAATTATTGTCTAAGCTAGCTTTTAATAATTTCACCAAAGTTCACATGAAAATGCAGATGCTTTGAATCTTGGTAATCACCTAAGTTAGTCATTACTCTGGCTGCACCATGTTCCTCACTGACCTTTTTAGATATAAGCTGCACAACTTTAATCAACTCATCAAATACCGCTTTATAGGGAGACTCGACTTCAATAAATGAGCTAATATGCATCTTAGGGATCACCACAATATGCACCTGCCAATGAGGCTGAGTATGCTTAAAAGCTAAAATAGCATCTGTTTCATGTACAACCTCAACAGCTAACTCGCCTGTTAAAATTAAATCACAATAAATATCTGTTCCGGTATAAAGCATATCAACCTCCAACAAAGATGAACCTAATTTAAATAGCATAAACTCTCATATTGGTAATAGCTACACATGTAGCATTCATTAATTGCTCATAAATAATCTTGTGAAAAGTTTTTAATTATTTATAACTTTTTAAAAATATGTGATATTAGCGCTACTTAAGTAACTGTTTCATAAACCCATATCCTTTATTGAGAATTCTGTTCTATATGCCCTTTTTAATCACAATTTTTATTAGTTCCTTTTTATTGTTTCAAGTGCAACCTATTATAGCCAAAATGGCCTTGCCTTATTTTGGTGGTGGTGCAGCAATTTGGACTGCATGTATGTTATTTTTTCAACTATTTTTACTACTTGGTTATTTATACGCACATACATTAAGTAAAATTAAAAAAGTTAACCAACAAATAACGATCCACAGCGGGTTTATTTTATTAAGTCTAGTGGCTATTCCCATTGGTCAATTGAATTCAGAACATTTACTGACTAGCCAAACGCCACAAATCAATATCATAACTAGCCTTTTTATGGCAATTGGCTTTCCCTATTTTTTACTCAGCACGACAGCACCATTAATTCAGAAATGGTACAGTTTAAACCCTAATAACAATCAACCTTATCGCCTTTATGCTTTATCAAACTTAGGCTCTTTATTAGCATTATTATCATATCCATTTGTTATAGAGCCTAATTTAGACACCACACTTCAAAGTACTATTTGGGGCTATGGATATTATCTATTTATGATCAGCATTCTTTTTTGTAGTTTTAGATTATTTAAGTTTAATTACTTACTTGAAAACCAAAAGAATGATAAAGCGCCGACCGATTTTAAGTGCGTTTGTTTATGGTTAGGGTTATCTGCTTGTAGTGTTATTTTAATGATGGCAACAACCAGTGCGATGACTATTAATATTCCGCCAACGCCATTTTTATGGATACTGCCTTTGTGCATCTATTTATTGACTTATATTATTTGTTTTAATAGCCCCAAGTGGTACATACAAAAATTTTGGTTTACGTGTTTTGCATGTAGCAGTTTTGCTGGCACTTTTTTATTTTTTGTTGGTATACAATTTAGCCTCCTACAGCAAGTGTTCACTTACAGCATACTATTATTATCAGCATGTATGATTTGTCATGGGGAGCTCGCTAAATTACAGCCACATAAAAATAAGTTAACGCTTTTCTATTTAATCCTTGCACTAGGCGGTGTACTTGGTAGCTTGTTTACAGCGATTGTTGCTGAGAAAATTTTTACGCAATATTACGAACTTATTGTGGGAATTGGTTTTATATATCTTTTATTTTCACTCAGCTTATACTGGCAAAACCAATCACCTGAACTAAGTAAAATTAAAAAGGCCAATAACAAGTTTTTATGTATCGCCTCAAGTATTTCTTTCGTTACTTTTGGATTTTATTTTAATCAGTTAGATAGCCGATATTTTACATCTGATGTGCATAATAGTCGTAATTTTTATGGTGTTTTGGCCGTTAAAGATCAAACACTAAACGACAGCCCTATTAGAGTGTTATTTGATGGTGCAACAAACCATGGCAGCCAATCTCTTATTGAAGCGCATAAAAGCCAACCTACTAGTTACTATCGTGCAAATAGTGGCGTAGCGTTAGCTTTAAATAACTTAGATAAGATGCAATCAAATAAAGTTGGCATTGTCGGCTTAGGCACGGGTACTTTAGCAAGCTACGCACAACCACAAGATCATTATGTATTTTATGAACTTAATCCTGCAGTTGCAACCGTTGCTAGACAACATTTCAGCTACTTATCTGATAGCAAAGCAAAAACAGATATTAGGCTTGGAGATGCAAGAATAACGATGCAAAATGAGCTAAAGAATACTGGAAGCCAACAGTATGATGCCCTTGTTATAGATGCTTTTTCAAGTGATGCAATACCCGTGCATTTATTAACACTCGAGGCATTTGAGTTATATTTAAAACACCTTAAAAAAGAAGGTTTACTCGCATTACATATCTCTAATAACCACTTAGATTTATTGCCTTTAATAAATGCATTAGCAGTAAAGCTAAATATTCCTTTAAACCATTTTATTGCAGCTTCAAGTTCATCAGCAGAGCAAACAACACAATGGGCTGTTTTAACGCATAATAAAGATTTCATCAATAATGGCATGGTAAAAATAAGAGTCACTTATTTAAATTTAAAGCCTGAAGAAACTCAAATATGGACTGATAAATATTCAAACCTATTATCTGTGATTAAGTTTTAATTTAATCCATAAAAAACCCTAATATAATGATGTATTAGGGTTTATATAAATCGATAGCTAATCACTTTGTAAAGCATCAATTGGATCAAGCTTTGATGCTTTTATCGCAGGATATACACCAAAAGTGAGGCCTACCATGGCACATATACTAAACGATAAAATTATCGCAGTTAGCGACCAAGAAACTGCCCACTGTGAATAAATAGAGATTAGCTCTGATAATAAGATGCCAAAAAACACGCCTAATATTCCACCTAATATTGAAATAGTAAAGCTCTCTGAAATAAACTGTAGTTGAATATCTTTTTGAGTTGCACCAATGGCACGTAATAAGCCTATTTCCTTAGTACGCTCAAGTACAGTGGCAAGCATGATATTCATAATACCTATGCCACCTACTAATAATGAAATACCCGCAACACATGACATTACGATATTAAATATCTGTTGTGTTTGTTTTTGCTGTGCGAGTAAAGCCGCAGGGATCACTAAAGTGTAATCATCTACTTTATTATGGCGACGCGTTAATAAATGACTTACTGCTTTAGCCGCCTCAATCGGGTCTACAGCCTTATTGATCTTTAACTTAATACTGGTAACTTCACTATCTAGCTCTTTACTTGCAAACTTATGCATAGATGTTTTAAGTGGTACAAATACGCGGCTTTGTGCGCCACCAAGTTTAATGCCTTGAAACTCTTGTTTTTTCAAGAATGGGGCCTCTAAAACACCTACTACTTTAAACCATAAATGGTTTATTTTGATATTTTGGCCCACAGCCCCACCTAAAGGGAATAATTGTTTTGCAGTAGCTGAGCCTAATAATGCAACTTGAGAAAAACTTAAATCATCATCGTCATTGAGCATACGTCCTTGTGCTAAATTAAATTTTGATAATTCAAAAAAGCTTGAACTAACACCGATTGCCTCTCCATCACTTTTACCTTGGGCACTGAAAATGCTATACGTATCAATTAACTTTTGAGCACTAAAAGCCTCGACAAAAGGTAATGATTTGGCTGCTATTTCACCATCTCTAATACTTAACCCTGCAGAGTGTTTACGCTGCTCTTTAAGCTCTTTATCTTCAAATTCTTTAGCTTCAATAATAAGATTATGTAAACCCATCGTATCTATCATTTTTAAGGCTTCGCGCTCCGCACCTTCACCAATATTAAGCATCGCAATTACCGCACCTACACCAAAAATCATACCTAATAAAGTAAGCAAAGTACGTAATTTATGCTGCGCTAACTCTGCCGCAGTATCAATAAATATATCAAGATATTTCATTTAGCTTTGCTCCTGATCCATTAAAGTGATTTCCTGACCCACTGTTAATCCAGTCAATATTTCAACATGACTTAAACTTGCTTGTCCTAATGTTACAGCTGTCATAGTTAATTCATCATCTTGATAAATGTATACAAATGATTGATTTTCTTTGGTGTATATGGCCTGTAACGGTACGATTAATTTAGATTCAGGCTTTGCTATTACAATACTTGCTTGTAATTTTCTACCAGGAACAAACAGTTTAGGGTTTTGTTCATCTAAAGTAACAATCACTTCAAAGTACTTTTGTGGATCACCTCTTTTTATTGACGCAGGAAAAGGAGCAACCGATTCAACCACCCCCTTAAAAGGCAGATTTGAATATGCAAATAATTGCAAATTAACGGCTTTGCCTTCAGCTAAGTCAATTGCTTCACTTTCAATGACATATAACTTGGCTTTCATTTGCGTAATATTTGGTAACTCAGCGATTTTCTCACCTGGCCACATTGATTGGCCAGCTCTGGGTTTTTCACCACGCCAATTTTTTTTATAAACTAATAAACCATCGTGTGGCGCTTTGATTTCTAATTGATTTAAACTATCGTTCAGTAAATCAAGCTTACCTTGATGTTGATCTTGCTGCATTTTTAATAAGCCCATATCTCCAGCTGAGCTTTCATTGAAACTATCACTTTTCCAATTTAAATAATCTTGCTTAGAGCCAAGATAAGCTGTATTTTGCAGTGAATCTATAATTTCTAATTTAGAGCGGATCCTTTCATCATCAATAGAGAATTTTTCAGCAAAAAGCTTTTCCTGACCTATGATTAAAATATCCTTACTGATAGCATCAAGCTCTTTACTTAAAACACCTGTTTTTTCTATAATTTCTTGTTTAGTGATCGCAAGTTCATTTTCTTTCTCTCTACTTTTGACTTGCATTGCTTCACCATCAAAACGCGCAATAACATCACCTTGTTTAACCAAAGAAAATTCAGGTGCAAGCCAAGCAATACTCTGCACACCATTACGCGAAACCGGTGAACTTATCACTGTTGCTTTGGCAGCAAACAACTCTCCTTTTGCAGGTATGCTGACAGAAAAGTTTTCATTTTTTACTGTGTACTTTAAAGTAGCGTTCTCCTCAGAATTACAAGCTAATAAAAAGAGCATAGGTATAAAAATTAATTTATTCATAGCGCGACGATATCTCCTTGTTTTACACCTTTAGCTAACACAACTTTATTGCCTATGATATGTGCGACTTCTACAGGTTTCTCTAGACCTGACTCAAGTGTGATTACTTTGCTATCAGCAGCGCCTTTCACGGCCTCTAAAGGTAAAGTTAACGCTTTATCAAGCACTTTAGTGATCACCTCTATTCGAGCGGTCATCCCCGGGCGCATTACTGATGAATTGGTTTTATCAAATTCAATGATGGTATCTAAAATACGTTTTTTATCTTGAGCCGATTTACTTCTAAATACACGACCTAAATTAACAACTTTACCGCTAAAGATTTGCTCCTGAGTACCATCAAGTATAATTTTTACTTTTTGCCCTAATACCAACTTACCACTATCTGGCTCTGCAACTTGAGCTTTTAACTGCATGTGTTCAATGACGGCTAACTCAAGGATAGGTTGTCCAAACTGTACACTTTCTCCCACGGCTGGTTTTTCTCCCTCCCAATTAGCTTTATAAATCACCATACCGTCCATTGGCGCTTTAACTTTCAGTCTTTCTATATCTCTATTAAAGTCATCTACTTCGACTGTTAAACGCGCTACTTTCCCTTGGGCTAATTTAAGGTTCAATATACTATTCTTTTTATGAAAATTTAATTTTTCTTGTGATAAAAACAAATCATTTTTCGCTACTGTAAAGTCGATTTCAGATTTTTTTCTATCATTTTCAGAACGGCTATTATCAACAATTTCTGCCTTACGTTTTGCTTTTTCAAACTCCATTTCTTTTTCGGCTACCGCTAATATGAATTCTTGTTCGGTAGCGATTTCTTTTATTTTTTTATTATCTAATTCTTTTTGAGCACGGTCTAATTCAACCTGCTTATCAAACAATCTATCTGTTATTTTTTTATCATCAAAAGAGACCAGTACTTCCCCTTTTTTTACTTGAGTATTTTCAGGCAGCATCTGTTTTATTTGGTACTGCCACATTCTAGCTATTGAAGGAGGCGCTATAACCGCTGTTTGTTTAGATTCAAGTTCTCCGCTGGCATAAACTATGACTTCTATTTTCTCTACTTTTACAGCTTCACTTACAACTTGCTCACAGCCGAGCAATAAAACTACAATAGATAATATTAATAGCTTATTCATTTATTATTCCCTCAAACTCTAATTGTGCACTCATTCCTGGTAAGACTTTAAAATGCGTATTAGCATTGAACTCAAAAACAGTTCGGTAATATACATCATTACCCCACTCTTTTTGAGCCTCTGGTTGCGTAGAAATTTCGGTTAATTTGGCTGATAAATGAGTATTGGGGTAAGCATCAAATTTCAGTTGTGCCTGACTATTCAATAGTAAATTTTTATGATCAACTTCATGAACCCAGGCTTCAATATATAAGCCATTTAAGGAAGGGATCTCTGCAATTTTCCAAGCGGGTTGTGCGGTCATACCGACAAATACTTTTTCTCCGTTCCAAGGGTGACTTGCGTACAACACAGGACCTGAACGTTCTGCATAAACACTCATTTTTTTGAATTTATTTTGATTATACTTTAATTGCTGTTGGTATTTTTTTATTGTTATTTTTTGTTTAGTTATAGCAACTTTATTGGCAACCTTAGTTTGCTTTAAAGTTTCTTGTGCTTTTGCATCCGCTATCACTGCTTTTTCAAATTCTAATTGATTCATTTTATAGTCATACTGGCTAAGGTTATCAGCAGACACACCCGCATCAATACGTGATTTAGTTAATAACAGTTCAGTTCTTTTTTTCCCATAACTTGCTTCGAGTAAACTTTGAGCATTACTACTTTGTATGCGATGTAACTCTTCTTCAGCGGAAATCAAACTTGTTCTTAATTGATCTATTTCGCTTTGAATTGTGCCACTATCAAATACAACAATAAGGTCACCTTTTTCAGCGACTTCACCTTCAGGTAACATCCATTGCACCTGAACTTTCCAACTGCCTGTTTTTGGTGCATAAAATGTTTGATTATCAGCAGCTTTAACTTGTCCAGACAAAATTACTGATGCCATTGAAGCATGAGACGTTAATAACAGACCTAAACCTAATATTATTGCTTGGTACATAATCTGTCCTCAACCACTTTACCGTCTTTCATACGAATAATTCTATTAGCAAAGGCCGCTATATCTTCCTCATGGGTGACCATTACAATAGTTTGACCTTGAGCATGTAATTGACATAACAAATCCATAATTTCATATGATGTTTTAGAATCTAAATTACCGGTAGGTTCATCAGCAAAAATCACTTTTGGTTTGTTTACTAGTGCTCTTGCGATTGCAACTCTTTGGCGTTGACCACCTGACATTTCAAATGGTTTATGATGGCTACGGTCTTTCAAACCAACCTTATCTAACATTTCATTGCCGTGCTTTAATGCTTCATCAGGATCTATATCACTATACCTCAATGGCAAGGTCACATTTTGTAGCGCTGTTAATCTTGGTAATAAATGGAATGTTTGAAAAATAAAACCTATTTTTTCATTTCTAATTTTAGATAAGCTCACATCATCAATTTCTTTGATAGATTGATCTGACAGTAAATACTCACCCGAAGTTGGCGTATCTAAACAGCCTAGAATATTCATTAAAGTTGACTTACCTGAACCAGAAGTGCCCATAACAGCCACAAACTCATTCTCTTCAATGGTGAGTGATACATCGCTCAGTGCATTGACTTGAATCTCACCAGAACCATAAGTTCGGGTGAGATTATCAATTTTTATCAATTTCAAACCCCTTTTACATAGCATACAAACTTTAAACTCAGCAAAATAATATACAGTGTTAACGACATAAAAAGCAAATAAAGCCTTTAATATAAATAACTTAACATTATTTAAATATTTATTTAAATGCTGAGTTTTAATAAGGTGAACTTCATAACCACTAGGTGTTACCGTTATTAGGCACTAACATTAACAAAAAAATAAAAGTAAAATGCAAAATAGATGTAAATTAAAAGCTGCCTCTTTTCTTTGTATTTAGTCAAATTTCGGCATAAAAAAGCCCTTAACAAAGCTAAGGGTTAAAAATTGGTACCAGTAGGCGAACTCCCACCAACACAACCGAAGGTGGGCCAGATTATGAGAGTGAATCCCCTAAACCTTTCTTGTTAAACTCAAGTTTCAGGCATAAAAAAACCCTTAGCAAAGCTAAGGGTTAAAAAGTGGTACCAGTAGGCGGACTCGAACCAACTCAACCGAAGGTGGGCTAGATTATGAGAGTGAATCCCCTAAACCTTTCTTGTTAAACTCAAGTTTCAGGCATAAAAAAACCCTTAGCAAAGCTAAAGGTTAAAAAGTGGTACCAGTAGGCGGACTCGAACCAACTTAACCGAAGGTGGGCCAGATTATGAGAGTGAATCCCCTAAACCTTTCTTGTTAAACTCAAGTTTCAGGCATAAAAAAACCCTTAGCAAAGCTAAGGGTTAAAAAGTGGTACCAGTAGGCGGACTCGAACCGCCACACCCGAAGGCGGGGGATTTTGAATCCCCTATGTCTACCAATTCCATCATACTGGCATAATTTTTCTTTCACTCTCTCGCTTTAATCAGTATTAAAACAGATGAAAAAATAAAGAAAAACCACTTTAGAGCTCAAGCTTTATAAAAGTTATTTTTTTTAGATGCTCTCGTCTCTATGCAAAGCATTATACAAAGATGAGACTGTGCGGCAAGTACTTTTTCCCCTACAGCGACTAACTGCTCGGTTATTGTTCAATATAAGTATTATTGATTTTATTGATAGCTATAACTAAGAATATTTAGTTTTAATAAACATTTTTATCTAATAAATTCCCTCGCGGTATCTGGTTTGATAAAATAAGTTTTTGCGAAAACGCTTTAAATAAATTAGGTATGAAATGACGAGTAACGAAATAAACTTTCCAAGAACAGGACTTGGTCGCAGATTAGCTTCTTGGGTATATGACGCTTTGGTTGTTGTTGCGTTCTCTATGGTAACTACAGTACTTTTTTTATTTGCTGTACAAGGGTTAATCTCTTTAGAAATACTCAAATTGGGTAATGCAATTGATGTTTCAGATTTAATTGAGAGCAACCTGATCTTAGAGAGTATTCGAGGTATTTTATTAATTGGTGTTAATTGTGCTTTTTTTGTTTATTTTTGGACTAAAGGCGGACAAACAATTGGTATGCGCTCATGGCGTTTAAAAGTTCAAAACTTAGATGGCAGTAATATCTCAATTAAGCAGGGGATTATTCGCGCTTTCTGCTCGTTATTGGGTCTAGGTAATTTATTAGTTGTTATTGATTTTAAAAATAAACGAGCTTTACAAGATTATGCTGCTAATACTGAAATGGTTACTTTAACTAAAGAAGAAAATAAACGCATTTATCAATCTATGGACTAATTATGTTATTAATTTAGCGAGTATGCTTACTCGCTAAATTTTTACTGCTAGCCGTTTTTAAATTAAAGTCTCGCTTCAACCATTAAACGTTTCATATCTCTAACTGCTTTTTCTAAACCATCAATCGCCGCACGTGCAATGATTGCATGACCAATATTTAGCTCATAAATCTCTTCTATTGCCGCAATTGGTTTTACATTATGATAATTTAAGCCATGACCTGCATTGACAATCAAATCAAGGCCTGCAGCAAAAGTAACGCCATCTTTAATACGGTTTAGTTCTGCTAATTGATCTTTATCATTTTGGGCATCAGCGTAAGCACCGGTATGAATTTCAATATAAGGTGCACCCACATATGAACAGGCTTTTAATTGCTTTTCATCTGCATCTACAAATAAAGACACTTTAATACCCGCATCTGTTAAACGCTTTACTGCATCAGCTATTTTGTCTTGATTGCCAGCAACATCTAAACCACCTTCTGTTGTCAGCTCTTCACGTTTTTCTGGTACTAAGCATACATATTCAGGTTGAGTATCTATTGCTATTGCAATCATTTCTTCAGTTACAGCAATTTCAAGATTCATTCTGGTTTGAATTGTCTGCTTCATCACAGCAACATCTCTGTCTTGTATATGACGGCGATCTTCACGTAAATGAATTGTAATACCATCAGCACCAGCATGCTCCGCAACGCTTGCTGCATGAGCAGGATCTGGATAAGTTGTGCCCCTTGCTTGGCGTAATGTAGCTATGTGATCAACATTAATACCTAATAAAACATCTTTCATTGTTATTGCCTTATAATTTTATAAAATCAGGGCTTTATAAATAGCTCTCTGCTTTTTAAAGGTTTATTTCCCAATAAGGGTTTTAATAAATAGCGACTGAGTTTTTTCGCCAATTGCCTTACGGCTGACTTTCTAAAGTCATAGTTTAAAATTGCTAATAATTGTTCACCGCATACAGCTTGCTGATAGCTATAATAGTCAGCTTCATTTGGCAGTATTTTTCCCCATCCCATTTCATCAAAAAACTGATATTGACTTTTAGTTTGAATTTTATCGCCAGCGATATCAAACTCAAAATCAATGCCATAACCTAATAATTCTAACAATTGAAATTCAAATGTTCTCAAATAAGGCTCTACTTCATTATCTTGTTGTAAATGATTAATATGCTGATGATAAAGCGCGTAAGCATCTTCTATAGGTTCATTATGGGGAATGATGCGTTGGCATAATTCATTTAAATAAAACCCGCAATAAAGAGATTTGCCTTTAAGCAAAGTGACTTTACCAGATAATTCAAATTGTGTGAGGTATTTTAAATCACCTTTACCAGTAAAGCTGATCAGAAGTTGTTGGAATGGTTGCAGTTGTGCTTTGTGTTTAATTGAATGCCTGCCTTTAAGTCTAGCAAGCATTCTAAGTTGCCCTACGCCCTCTACAAGCATATCAATCATTATTTGCGAATCACTATAAGGTCTGTGATGCAATAGATATGCATTGTAAAGTATTGTATTCATTTTATTTTATAATGCGCTATTCGCTACCATAACCTAAGCTACGTAAAGCACGTTCGTCATCAGCCCAGCCAGACTTCACTTTAACCCAAAGCTCTAAGAAAACTTTGTTATCCAACATGGTTTCCATGTCTTTACGCGCTTCTCGGCCAATTGTTTTAAGCTTTTCGCCTTTATTGCCAATCACCATACGCTTTTGAGTTTCACGCTCTACTAATATCAAGCCATTTACCTGCCAAACGCCATTGTCTTGCCATTTGAACTGCTCGATTTCTACAGTAATTGAGTAAGGTACTTCATCACCCATAAAGCGCATTAACTTTTCACGAATGATTTCAGCGGCTAAAAAGCGCATAGATCTATCGGTAACATAATCTTCAGGAAAATAAAACTCACAAGGCTGTAAGTGATCTTTCACATGATTTTTGATTATTTCGATATTTTTACCTTTAGTCGCAGAGATAGGTAAAATATCTAAAAAGTCACCTTTTTTCGCTAAAAACTCAAGATGAGGTAATAACTCTTCTTTATCTTTAACTAAGTCAACTTTATTGATCAATAATAAAACAGGCGTACCACTAAGCATTACCTTATTTAGTACCATTTCATCATCTTCAGTCCAATGTGTGCCTTCAACTAAAAATAGTATTAGCTCGACATCACCAATAGAACTACTTGCAGCACGGTTCATTAAACGGTTAATGGCACGTTTTTCATCTATATGTAACCCTGGTGTATCAATATAAACAGCTTGATAATTATCTTCTGTATGTATACCCATAATACGATGTCTCGTCGTTTGCGGTTTACGAGAAGTAATACTCACCTTTTGTTCAATTATTTCATTTAATAAAGTAGATTTACCCACATTTGGACGACCAACAATGGCTACCATGCCACAGTGGGTGTCTGGAATATCATGTTTAAGATCTAAGCTATCAGATAAAATGCTATCAGGTGCTTCATCGTGTTTCATATCGTTTTCAGGTTTCATTTTTTAGCTTCATTCTTTAATTTATGTAACGCAAGTTCAGCAGATTTTTGCTCTGCTTTGCGTCGAGATGTTCCCGCACATGTAAAGCTATCCATGCCTTCAACAACACACTCAACCGTAAACATTTGGTTATGTGCCTGCCCTTTCGTATCTATTACAGTATAGCTAGGTAAAGGTAATTTACGCGCTTGTAGATACTCTTGTAATAAGGTTTTTGGGTCTTTTTGATTGATTTCAGGAGAAATCGCTTCAAGACGAGATGCATACCACTTTAAGATTAATTCCTGACAATTATCGATACCAGAATCTAAAAATACAGCACCTATTATCGCTTCAACAGCATCAGCTAAGGTTGACTCTCTGCGATAACCACCACTTTTCAGCTCTCCAGGGCCTAACCTTAAAAAGTCACCTAATTTAAACTCAACACCAAACTCGGCAAGGGTTTGTCCTCGCACTAAAGTTGAGCGCATTCTGCTTAAATCACCTTCTCTTGCTTTTGGAAATTGATGATAAAGTTTATCAGCAATAACAAAGCTCAATATTGAATCACCTAAAAACTCAAGTCTTTCGTTATGCTGACCTTTATGGCTTCTATGTGTTAAAGCTTGCTCTAATAACTGAGGGTTTACAAACGAATACCCAATTTTAGAATATAAATCTTTTGCGTCTTTTTTCATTATCTAATTTTCATTCTTTAAATTACGCTGTAAAACTAAGGCTTATTGGATAGAGCCTAGGCGATTAAAACGAACGCCTGTTGGTATCCAACCAGGTAAAAAGTCATCTGCTGTGTTATCAAACTCGAAACTCATCCAGATAAAAACAGCTTTACCTACTAAATTTTCTTTTGGTACAAATCCCCAAAAACGACCATCCGCACTATTATCACGGTTATCACCCATTACAAAGTAACTATCTGCTGGAACACGCCATTCATCAGCTTTAGTACCAGGTTGTTGAAAGTAACGACCTTTTGCTTCTAGTGCCATAGGATTAATTAAAATATCATGCCCGACCCCTGATAACTCTTCAGTTAAACGTGGTAACGCCATGCCTTGCATTGAAAATTCATCTTCATTTACAAGGTTTAAACCTATTTTATTAAACTCACCACATTTAAGGCCAGCATTTTGTGTTTCACCTGACTGGCATTGAGGTTTTATATATAACTGTTTATTGCGATAAACAACGGTATCTCCAGGTAATCCAACTACACGTTTAATAAAGTCTACATTGGTATCTATTGGATATTTAAATACCGTAATATCGCCACGTTCTGGATTATCCATTTCAACTAATTGTGTACGCCAAACTGGATCTTTTATACCATAGGTATACTTTTGAACTAATATAAAATCACCAACAAGCAATGTTGGCATCATTGAACCTGATGGAATTTGGAAAGGTTCAAATATAAAAGATCTAAAAATAGTGATAGCTGCAATCATCGGAAATATCGAGATTGCAGATTCAGTTATAGCAGGTAATGGCGCTATTTTATCAAGCGCTTCTTGGTCAAGTGCAACACCAGATGAACTTTGTGCTAATGCGATGCGCTCTTTTCTTTTAGGTGCAAACATTAAATGGTCAACTAACCAAATTAAGCCACTGCCTAATGTCAAGATCACTAAAAAGGTTGAAAAATACCCTGCCATAATATGTGTTTTCCTTATTTACCAACTTTGAGGATTGCTAAAAACGCTTCTTGTGGAACTTCAACATTACCCACTTGCTTCATGCGTTTTTTACCTTCTTTTTGTTTTTTCAGTAATTTTTTCTTACGACTCACATCACCACCGTAACATTTAGCGATTACGTTTTTACGTAACTGCTTAATTGTTGTACGAGCAATAACATGTGCACCAATCGCTGCTTGAATCGCAATATCAAACTGTTGACGTGGAATAAGCTCTTTTAATGCTTCAGCTAATTGGCGACCACGCGTTTGTGCGCTTTCATGATGTGCAATAATAGCTAAAGCATCTACACGCTCACCATTAATTAAAATATCAACACGTACCATGTTAGATGCTTGGAAATGCTTAAAATTATAATCCAACGATGCAAAACCACGACTAGTTGATTTCAATTTATCAAAGAAATCCATTACTACTTCAGCCATAGGTAATTCATAAGTAAGAGCGACTTGATTACCATGGTAAGACATATTAGTTTGCATACCACGTTTTTCGATACATAAAGTAATGACATTACCTAAGTAATCTTTTGGTACTAATATATGTGCTTCCACGATAGGCTCACGAATTTCAACAATATCGTTAAGTGGCGGCAGTTCAGACGGATTATCAATTTGAATTGTTTCACGTTTAGTTTCAATTTCATAAATTACCGTTGGCGCAGTGGTAATTAAATCCATATCGTATTCACGCTCTAAACGCTCTTGAATAATTTCCATGTGTAACATACCAAGGAAACCACAACGGAAACCAAAACCTAGTGCAGTTGAACTCTCTGGCTCATAAAATAAAGAGGCATCATTTAGGCTCAGTTTTGCAAGTGCATCACGGAAGTTCTCGTAATCATCAGATGAGATAGGGAACATACCAGCGTAAACTTGTGGTTTTGCTTTTTCAAAACCAGATAAAGGTTCTTCAGCGCCTTTACGCGCTAAAGTGATTGTATCACCTACTGGTGCACCGTGGATCTCTTTAATACCGGCGATAATAAATCCAACTTCACCTGTTTTTAGAGTTTGTGTTGCAGTTTGCTTAGGAGTGAAAATACCAATATTATCAGCGCCGTGTATTTGGTCTGTCGACATAACTCTGATTTTATCACCTGAGTTTAATACACCTTGCTTAATACGTACTAAAGATACGACACCTTGGTATGGGTCAAACCACGAATCTATAATTAAGGCTTGCAAAGGTGCGTCTGTTTCCCCTTTTGGTGCTGGGATATTTTCAACAATGGTTTCTAAAACATCTTGTATACCTATGCCTGTTTTAGCAGAACATTGCACAGCATCTGTTGCTTCGATGCCAACAATATCTTCAATTTCTTCTGAAACACGTTCAGGCTCTGCCTGTGGTAAATCAATTTTATTTAAAATAGGAAGTACTTCTACGTCCATTTCTAATGCAGTGTAACAGTTGGCAACTGTTTGCGCTTCAACGCCCTGACCGGCATCAACTACTAATAATGCGCCTTCACAGGCAGCAAGAGATCGTGATACTTCATAAGAAAAATCTACATGACCAGGTGTGTCGATGAAATTTAGTTGATATGTCTCACCATCTTTTGCTTTATAGTCCAAAGTGACACTTTGCGCTTTAATGGTAATACCACGTTCGCGTTCAATGTCCATTGAATCCAAAACTTGAGCTTGCATTTCACGGTCTGATAAACCACCACAAAAATGGATCAGACGATCTGAAAGAGTTGATTTACCATGGTCAATATGTGCGATGATCGAAAAATTACGGATATGCTTCATAAACTGGATTCAATACTACTATAAAAAAAAGGACAGCTATTATTAAAGACAATAGCGCGAAAGGAGAATTTTACAATTAAATGCGCCTAATCACCATCTATTTGCGTTAATGGTAGGCTATTTGGGTAAATTTTTATGACTTTTATATCATAATTTACTTTTTCAAGCTGTTTTTTGGCTAATAAGAAACCAATGACACCGCCAATAAATGCCAACAAGATTTGCCAACCTTCAGATAATGACATTAATGCAGCACCTGAAATAGCAAAAACAATCGCAAATAATAGTGGTAATAAATAAACTAGCAGTGAGCTTTTGAGTACATGACTATCATCAAGTGCCATTTTTACTTTTTGTCCGATGTTGAGTTGCTCTTCAAAAACAAAAGCAAGCTCAGGTGATTTATCACCAAAAAGCTTGCTAAATATTTTGCTGCCACATTGACCATTACATCCTTCACAGGTAGGTTTTTCTTCTGGTCTTAAAAATGCTGTTAAGCCATCCACAGAGGTAACAGTTAAAGTTTGTTCTATCACGCTATTTACTCAACTTACTCAACATAAAAATAACACTTTATTTTCGCTGAACTGATTGTGCGATTGTTTTTGCTGTCATGCCAGGAATATTACCAACAACAGAAACATCATAGCCATCAGCATTATGGACAAATATCGAAGTCGCCCCTGAAGATAAAATACCACCTCTTCTTTTACCTGGTAATGGGCGTTGAACAAAAACAGAAACTTCGATTAAACCATCACCATATAAGTAATAGTCAGCTAACTCATTATTTAAATTTAAGTTATGACGATCTGATTTTAATAATTTAAAACCATCAGGTAACCAGCCTATTAACCAATTTCCCTGTGCATCTTTGATATCACCGCTCGAAACTTCTTTTTCTACGGCAACAACTTCAGGAAGTTGTTTATTACTCATTTCAATAAGTTCAGGTGCGATATGTTTGGTCATGCTAACATGGGTTAGTTGCAGCTGCTCTAGTGCTTCCCCTTTATTATTAACATAAGCGGCTTTTAGCAATAAAGTTGACTCTAGATCTAACCATAACCAATAATTAAACTTAGATTCATCTTTAGCTTCAATTTTTACTAATTGCGCTGCACGTCCGGCGATTCGGCCTTTTCCGCCTAGCGTAAAATTATATGCTTGTTCTAATACGGTAATATCTTGAAATAAAACATCAGGGATAGGACCTGAAATATGTTTGGCTATTACAGTATAAGGTGCAGATTGTGGTTCAAAATAGGTGACTTTATTGTTAACACGAAAAACTTCGAGTCCTGCGCCATTTAATAAACTTAAGTGCTCTAATTCATCGTTGCCATTAATGCCATGCAACCATTTATAAGGTTCCATATTATTACCTTTAACGACTGCAAATGAGGCGTTAAAGTTGTTTTTATGAACGGCTTCTGACATTTTCATCAGCAATGACTTTGCTGTTTCAGGACGTGCTTCTTTATTTATTTGGGTTGTTACTTCACTATCTTGCGCCACTACAGAGTTACTGTAAACTGGCGCACTCATTGTGACAAAATAAGTACCTATAAAAAGAAAAATACTACTTACAGAGGCTAGTTTTCTCATTATTTTATTTGGCATCCTCATTTTCATGATTATTTAAGTCTTCATTTTGCTGTTTTTTTGCTGAACTAGCAATACGAGTTTGTCTTTGATGCTCTAAAACCAAAGCCCCAATACGTTGTTGTTGTAACTTCCTTAATCCAGAAGCTGCATTTTGCAATGCTGGTTGCTCTGTAGAGTAACTCACTGGCGCTACCATACCGCCAAAAGGAACCGTTTGTAAACTCGGTAATGACTCAGTTATAGCCTGCGATTCATCTGAAGGTACGGTTTGCACACCAATAATCGCAAACATAGCAACACTTGCAGCTATTGCAATTTGGCTAAACGGTTTCTTCCAATTAAATGCCACTACATTATCTGGCACTTTTTCTTCTTTAACGGATGCTGTTTTTACTTCTGATTTATTAAAGTCTGCAAAAATAGGCTCATGCTCTAATTGGCTTGCTACTTTACTTGCTATATCTAAATGAATGAAATCTTTATCATCGGCGCGCATTGCATCACCAATTAAAGAATATCTTTCTAGCGTTTTTCCCGCTTCAGATTGAGCCATTAAATCACTCATGCCTTCTTCTGCATCTAAAAACGCAGATATTTCAGCTTTATCTTGTTCGGTTAACTGCTTAATAGTCATATTCTAACTCGCCTGTTTTTGCATCGATTAACTATGATGCTTATTCATTTTCGATTAAAGGATTTAACTTACTGTCAATTGCTTCACGTGCTCTAAATATGCGAGATCTAACCGTCCCAACAGGGCAATCCATGATCAAAGCGATATCTTCATAACTCATGCCTTCAAGTTCTCGTAGAGTTATAGCTGTTTTTAAATCGTCTGGTAAAGTCTCAATGGTAGAAAAAATTACCTTTTTAACTTCATCACTTAACAATAAATTCTCTGGCGTAGCACTTACTTTCAAAGCATGTGCGCCGTCATAAAACTCAGCGTCATCGGCATCTACATCATTTGCAGGCGGCTTTCTTTTTTGAGCCACCAAATAATTTTTAGCGCAATTTACAGCAATACGATACAACCAAGTATAAAATGCACTATCTCCTCTAAAGCCTGGCAACGCACGATAAGCCTTTATAAAAGCCTCTTGTGCAACATCAGAAACATCTGCATGATTTGATACATAACGCGATATCAAGCTTGCCACTTTATTCTGATATTTCCTGACCAATAGGTTGAAGGCGTTTTTATCCCCTTGCTGAACCTTTCTTATTATCGCTAAATCTAATTCCTGCTCGCTCATTCGAGCCGGTACTCCTATTATTATTTCGCAAAATCAATGTTACTTTTTACTACTGTTTTTTATTACAATAAGTCTTAATTCAAATAATCAGACCAAGATATAAATAAAAAGTTCTATTTCTTTGCAAATTTTTTTAAAATAAATGAAAAGTATACTTAAACAATCTTAAAACCAGTGTCTCAGATTGTTTAAGTATATGCATTGTAACCTAAGTGATACAAATACATGAACCAAAAAAAACACCATAATACTGATGTCGTTATTATTGGCAGTGGCGCTGCAGGACTTTCTCTTGCATTAACTTTAGCTAATCACTGTAAAGTACTCGTTGTCAGTAAAGGCCCTTTAAATGAAGGTTCAACATTATACGCTCAAGGCGGTATTGCAGCAGTATTTGATAAAAATGATAGCGTAGACTCTCATGTGGAAGATACTTTAGATGCCGGAGCCGGTCTATGTAGTCGAGATGCGGTGCATTATACTGCGAGTAATGCAAAATCTTGTATGAAGTGGTTAATCAAACAAGGTGTTCCCTTTGATATGGAGCATGACAGTGCAGGCAAAGAGCGTTATCACCTAACCAGAGAAGGTGGACATAGTCATAGACGTATATTGCATGCAGCAGACGCTACAGGTAAAGCGGTGCAAACAACTTTAATCTCTCGGGTAAAAGAACATGACAACATTACCTTGCTTGAGAAGTATAATGCAATTGATTTAGTTATTTCAAAAACAGATAAAAGTCACTGCCAAGGGCTTTATGTTTGGAACAGAAATAAAGAACAAGTAGAAACCATATCCGCAAAATTTGTATCTCTTGCAACAGGGGGTGCAAGTAAAGTTTACCTTTATACTTCGAACCCAGATATCGCCAGTGGTGATGGTATTGCTATGGCATGGCGAGCTGGTTGCCGTGTCGGTAATATGGAATTTAATCAATTTCATCCAACAAGTTTATATCATCCAGAATTACAAAACTTTTTAATCACAGAAGCGATGCGTGGTGAAGGCGCATATTTAAAACGTCCCGATGGTACGCGTTTTATGCCTGACTTTGACGAGCGTGCAGAGCTTGCACCAAGAGATATCGTAGCGCGCGCAATAGATTTTGAAATGAAACGTTTAGGCGCTAATTGTGTTTATCTGGATATTAGCCATAAAGATAAAGATTTCATAATTGAACATTTCCCGACTATTTACGCAAAGTGTTTAAGTGTTGGTCTAGATATCACAAGAGAAGCTTTACCTGTGGTACCTGCTGCACATTATACCTGTGGTGGTGTTGTAACTGACTTTAATGGTAAAACTGATTTAGATAATCTTTATGCCATTGGAGAAGTCGCTTATACCGGTCTACACGGTGCTAACCGTATGGCGAGTAACTCTTTATTAGAGTGTATTGTTTTTGCTCATGCTGCCGCTAAAGATATTTTAACTAAACTTGATGCAAGTGAATCATCTAGCCTTAATTCAATTCCTGAATGGGATGAGAGTCGCGTTTCAGATTCAGATGAAGAAGTTGTTATCACTCATAACTGGCATGAACTTCGATTATTTATGTGGGATTATGTCGGCATCGTAAGAACAACTAAACGTTTAGAACGCGCGCAAAGAAGGGTTGAGTTATTACAGCAAGAAATTCAAGATTATTATGCTAATTTTAAAGTTAGTAACAATTTATTAGAGTTAAGAAATTTAGTACAAGTGGCAGAGTTGATAATTCAATGTGCACTTTCGCGTAAAGAAAGCAGAGGCTTACACTACACATTAGATTACCTCGAACAATTAACATCACCTGAACCAACAATCTTAAAACCTAACCAAACAAACCATACTGAATTTTAAAACGACTCAGAGCTAACTTTGCTGATTAGTTTTTAACGCCAAGATCATACGACGCAACCGAGTAAAATCGGTTGTATTCATACTTTCCCTTTTAAGGATCAGCCAATTTTTATTATTTGAATGTGTATTCTGAATTTTAAGACGTATTATAATAAACCGATCGTTATGAATACTTGAGGTCATCACCCGAGCTATTGATGAATTACCTTGATTAACTTTAATACCACTGTGACTCGATAAATTCAGTTCTATTTTATCTTTGGAAAATAATAACAAAGAGCCCGATTCAGGCCATATTTCTGGGATTTTATAGCGGCAATATATATAACTGAATATGCAAGTAATAAAACTAACAACATATGAAATAGTATGTGTGCTAGAGATAATTAACACAAAAAAAACGAAAATAAAAAAGGCAGCGATAAGCGACATATCTTTTTTATTTTCACTAAAGGTGATTTTATAGCCTGTGTTTATATCAGGCAAATCGTTAAACTTTAACGCGGTTTAAGATAAGTTTAACCATAGAGTTAAGCTCTTCATCTTTACATTCTTCATGACCCATAAACCAAGCAAAAAGCTCAGGATCTTCACCAGTTAATAAACGCTGAAAGATAGCTTTCTCATTATCTGACAATGAATCATATGCATCTTCAACAAAAGGCATAAATAATACATCTAATTCCAACATACCACGGCGGCAAGCCCAACGTAATTTTGCCTTACTATCTAAGTTACTCATCTAAATCATCTGTCATTTTATTTAATTAGCTTTATTCTACCAAATTTTTGATGTTTAGCACTGTAAATACGTTATTATGTACATATAAATCAACTGATACTAAAAAGCTAATGCCTCAAATATATGCTTGCCATTTATCGGATCAATTGATCCAATTTACTGGTGAAGATAAAAAGTCATATCTTCACGGTCAAATAACTCAAGATACAAATTTATTTACCAATGATTCATTCCTGTGGGCTGGACAATGTGACGCCAAAGGTAAACTTTGGGCTATTTTAAGATTTTTTAATTATCAAGATGATTATTTTGCAATCACATCTAAAGATGAATTTGAAAATGCTTTAGCAGAATTTAAAAAGTATGCTGTTTTTGCAAAGGTCGATATTGTAAAAAATGAAAGCCACCAGCTGATAGGTATTTTTGGTGATGATCTTTCCAGTGCTTTAAATGAGCTAAACATTCAATTTCCTGAATCAGATAACTGCACAGCAGACTTCAGTTTAGGAAAAGCGATCAAGTTAGATAATAATCGCCTTATTTTATGCATAGATAAAACAAAGCTTGATCAACTTCCAGCTTCATTTTCACTGTTAGACAATGAAGATAAATGGAACAGTATAGCTATATTAGCGGGCGAACCTAAACTAAACGGCCAGTCAATTTCTGAGTTTGTTCCACAAATGGTAAACTTACAGGCAATTGGTGGTATCAGCTTCAAAAAAGGCTGTTACAAAGGTCAAGAAACCGTTGCTAGAATGAAGTTCTTAGGTAAAAACAAACGCGCTATGTATATTTTAGAGGCTGATTCTACTAAGGAACTTGAAGCTAACGAAGTTGAACAGCAAATGGGTGAAAACTGGCGACGTGCAGGTAAATTACTGCAAACCAGCTTCGATTCTGATAACAATAAAGCATACGCTTTAGCAGTTATGCCTAACGATATCGCATTAGATACACCACTTAGAACAAAACAAGACAACCCAATTTCTTTCGCTATTAAGGCATTACCTTATAGCCTTATTGAAGAAAATTAATCTGGAAATTTAAAAATGAAAATAGCTGACAAAAAAGTTGTAAAAATGCACTACAGTGTGATGGATCAAAACCAAAACGCGATTGATAGTTCATTTGATAATGAGCCGCTTGAAATGATTATTGGTAGTGGCTTTTTGATCCCTGGTCTTGAAAAGGCACTATTAGAAAAAACTGTTGGTGATAAATTCACTGTTGAAGTTCCTGCGATCGACGGTTATGGCGAACGTCATGAAGGTTTGATGCAAGCTGTCTCTAAAGATATGTTTGAAGGCATTGAAGTTGAAGTTGGTATGCAATTTCGTGCAACAACAGATCAAGGCGAACAATCTGTAACTGTAATTGAAATTCAAGGTGATGACGTTGTAATTGATGGTAACCACCCTCTTTCAGGTATTGACCTTACTTTTGATGTTGAAGTACTTGAAGTGCGTGATGCAACTGAAGAAGAGTTAACGCATGGACATGTTCATAGTGCTGGCGGTTGTGGCCACGACCATTCTGAAGATCACTCACATCAGCATGGTGAAGACGATGATTGTTGTAGCACTGGTAGCTGTAAAAGCTAAGCCCACTGCAAGACATAAAAAAACCGCCTGTAGGCGGTTTTTTTATGTCTTTAATTTACGCAACTAAAGTCTCGTCTACTTTTATTTCTTTAGTATCGACTCTAACGAAGATAATAATTTCTCTTGATCGTTAGTACCTAAACGAATAGAAGTACCATCTTTAAGTTCTAACTCAACAGCGCTAAACCCATGTACTGCATATACCCAACCATCATGGGTGATCCTAACACCAACACCATGGCGAAATGAGTTTGTAACCGGTTTTACACTTTCTATATCGGATAGTTTAACTGTTTTGCCAAAAACACCTGGACCAAAACCCCAAGAGACTTCATCATCAGTTACTTTTATCGTTAGTCCATGAAATAAAAAACCCACCACTACAAGTATGATTAAAAATATCACCATAGGGATCATAGGACCTAATAAAGCAATAGCCAATGCAGTAAAAGTTGCGATCCAGCTTAATAAGATAAAAATAATATAAGCAAACTGTTTGTGAAGATATACTGCTGTTGAATTCAAAATTAATTCTCTTTAGCTCATATGTAAATTATTGGAAGTTATATACTATGGTAGCGCTGGTCTCGCCATCAAAATTCAGTTTATCATCTTCAGGTGTCGAGTTATAACGATATAGGTATGAAAACTTCAATGAGAAATCATTATTTATTTGACTGATTAAAGATGTTTCTGATTTTAACCTTGAGTTTAATCCCGACAGTGACTTTTCGCTGCTTAAAGTTTGGTTAAAGCGGGTTCTTTCAGAGATATTTCTTTGCCAATGCAAAGCCAAGCGAATTAACAAACCCGCCTCTGAAATATCCTCTTCTTTAACTTGATAGTTTACACCAGGACCAATATCAAAATCTAAGGTATTCTTCTCACCTGAGTATAAACGATTGCCATAGCCCGATGATAAAGATGTTTGGTAATCAAAACCGCTAAATTTATCTTTTTCAAAGTCACTATAGATAAAAAAAGAGGCTTCTTGCTCTCCTAATTTATAGTTGCCTTGGGCAGAAGCAAAATAACGTTCGGCAGACTTTTCGGTCTCGCCGGTATCTTGATTTTTATCTTTTTTTAGCAAGCTATCAAACTTAAATTGATTACGCCATTTATCAAAATCTTGAAAAACATTTGCTTTTAACTTTACAGCTAATGAATCTGTATTACCTGAAGTTACAATAAAACCGAATTCGGTATCACCGTAAAATAGCTCTCCATGCCTCTCGTTGTGCATTTCATCATCATCCAATTGACCATACTCAGATAATTCTTCAAAAAAAGACTCTTTAGCATGAGTTGTGAAACTGGCTAAAGTACAAGCCAACATCAATACTCGGTAATACATTTTAAACTCCTAATCTTTCCAAATTACGTGACAAAAAGGTGCCGCTTTATCACGACTAATTAATATTTTAGCAAAAATAATATCTTGGTTTTCTACGCCAATACCGTCATATTCTAAGCCAACAATGACTTGAGCATAATCTTCTTGATCTATTTCGAATTCCACAAAGCCATTCCAGCTCTCATCTGCGATATCTTCTTCAATAAACCCATGCTCTTCGCGGTCATCGTTAAATTTAGTGATATCTTCTGGTTTTAAGTTATCTGGTGCGAGCTCTAAAAACACATCATAAGCTTGCTTGCCAACTTCTTCTAACGTCCACAAATGTGATTGATTTTCCATATTATCTACCTAATTTATATAATTGAATCGTTATACCTTAATCAAAAAAAAAGCCAAGTAAAACTTGGCTTTTATAAAAAACATTCAAGTTTAAACGCTCTCGCTTGGCTTCCCTTTAAACTTTTCACGCATTCTTTGAATAAGTGAATAAAATACAGGAATAAACAAGGTACCAAATATCGTTGCCGTTATCATACCTGCTAGCACTGTGATACCAAGGAAAATACGACTACTTGCACCTGCACCCGATGAAAATACTAAAGGTAATACGCCAAGTACAAATGATAATGCCGTCATCAATACTGCTCTAAAGCGTAATCTTGCAGCATTAAGTGCAGCTTCATAAATACTTTGACCTTGTGCTCTGAGTTCCATCGCAAATTCAACAATTAAGATCGCTGTTTTAGTTGATAAACCAATGAGTAATACTAAACCAACTTGCGCATAGATATTATTTTCCATACCTAAAGTATATAAGGTCAACATTGAACCAAATACGGCTAATGGCACAGCTGAAATAACCGAGAATGGAATTGTCCAACTCTCATATTGTGCCACTAAAAATAGGTAAACAAATATAATGGCTAAGCCAAATAACATAGGCGCTAAATCACCCGCTTCAAGTTCTTGCTTAGATTGACCCGCCCACTCATATATATAACCATCTGGTAAGTTTTCAGCTAATTCTTGCATCACAGCTATGGCTTCACCACTAGAATAACCCGGTGCTGCAGAACCTGTAATACTTGCACTACGATATAGGTTGAAGTGATTCATGCTTGTTGGCCCAAGAATTGGCTCTAATTTAGCAAGTGTTGTTAATGGCACCATATCGCCCTGTGCATTTCGAACAAAATAATATCTTAAATCAGATGGGTCTTTTCTAAACTTAGTTTCTGCTTGGATCATTACACGATATGTACGGCCAAACTGATTAAAGTCGTTTATATACATAGAGCCAAGCTGTGCCTGTAATGTCGTAAATATATCACTCAGTGCAACACCTTGTGCCTTGGCTTTATTACGATCGACTTCTAAGAAGTATTGCGGCACGTTAGCACTAAAAGTACTAAATACACGAGTTAGTTCAGGTCTTTGGTTCGCTTCATAAATTAAACCGTTCATCACTTGCGCTAACTCCATTGGATCGCGCCCTTCACTATCTTGTAATCTAAATTCAAAACCAGAACTATTACCAAGACCAGGAATTGGTGGCGGGTTAAATACCATCACTTGTGCATCAGGCATAGTCCAAAGCTGACCCATAATACGACGAATGACTTGTCGTAACCCAAGCTCAGGCGTAGTTCTATCTTCCCAATCTTTTAATATGATGATACCTAAACCATTATTAGAGCCCGCACCACTTAATAATGACGTACCTGCAACACTAATAAAGTCAGTTACCGCAGGATCTTTTTTAATAACTTCACCGACTTTACTCATTACTTCAGCAGTTCTGACACTTGAAGCTGCATCAGGTAATTGAACATTTACAAATAAATAGCCTTGATCTTCACCTGGTACAAAACCTGTTGGTACTTCTTTAGTTAACCAACCCGTTGCTGCAAACATAATTAAGGCTAATATACCGATACGTGCTGAACGTTTTAATAAAAAGTCTATTTTACCTGTATAGCTAGCAGTCATCTTTTTAATGCCACGCTCTAAAGGCGCAAGCCAGCCAATTGGTTTCATCGCTTTTTCATTTAATAGCAATACACATAAAGCAGGACTTAAAGTCAGCGCATTAATAGATGAAATAATCACAGCAAAAGAAATCGTTACAGAAAATTGTTTATATAGCTCACCTGTTATACCTGGCATAAATGCAACAGGCACAAACACAGCAAGTAGTACTAAAGTGGTTGCAATGATAGGTCCTGATACTTGTTGCATCGCTTTAGTTACTGCTTCTTTGATTGGTAACTTATCTTCTTTAAGTAAACGTTCTACATTTTCAATTACAACAATGGCATCATCAACAACAATACCGATAGCCAATACTAAACCAAATAACGTAATGGTATTAATTGAGTAACCCATTAGCATCATAAATGCAAACGTACCAATTAGAGAGACTGGGATTGCAACAGATGGGATAAGCGTTGCACGCCAGTTTTGTAAGAATAAAAAAACCACTAATATTACTAATACTACGGCTTGAAATAGTGTAACGACAACTTCTTCAATTGAACGGTCAATAAACTTAGTTGTATCAAATGGAATTGAATATTTTAAACCATCAGGAAAACGCTCTGATAAAATTTCCATCTGTGCTTTAACTGATGCCGCTACTTCAGTTGCATTGGCATCAGATAACTGATAAATAACTAAAAATGCAGTATCATTACCGTTTAATTTAGCTTGAATACTATAATCTTGAGAGCCTAACTCTATACTTGCGATATCAGTTAAACGAACAAATCTTCCGTCATTATTAGCACGAATAATCGTTTGACCAAACTCTTCAACTGTTTTTAGACGACCTTTTGCTTGAATTGAATATTCAAACTGTTGGTTAGGTAATGAAGGAGATGCACCTAGTTTACCTGCTGCAACTATCAAGTTTTGCTCTTTTAAAGCCCCTTGAATCTCACTAACAGTAACACCTAATGAAGCCATTTTATCTGGCTTTAACCAAATACGCATAGAGTAGCTTTTTTCACCCATCACAGAGGCTGCTGCAACCCCTTTTAAACGACCAATAGGTTCAGCAAGATAATTAGTTGCGTAGTTACTTAGAAAAATTTCATCTAAATTTTCTTTCTCTGAATATAAAGTAATACCCATTAACATGCTGGTAGATTGCTTTTTAACACTCACACCTTGACGCTTTACTTCTTCGGGTAAACCGCTTTCTGCCAAAGCAACACGATTTTGCACATTAACTTGCGCAATATCACTATCAGTACCTACTTTAAAGAACACATTAATAGTTGCAGTACCATTATTTGATGCGGTTGATTCGATATACATCATATCTTCAACCCCATTTATTTGCTCTTCAATAGGTCTAAGTACTGACTCTTCAACAACTTGTGCACTCGCACCTGGATACATAGCCGTAATTTGCACTTGAGGCGGTGTTATTTGTGGATACATATTAACTGGCAATAATCCCAAAGAGATTAAACCTGCTAATGTGATCACAATAGAAATGACTAAGGCAAGCTTAGGTCTATTGATAAATATTTTACTGATCATAGTCGGCCTCTATTTTGCGCTTATATTATTTATAACGCCTGTAATTGCATTTACAGATTTTTCAACAGGATTAACTTCAACGCCTTGTTTTACTTTTTGCAGACCTTCAATAATCACGCTTTCATTCGCTTTTAACCCTGACTCCACTAACCACATTGCATTAATACGACGTCCTAGTTTGACATGACGTGTAACAACCTTATTGTTCTCATCTATTACTAATACAAACTTACCTTGTTGGTTTTCTTGCACAGCAGCTTGAGGGACTAAAGACATAGCTTTTTTATCTTGGCTTTCTACAATTAAAGTTACAAATAAACCCGGTAGTACAATTCCTTCAGGATTTGGAAAAACCGCACGCATTTCAACAGTACCTGTACCTTGATCGATTTTAGTATCTGCAAAGTCTAATTTACCCATTTGCCCATACTGAGAGTTATTAGGTAAACGAAGCGCTAAATCCATAGGTACTTGTTGAGCAGATTTAATCTCTTTGTGTTTTTGTAAATAAGTGATGTAATCAGACTCTTCAACCTGAAAATTTACATAGATAGGATCAATTGAAGTCAACGTTGCTAAAGCGTTGCTTTGTGGGCCAACAATATTACCGACATTAAAGTTTACTTTACCGATTTTTCCAGAAAAAGGTGCCGATATTTTGGTATAGCTTAAATTAAGTTTCGCCTTGGCCAGAGCTGCTTCAGCAGCTTTTACTGCAGCCGAAGTTTGTGCCGCATTTGTTGTTAATTTATCTAAATCAGATTGAGAGATAAACCCTTGCTTTGCAACATCTTTACCACGTTTTAAATCTCTTGCCGCACCATTTTGAGCCGCTATTTTACTTTTAAGATCAGCTTGAGCTTGAATAAGGCTGGCTTGAAATTCAGCTGGATCTATCTCTAATAATGCTTGGCCTTGTGCGATTGCAGTACCTTCATTAAAGTGCCTTTTTAATAATTCGCCTTCAACACGTGCTTTTATTTCAGCTTCTTGATGCGCTTGTGTACGCGCTACAAATTCTCTGTAATTACCAACTTCATCTGTTTTAATTGTATAAACAGAAACAGCCGCTGGCGGTGTTACTTTTTTTGCTGCTTCTTGTTTCCCACAAGCAGTTAAAGCTAAAGCGATTGAAGATATCAATACGCTTTGAATCAACTTTGATTTTATTTGTTTATTATATTTATTAAGCGAATCATGCGCAGACATAAATAATCTTCCTTTAACTGTTTTAATTTGATTAAAAAATAACGTGTTGTTACCAATAGTAATACTTATCAATAATAAAGTAATGTAATTGACTGATAAAAGACAACAACTCAGCGATTTATTTTATTAAGCTGATAAATAATGAAATTATTATATATTATTAAAAGTCTACAAAATGTGACTTTTCATCAAAACCTTAAATACCTTGATTAGTAAGCCATCGCCTTAATTGTAACGATAGAAAAATGAACCTAGTATGAGTAGACTGATTATTTATCTTCCAGTTCCTTAAATTTGCCACTTTACTTTTTGCTATTAAAATTTTACGCTGATTAAAAAGGAGGTCCGATGAGTAACAATCTAATTATACTTAGTGTTAATAACCAAATTGCCACTGTCACGTTAAATCGCTCAGAAAAACTCAATGCACTTAATTTCTCTATGTTCCTAGCGATAGACCGCGTGATAAAAAAAATAAAAAAAGATAAAAATATTCGCGCAGTTATTTTAAAAGCAAATGGCAATGACTTTTGCACAGGCTTAGATGTTGCCAGTGTAATGAAACAGCCCATTCAAGTATTCAAACTATTATTCAAATGGCTACCAGGAAACCAAAACTTAGCTCAAAGAGTCACACTAGGTTGGCAATCACTGTCTATTCCTGTCATTGCACAAATTCAGGGTCGTTGTTGGGGAGGTGGTATGCAGATCGCTTTGGGTGCAGATTACCGAATTGCACGTAAAGATTGTAGCTTTGCAATTATGGAAGCACGCTGGGGATTATGCCCAGATATGGGAGCAAGTGTCCAATTGGCTAAACTGATGCCATATGATCAAGCGCTTTGGTTAACAACACATGCTGAACCCATTTCAGCCCAACAAGCATTAGAACAAAATTTAATTAGCTTTATAACTGATGATTTAGATGGGCAAACTAATATTTTATTAGAGCAGATAATACAAAAATCACCTGATACAATTGCAGCAGTAAAACGTTTATATCAAACAAGCCACCAATCAAATAATCGAAGAATCTTAGCCAGAGAAACTTGCAACCAAATCAAATTATTGCTTAATGAAAACACAAAAAAAGTAATCAAAGCAAATAAGAAAAAACAACAAGCTGAGTTTTCACCCAGATCTCACTGGTAACCTAATGGCTAGTAACCGAGTCATGATTTATATGTTAGCTTATTAGTTAAGTATTCGTTGGTGTATATTAAATGTTGAAGTATTTTATCAGTGCAATCATTATTTTAGCTTGTCTATTTTCAGGCAAGCTAATTTCTTACACATTTAACCTTGTTTTTCCAAGTGCCATTTTTGGCATGTTAATACTTTTTACTTTATTAATGACCGGCGTTGTAAAACATCACACAGTATTACCTTGCTCTGCACCATTATTAAAATCTATGCCTTTGCTTTTTATTCCTACTCTTGTAGGGATTATTGAGCATTTAGGATTATTAAAAGATAACTTAATAACGATAAGTATCAGTGTTATTGCAAGCTGCATTATCACTTTAGCTGTCGTCGGCCTTATATTTCAGAAGTTAAATAAGTCGACATCATGATTTATATCGGAATTATTCTTACCATCGTTATATTTTTTATATTTAAAGCTATTCAAAATAAAACGACTTGGCTTATTCTTAACCCGATTTTATTGACTATGCTTTTAATTATGCTGATTTTAATTTCAAGTGACAGTACTTATTCAGACTACGCAAACAGTAATTTACCTTTAACTTTATTACTAGAGCCCGCAATTGTGGCGTTAGCAATGCCTTTATATAAAGAGTTTGTTTATATAAAATCTCAGTTAAATAATATTTTAATTGCTTGCACTTTAGGTGTACTAAGTTCTACAAGCATAGCTTTATTTATCGCTTATATCTTAGGTGCTGATAATCAGATAATCGCTTCTATTGCCCCCAATGCGGTAACTTCTCCTATCGCAATGACATTAGCAAACTCTTTAGGAGGCATCGCCGCCCTCGCCGCCGCTATTGTGATATTAATTGGCGTATTAGGGGCTATTTTTGCTCATCCATTTTTAAAATTAATAGGTGTATCAGATAAAGCTGCACAAGGATTAGCTATGGGAGCAGCATGCCATGCACTTGGTACAGCACGTGCTGTAGAGATTGATTCTAAAATAGGTGCTTTTGCGTCGGTATCTTTAATTGTCAGTGCTGTACTCACTTCTATTATCTTACCTATTTTATACCCTTTGCTTATGAGTGCATTGAAAAGTATATAGCTTTAGTCTGCCGGTAAAATAAATGAAGCTCTTTGTTATGGTAAGAATCTAAAGAGCCCAAAACTCAAATTTCAGGCACAAAAAAACCGACTTAAGTGTCGGCCTATATCTCTATTACGAGAGTCTAAAGTGGTGGGCGCAGGAGGATTCGAACCTCCGACCGCTCGGTTCGTAGCCGAGTACTCTATCCAGCTGAGCTATGCACCCACTTTAGATATTACTTTACCTCTAAATTAGATTAACGAACCAGGTTCGTATCCATTTTAGATTAACTTTATTTTTCATCTTAAGTTAATGATCTATTTATTAGACAAAAAAACCGACTTAATGTCGGCTTGTATCTCTAATGAAAGAGTCTAAAGTGGTGGGCGCAGG
>NZ_JAHKQC010000028.1:0-132139 GCF_018860845.1 Pseudoalteromonas sp. C2R02 | reverse complement strand
CACTCTGCCATCTCTCCGCAGCGGCGCGAATATTATTAAACTAATGGGTGTTTGTGAAGTCTTTTTTTTACTTTTTTGTTTAAGTGCCTAAAAAACAGTTAATTCGTTTAAATATCTATCGTTTGTGATGTTTTTTCATTCGATTAAATAATCTAGGTTTTATGCTGTTCGCTTAAGAAGTATTTAATAAAATAATTAACATTTACAAATAAAAAAGCCGACTTATTAAAGTCGGCTCTAAAAGTTTCTTTTTCATTAAACTTTAAATTTACTTATAATGGCAGTCAATCGGTGGTTTATATCATCAATGCTATTAATTTCTTCTACCGCTTGTTTACCATTTGAATCTAATTTTCCAACTATTGAGTTAATGGCAACCATGTTTTTACTCACTTCATGTGTTACATTGCTTTGCTCTTCAGCTGCGGCTGCGACTTGTGTACTCAAATCATTAATTTCAGAAACAATACCTGTCATAGTATCTAAACTCTCTGACACTTCACCTGCACCTGTTGCAGCTTGTTGGCAGCGACCTTTAGTTATACTCATCGAATCAACTACTGTTTGATTACCTTTTAATAAACTTGCAAGTGCACTTTCAATTTCATCTGTACTTGATTTTGTCCGACTTGCCAGACTTCTAACTTCATCTGCTACAACAGCAAAGCCTCGGCCTTGTTCTCCAGCTCTAGCAGCTTCAATTGCTGCATTTAGGGCTAATAAATTAGTTTGATCTGCAATCCCACCAATGACACTTAATATTGAATTAATACCGTCGGTTTCTTTGCTCATCTCGCTCACACTTTGCACTGAATTTTCAACGTCAGAGACTAATTCTGATATAGTGCCCTGCGCCTGAATTGCAGTACCTTTTGAGTCTCGCCCTGCATTGTTAGCGCTATCGGTAAGCTGCGCGGCATTAGCAATGTCTTGTGCCATTGATTCAGCTGTTGCATTCATTTCTTCTATTGCTGTTACAACCTGCTCGGTTTCTTGCACATGGCCATCAAGAATTATTGTATTAGCTTCAGATTGCTCTTTTAATTTATAAACATTACCGTTTAACGCTTCAGTTTCTCGTTTAATTTCTAATATCATTGTTTGTAAACTGGCTATAAATTGATTTACACCTTCGGAAATTTCGCCTAAATCATCATTTGTTTCTATTTTAAGCCTTTGTGTTAAATCACCATTCCCTTGCGAAAGTGCCATTATTGTTTCTTTTAACACTAATATTGGACGATAAAGTATTTGTAATAAAATAAAAACAAAGCCAACGCTAATAAGTGTAGCAACAAGCGTACTAATAAATGCGCTTGTTTTAGCTTTTGTAAGACTGGCATAGGCTACTTCTGTATCTAGGCTTAAGGTGTAATACCAATTTTTATCTGCTATTTTTACTCTATGTGAAAATAATAATTTTTCTACGCCATCTACTTGATATGTTTGTATACTATTATTTTTGGTGACTGCATTTAACACAGCGCCTTTAAACCAATGATAGTCAGATGCTAATTTCTTTGTTTCAACATTTTCACTTGTTGAAGCCAGAACGGTTGTATCATGATTTAAAATCAATGCGACAGCACCTGGGATTTGAGATGACTCACTTACGAGCTCATTCAAAAAATCCAATTTCATATCAACAGTAATGATACCGTTTTTAATACTATGAACGATACTGATCCAATAATCGATTGAATCAAAGTATGGCTCAGTTACTGCAGCACCGGAGCTATTGCGTGCTAATTTATAATATGACTCCTCACGTACATCTCCTGCAAATATATGATTAGGCCATACCTCACTACTTTGATTCCAATAACCTACACCACTTTCAAACCCAATTGCAGAACTGTTCAAATTCATTGCAAAAGCAATTGTATTTGTCAGTTTAATAAAATCTTCAGTTGTGCCTATTTCTCGTTGGTCATTATATAAAGACGCGATCCTAGATAAGCCAAGTGCCTTTTCATTTAATTGTTTTTCTATAATTTTTGCTTGTTGTTGAACAAATTCAGTATTTTCTCTGATGACAAGAGCTGTTAATGCTTCCTCTTCTTTAACATATGAAAAGTAGCTCGTTAAAGATACCGACATTCCGACCAAAATAGCGATCGAAATAAGTAATAGTTTTTTAAATCCAAACTGCATCATAAGTAAAAATACCCTTTCATTGTAGCTAGCTAAGCCATTCGTTTACGAGTTTAAATAAGTGATAAGGTTTCAGAGTACGTTTTATCTAAATATATGTATGATATTAGAGGTTCATCAGACAGTTATCTATATTAAGGAATGTAAAATGAAACAGATATGTATTTTGTACGATTTCAATGTAAGTACATTGTATGCTGATATTTTAATTCTTAAGTATTTTAGTTCTTTATTCTCTTTAATGATATATAAATCTAATTCTGAAATTAAATTATTTATATCAACCAATTAAGTAATATAGAAATTATATCTAAACAATGCGTTTATAGTTTAAAAACAAGTCCAATATTACTTTCATGTATTGCAAACATACCATTTCATAATTACATATAATTTAGGCAAAATATATTGAAACTGGGTTATTAAACCTAAAAAATAAATTTGTTATTTAACTGTAAAAACACACCTTTATTAATTAAACTTTTCATAAACTTAAGTTAAATTTACATTCTTTATCGTTAAAAGTTATTAGAAGACTGAACGAAAGCTTTAAAATCGTATCTAACCTGTTATTATCTATATTAATATAATTTAATTTTTAGTTATTTTGGGGAAGTCCTTATGAATCAATCATATACTAATAGCGCTCCAGCAAGCAGCGTATTAGAAACAAACAAAGTATTGAGAAATACTTACATGCTACTAGGCATGACATTATTAGCAAGTGCTGTAACAGCAGGCATTTCTATGGCTTTAGCATTTCCACGTATTATGGGATTAGTTTTCACTTTAATTTCATTTGGCTTAATTTTTGTTGTAAACAAAAAAGCTGACTCTTCATCTGGTATCTTTTGGATATTCGCTTTTACTGGTTGTATGGGTTTAGGCTTAGGTCCTATGCTTAATCATTATGCTGGTATGCCGGGCGGCCCTATGCTTATTATGCAAGCACTAGGTTCTACTGCACTCGTATTCTTTGGTTTATCCGCTTATGCACTTACAACTAAAAAAGACTTCTCGTTTATGGGTGGTTTTTTAACAGTTGGCTTATTAGTGGTAATCGTTGCGAGTATCGTAAATATCTTTATCGGTAGCTCAATAACATTTATGGTTATTAACGCTGCTGTAGTATTGATTATGTCTGGTTTTATCTTGTTTGATACTAGCCGTATCATCAACGGTGGCGAAACTAACTATATACGTGCAACAGTAGGTTTATACTTAAACATTTATAACTTATTCACGTCTATTTTAGCTTTATTAGGCATGTCAGACGATTAATAACATGCTTTAAGTGAGTTATTTCACGTATAATAAAAGCCTCGCAAATTAGCGGGGCTTTTTTATAACTAAAATTCATGAGGATAATGTGGCTAATTTTGTTTTATCTTTACATGCATCACCTAGTGACAGCGATGCGTGTTTGTCTTTATTAAACTTTGCTAAAGCAGCACTCAGTGCTGGGCATGCCATAGATGCAATTTTTTTATATCAAGAAGCGATTTGGCATGCAAGCGAGCATTTTGTAATTGCAAAAGATGAAGTCCAACTCAATGAACAATGGCAATCCTTTGTAGATGATGCAAAAACACCTTTATTATTGTGTATTACAGCAGCAGAAAAGCGTGGTTTAGATGTTAAAAATACAGGCCCATTTACCGTTGCTGGCTTAGCTGAGTTTGCTATGTCGGTGGCAAAAGCTGATAAGTGGATCCAGTTTAAATAAGGTAATGGATATGAAAAATATTTTAGTGATACAAACCTCTAGTCCATTTGACGGGGTTAAATGTAGAGAAGCACTCGATACTGCACTTATTTTTGCTGCTATTGATCAAAATGTCAGTATTTTATTTAAAGATGATGCCGTATTTTGCCTACATGAAAATCAAAACCCTGCTTTAGTAAATTTAAAAGATTACTTTAAAACGTTAAAAATGCTTGAGCTATACGACGTTGAAAACATATATGCTTGTAAGAAATCCCTTGAATTAAGAGGTATTGATATAAATAGCCTACATTTATCGTGTGAACTTTTAGATAATAACCAAATAAAAACTATTTTAAATGCTAACGATCATTTGGTGACAATGTAATGACTGATTTAACACATACGAATGCAACTTTACATATTTTATCTAAGCCTGTTACACAAACCCAATTCCAAGAGTTACTAGATTTAAAGAATGACACAGACTGCGTCCTGTTCACCCGTGATGCTTGTTATTCATTATTAGCACCATATATAGATTTAAATACAGTTATAGCACTGCAAGCTGATTGTGAAGCGCGAGGTATAAGTAATAAATCGATAAGCGTCATAGGTTATGAGAAATGGGTAGAATTAACCCTAGAATATAAGAATACATTAAGTTGGTAATATGATTGAATTTAATCAAAAAGAAATTGAAACAGACAAACAAGGTTATTTACTTAACCCAAGTGATTGGAGTAAAGAGCTAGCCCTAGTAATTGCTCAAGAAGAAAATATTGAATTAAGTGAATCACATTGGGAAGTTGTGCATTTTGTACGTGATTTTTACGAAGAGTTTAATACTAGTCCAGCGATTAGAATGCTAGTTAAGGCGATGGCTAAAAAGTTAGGTGAAGACAAGGGCAACAGCATTTATCTTTATACATTATTTCCTAAAGGTCCTGCTAAGCAAGCAACTAAAATTGCGGGTTTGCCAAAACCAGCTAGGTGTATTTAATATTTATAGCCTTAAATAAAATGTTTCCGGTAACTTTAACCGATAAATCGGAAATATTTTATTGTAAAAGTTTCTTATCCAATTATATGTTTATTTTAACTCTGCTGAACCTGATGAGTATTACTATATACGGTTGTAAACGCCTCAAAACCAACATAAGCCGCTACTAATAATAATGACACAATTAATAATCTATAAAACCAGCGTAAAGCAAGGTTAGTTGCATTAATCCTTGTTTTTTTCTCAGTCATTGTTTATTCCTATTTATAATTTCAACTATTTTAGATCTAAGACACTTTGACGCTTCCTATGTCCTAAGTGTCAATACTGCGCGGACCCCCCGGCTACAATGTTTATAAATTACCTTTGTAGACCGGAGTTCAGTCCCGTATTTTCCCAAAACCTAAATGCTATTTTAGACTGCCTACACATAAGTTCATTGACGCACAGGTTACGGTGTTAACACCGCAAGGGTACACCCTCGCCTACAATGTATCTAAAGCTCTCTTGGCTACAGTGTGTATACTGCGCGGATAAATTCCCGCCTACAGCTATCTCTAGCTATGAAGTTAAACACCGGCTTCTATATTAACACCGCAAGGGTAAACCCTCGCCTACAAAAATGGCTTAAGATATACACCTACATAGCACCAACATTAATCAATTAATAGAACTTATTTCTAGGTGATATATGAATTATAGGGGCATTTTTTATAAATGGATTTTGTAATCGACAAAGTAACAAAATTAAGCGATACATTTATATTTTGGGCACAAAAAAAGGCCTAAGTGGCCTTTTTATAATCAGGTGATAGTCCTAAATAAGTTTGACTATTTACCTAATACTTCAATACCTGCCATGTATGGCTTAAGTACTTCTGGTACTACAACTGAACCATCTGCTTGTTGGTAGTTTTCAAGCACTGCAACAAGTGTACGCCCTACCGCTAAACCAGAACCATTTAATGTATGTAATAATTCTGGCTTTTTGCTGCCTTTACGTTTAAAACGCGCTTGCATACGACGTGCTTGGAAATCATTCATTGTTGAACAAGATGAGATCTCACGATA
Organism: Pseudoalteromonas sp. C2R02; assembly: GCF_018860845.1. Taxonomy (NCBI): domain Bacteria; kingdom Pseudomonadati; phylum Pseudomonadota; class Gammaproteobacteria; order Alteromonadales; family Pseudoalteromonadaceae; genus Pseudoalteromonas; species Pseudoalteromonas sp. C2R02. Next base: position 126,206 of record NZ_JAHKQC010000028.1, on the reverse strand, counting down.
TGTATCTTGTGCTGGTAACCATACTTCTAAGTCGTATGTTTTGCTTGAACCGAAACCCATATCGCCAGTACATAAAATTACTTTACGGTAAGGTAATTCTAATGCTTGTAAGATTTGCTCTGCGTGACCGGTTAACTCTTCTAATGCTTCAATTGAATCTTCAGGCTTAACAAGCTGTACTAATTCTACTTTATCAAATTGATGCTGACGAATAAGGCCACGTGTATCACGACCATAACTACCTGCTTCACTTCTAAAACACGGTGTATGCGCAGTTAATTTAACAGGTAGCTCTGCTTCTTCAAAAATCTCGTCACGTGCAAGATTTGTAAGAGGCACTTCAGCAGTAGGGATTAAGCTAAATGTATTTTGATCATCTTCCAATGCTTCAGTATGGAATAAATCAGCAGCAAATTTAGGTAATTGTCCTGTGCCGTATAAACTGTCTCTGTTTACTAAATAAGGCACATACATTTCTGTATAACCATTTTTTAGTGTATGTGTATCTAACATAAACTGCGCTAGTGCACGGTGTAATCGCGCCATTTGACCACGCATAACAGTGAAACGTGCACCACTTAATTTAACGCCAGCTTCGAAGTCTAAGCCTTTATCTAGACCTTCACCCAAATCAACATGATCTTTTACTTCAAAGTCATATGCTTTTGGCTCGCCCCATTTTAAGATTTCAACATTTTCGTCTTCATCTTTACCTTGAGGTACTGACTCATCATGTAAGTTAGGTAACGTTAGTGCGATATCTTTTAACTTAGCTAGAACTTCATCTTGCTCAGCTTTTACTGCATCAAGTTCTGCACCTAATTGACCAACTGACTCAAGTAATGGCTGAATGTCTTCGCCACGTGCTTTGGCTTGGCCAATAGACTTGGAACGAGTATTACGCTCACTTTGTAATTCTTGGGTTTTTACTTGTAGTGCTTTACGGCTTTCTTCTAAAGCATTAATTGTATCAACATCAAGCGTAAAACCCCTTTGTGCTAAACGCTCTGCTGTTTCGTTTATGTCCTGACGTAAATATTTTGAATCTAACATATTCTTCTTTTAACCTTTTGGGCACTACAAGTGCTATTTTTGTACAAACTGTATTACTAATTGCATCCCTAACCAAGTAACAAAGATACAACAGACTAAATTTAATGTGATATTTAACGCTACCTTTAGCCAATCTCCTTGCTGTATAAGCAATAAGGTATCTAACGAAAAGGTAGAGAAAGTTGTAAGCGCACCTAAAAAGCCAATTCCAAGAATGGTTTTAGCTGGGCTGCCAACTAAGAATTCTTTTTCTAATAGGGCAAATAAAATACCCATTAATAACGAACCCAGAATATTAACCGCCAAAGTGCCAAAAGGGAATCCCCTACCCAGTAGTTTTACCATGGTTTCGCTAATAAAAAACCTTAAGCAAGCACCACTGGCCCCGCCTAAGGCTACAAAAAGGTATAATTTGAATGAACTCATACTATTTATTCATATCTTTTAAGTGTGCTTTGTTGATCTAACGCTGTTAAATAATCCAGTTTTTCTTTTATTTTCTTCTCTAATCCACGATCTACTGGGTGGTAATATTGCGTATCTTTTAATGCTTCTGGAAAATAATTTTCTCCTGCTGCAAAAGCGCCCGCCTCATCATGTGCATATCGGTATTCGCTGCCATAACCTAAATCTTTCATTAAATCAGTCGGAGCATTTCTTAAATGCTCTGGCACTGGAAAGCTAGGTAATTCACTCGCTTGCTGCTTCGCTTGATTAAAGGCCATATATACAGCATTGCTTTTTGCAGCACTGGCTAAATATAAGGTGGCTTGGGCAATGGCACGTTCGCCTTCACCAGGCCCGACTCTTTGATATATATCCCATGCATTTAATGCGACTTGCATTGCACGAGGATCAGCATTGCCTATGTCTTCTGTTGCAATTGCAAGTAAACGTCGCGCAACATAAAGTGCATCTCCGCCGCCTGCTAATATTCTACAATACCAATAAAGTGCAGCATCAGGTGCTGAACCACGCACTGATTTATGAAACGCAGAGATTAAATCGTAGTATTCATCTCCGCCATTATCATATTTTGCAATATGACTAGGTAATATTTGCTCTAAGACTGATTTATCGATTAACGATACATCCCCTTTTTCAATCGCTAAATCGGCTGCTTGCTCTAACAAATTTAAGAGTTTTCGAGCATCGCCATCGGCCGCTAAACATAATGCTTTTTTAGCGTTATCCGGAATATCAAACGCTTGCTTACCTAAGCCTTTATCACTTGAAAGGGCTTGCGCTAATACGTCGGTTAAATCTGTCTCAGTTAAAGATTTAAGCACGTATACTCGCGCACGAGATAGTATTGCGTTATTAAGTGCAAACGAGGGATTTTCTGTGGTTGCACCAACAAATATAAATGTGCCATCTTCTATATGCGGTAAAAAAGCATCTTGCTGAGATTTATTAAATCTGTGTACTTCATCAACAAATAATAATGTGCGTTGACCGTTAGACGCTAAATGACTTTTAGCATCTTGTACTGATTGTCTTATTTCTTTAACACCCGCAGATACTGCTGATATGCGAATTAAATTAGCATTCGCATGATGTGCTATGATTTCTGCTAACGTTGTTTTACCAACGCCCGGCGGACCCCATAAAATTAAAGAGTGGCATCGCCCTTCTATTATTGCGCGATAAAGTGGTTTATCAGGTGCTAATAAATGACCTTGTCCGAAATAATCATCTAAGGTCTCAGGGCGCATTCTTGCAGCGAGAGGTCGCACATCTGGTGCAAAATCGAAATTAAAATTTGACACTTATATTTAGTTACCCGTTTGGTCGTCTACTTCAACGCCAGCAGGGATATCAAATTTGAATATCTCTGCTTTAAGTTCTGGATTTACTGTTGCATTGCTAAAATTAAAGTAAGATGTTTGCCCTGAAATATCTTTTATCTCTAGTCCTTTTAGGCCTTTAGTTTTATCTTCAAAACGAATTACAAGAGCACTTACTTGTGCGTTTTCTAAAGACTTAGGAGTTACTGTATAAGCACCTTTATTCATTTTAACTGTGTATTTCTGCCAAAGGTTTTCATCATTGCTTGTCAGCAATATAAAAGGCGTGCTTTGAATTAATTTTTCTGACTTAAATATAGAAACCTGCTCAGCAAAACTATCAAAATAATAGGTTTTATCTCCATCCGAGATTAATAGTGTATCTTCTTGCTGCCAACTGATTTTGTTTGGTTGCTGCAAAGCAATTTCACCTTGGCCAGATTGCAATACATCACCTTGATCGTCTTTTACAACTTGCTCAAATTTTGCTGTGAAGCTATTTAATAGATTTAACTGACTACGTAATTGTTCTAAATCACCAGCTAATGTTGAAAAGCTCATAGTGAACATTAAACTTAAAATGCTTTTTTTTATCATTCTTTTAATACCTAAATTCTTTTATTTATCTTGTTATAACGAAACAAAACTGAACCTGAGTTTAACAAACAGATCAATTTAAATAAATTGACCTGTCTAAGTGCTGTATTAAGTGCGTCATCTATAAATGTTTTATCAAAGTTCTATCTTTTTATGCATTTATAGATTACCGATAAAAACAATTCGGGAATGACGATATAAAATGCACAAATTAATCTTAATAACCTAAGGTGTTAGCATATAAATTAATTGGCATTGGCGTTAGGTACTAATAACTCGCGCGCACCATTATGACCAGGGGCACTAACAATACCTGATGCTTCCATTTGCTCAACTAAACGTGCAGCTCTGTTATAACCAACTCTGAGTTTACGTTGTACGCTTGATATTGATACTCTCCCCCCTTCTATCACAAAGCTCACTGCTTCATCATATAATGGGTCTTGCTCAGTATCTTCGCCTTCAGGCGCTTCACCAGGTAATAATATATCTTCTGTCGCATCACCATTTAATATTTCATCAATATAATTTGGTTTACCGCGTTTTTTCCAATCATCAACGACAGCATGTACTTCATGATCGTCAATGAATGCGCCATGAACACGTACTGGTACACTTGTGCCAGGTGGTAGGTATAACATATCACCCATACCGAGTAAGTTTTCAGCACCTTGTTGATCTAATATGGTGCGTGAATCTATTTTTGATGATACTTGGAAAGCCATTCGTGTTGGGATGTTCGCTTTAATTAAACCTGTAATGACATCAACTGAAGGTCTTTGTGTTGCTAATACTAAATGAATACCCGCTGCACGTGCTTTTTGTGCGATACGTGCAATTAGCTCTTCAACTTTTTTACCTACTATCATCATCATGTCTGCGAATTCATCTATCACAACCACGATATTTGGTAATTTATCTAAGTCTTCAGGCTCATTAGCCATGCCATCAGTATCTTTAAATAAAGGATCCTTTATCGGCATTCCTAACTCTTTTGCCGCTAGTACTTTTTGGTTATAACCATTTAGGTTACGTACACCCAGAGCCGACATTAATTTATAACGACGTTCCATTTCACCCACACACCAACGCAATGCGTTTGATGCTTCTTTCATATCGGTGACTACTTCACATAATAAATGTGGAATGCCTTCGTAAACAGAAAGTTCAAGCATTTTTGGATCTATCATGATTAAGCGCACATCATCAGGACCTGATTTATACAGTAAACTGATGATCATTACATTCACACCAACAGACTTACCAGAACCTGTCGTACCTGCCACTAATAAATGCGGCATTTTACCAAGATCAACCACAACTGGTTGCCCTGCAATATCTTTACCTAACACCATAGCTAATGGAGATGCACTTTGTCTGAATTTTTCTGCATCAATTACTTCAGATAAACGTACTATTTCACGGTGTTTATTTGGTAATTCTAAACCAATATAAGTTTTGCCCGGTATAACCTCTACAACACGCACACTCACTGCTGATAAAGCACGGGCTAAATCTTTTGCCAAACCTGTTATTTTAGCGACTTTGATACCTGGCGCTAAATCCAGTTCAAAACGCGTTACTACAGGACCTGGATACACACCTACAACTGTAGCTTGTATGCCAAAATCTAATAGTTTTACTTCTACTAAACGAGATACCGCTTCAAGTTCGTCTTTAGAAATTGGATTCTTTTGTTTATCTGGGCGATCCAATAAATCTAAAGTCGGTAATGGTGGCATATTGGCGCTATTTGTTTTTTCAGCCAACAGCTCTTCAAATTTATCTTTTGCTGTTTGTGGTTGCAAATGCATAGGTATAACTGGCTTAGCCACTTCTTTAGGTACCAAAGGTGCACTAATTTCACTTTCTAGCGGTTCGCTTATGTCTTGTGTTTGCGAATAAGCATTTTGATCTAAAGAGTTTAAAGCACTGGCAGTATCAATTGGCTCATCTTCAATGGCACTAAAGCTCATATCTTGATCTAAAATACTGTTAATATCATCAAATTCTGAGCCTACAGGTGCAAAGTTCTCTTCAATATGATGGTCTAATACAGGCTCGTTAATTGGTTCAAAATCATTATCAGTATTATGTGTCGGCTCTGTAGATTCTATTTCTATATTAAATTCTGTTTCGTCTATTTGAGCATGTTCTATTTGAGGAGACTCAGTTTCAGCAAATTTAGCCTCAGACACTTTTGATTCAGCCCCTGATGGTTCTGCCAATAAGGGATCATTTAACAATTCATCTGGCTCAATTTGAACTGCAGTGCTTTTAGTCATATTAAGTGCTGATTTTGCTTGTCGACTATCAAACCACTTTTGTGGCAACTGATGTAAATATGTACCTAATTTAACGGCGTATTCACCTAACACATCAACAAATTGAACCCAAGAAACGCCAGTTAATAAAGTAAGACCTGCAAAAAAGAAACATAATAAAAAAATTGATGTACCAGTGAAATTAAATGCTGGCATCATGGCATTTGCAATGACATCCCCTACTAATCCACCAGATAAAAAATGCGCCCCACCAGATGAGGAATAAATCCCATCAGATGAAGAATAAAATAAATTGTCAAAATTAATACTACTAATTGCAGCTGCTGTCGTAATGAATAAAACTAAACCCACTACACGCAAACCTAGTGTAAAATAGTCAAGCTGAAGTACTTTGTGCGGTTTCTTAAATAAAATATAACCAAAAGCTTGTATTGCAATGGGTATTAGAAAAGCAAGCCAACCGAACCAAGATAACAAAATGTCAGCTACCCATGCACCAGTCGAGCCTGTTATATTTTTAACTCGGGAAAATTCTCCTGTTTGTGACCAAGAGGGATCTGCAGGGTGAAAACTAACCAAAGCACATAAAATGAAAATAGCAGAAAAGGTACTAATTATTAGACCGGTTTCAAGTAAGCGTTGCACACCATTTAGGCGCATATTAATAAATCCTTTGCTTATTATTATATAAATATTTTTTCATGTTGAACTTTATCAGGAATTTACTTTTAGTGGTAACATTTCATCACTTTTGACCTCTTCCATAACAACATATGTACGACTTTCACTCACTGAAGGTAATCTAAGTAGTACATCGCCAAGCACTAATCTATATGCGGACATATCTGCAACACGTGTTTTAAGTAAAAAATCGAAATTACCTGATACTAAATGGCATTCTAATATTTCATCATGGAGCTTTACAGCTTGGCTAAAGTCTTCAAATACATCTGGAGAAGTTTTGGTTAAGGTAATTTCAACATAAACTAATAAAGCAGCTCCCACTTTAGCAGGATCAATCACCGCTCTATAACCCATTATAAAACCATCCCTTTCAAGTTTTTTTACTCTTTCAAGACAAGGCGTGGCACTTAAACCGATTCTTCGAGCTAATTCTACATTAGAAAGTCGACCATCTTTTTGTAATTCGACTAATATTTTATGATCAATTCGATCTAATGTGTAAAGCGTCTTACTAGAAACCATATAAATCACTACCAATTAAAATAATTTAGTTTAATAAACTAAATTATACACAAACAACAGTGAGTAAAACTATATATTTATGCATACAATAGAATAAAACATAACCTCGTTCAAAAAGGCAATTATTATGATTATCGGTGTTCCTAAAGAAATTAAAAACCATGAGTATCGTGTAGGTATGGTACCAGGTAGTGTTCGTGAACTTATTAACCACGGCCACCAAGTATTTGTAGAAACTAATGCAGGTATGGGCATCGGTTTTACTGATGCAGATTATGTAACTGCAGGTGCAGAGATTTTAAATACTGCTGCTGACGTTTTTGCACAAGCTGATATGATCGTTAAAGTAAAAGAGCCACAAGCTGTTGAACGTGCAATGTTACGTGAAGATCAAATTTTATTCACTTACCTTCACTTAGCACCTGATCTGCCACAAACTGAAGACCTAGTTAAAAGTAAAGCAATTTGTATTGCATACGAAACTGTTATTGACGGCCGTGGTGGTTTACCACTTCTTGCGCCTATGTCTGAAGTTGCTGGTCGTATGTCTATCCAAGCAGGCGCACAAGCACTTGAGAAATCAAATGCAGGTCGTGGCATGTTATTAGGTGGCGTACCAGGTGTTGAACCTGCTAAAGTTGTTGTTATTGGTGGTGGTATGGTTGGTAACAACGCTGCACAAATGGCAATTGGTATGGGTGCTGAAGTTGTAATTTTAGACCGTAACATTGACGTACTTCGTCGTTTAGACGCTCAGTTTGGTAATAAAGTTAAAGCTATTTACTCAACTGCTGATGCGTTAGAAAAGCATGTTTTGGAAGCTGATTTAGTGATAGGTGGTGTATTAATTCCAGGCGCAGCAGCGCCTAAATTAGTAACTGCAGATCACATTAAACGTATGAAGCCTGGTTCTGCAATTGTTGATGTTGCAATTGACCAAGGTGGTTGTATTGAAACTTCTAAAGCAACAACTCACGCTGAGCCAACGTACATTGTTGATGACGTTGTACATTATTGTGTTGCTAACATGCCAGGTGCTGTGCCACTTACTTCTACATTTGCACTTAACAATGCAACATTGCCTTATATCATTAATCTTGCAAACAAAGGTTATAAGCAAGCATTATTAGATGATGCTAACTTCCTTGAAGGCTTAAATGTTTATAAAGGAAAAGTAACTTATAAAGAAGTTGCTGAAGGTTTCAACATGGAATATGTTGCACCAGTAGATGCTTTAAACGCATAGTTTATCGCAAAAATAAAAAAAGCAGCTAATTAGCTGCTTTTTTTATGCTTATATTTAGACCATTTAGATTGTTCATATATTTATTGGAATTCGTATTATTACTTATCCTTTTTATTCATAATAATAATCATCGCTAGAAACATGCCTAGTATAATAGCAGCCTCAAAATATGCCATGACCTAAATAAACTTATTAAATAAAGCGTTTAAGAATGACATCACCTTTCACTCTTTTAATCTTACCTAATATTTTTTGTACAGGCGCAGGATAATCAGGCATAGTTTCAAGTTCATCAAAATTCATAATTTGAGTACAGTGCTTTAAAACTTGTGCTTTTTCATCTTCGATTCTTTGCTTTAATGTTTTATTAGGATCATCTAACAAAATGCCATTTTCAATATCTAAACTCCACGCTCTTGGGTTTAAATTATGGCCTGATAATAAATGACGCTTTCCATCTGAACATACACCTTTCAAATGAAATGAGTTATCGTTATCTTTCCAAAGGTAAACTTTAAGTAGACCTTGCTCTAGATACTTATTTTGACTTTTAAGAAATTTTTGTAAAATCGTTTCATAAAGGTAAGGCAAACCACCGATTGTATTAAACGGTTTTTCTGGAGAAATATAAAAATCATTAGCAGTTTTATCGCCAACAACGATTGTTACCTTTTTACCATGTTTTAATAATTTTCTTAAGGAGCGCATTAAAGGTGCTGGAAAATTAAAATATGGCGTATATAGCACTAACTCTTCTTTAGTTTGATCAAATAAGTTTTTAATTAATTTATTAAGATCATTGCCTCTGCGACCAAAACCTAAAAACATTCTCGCATTAAGTGAGTTTTTATTAATACCACTTGGCTCTTTGTATTTAGTTTTCTTCAAAGTTCGCATTAACTGCTTATGCGCTAATTTAATTTCATTGTAATCTGCAATAGGTCTGCTATCAATTCGAGGTGTCGCATCAGAAACAAGCATAATTTCATTCATAAATGATTCAATACTGTCACAAATACCCTTTTGATTTAAAACAAAATAGCGGTCGAGTCTATATCGGTCGTGCTGCTGAAGATAAACATCATTAATGCTTGCGCCTGTATAAAGCAAAATATCATCAAACACTAAACCTTTTAGATGCAAAACACCAAAGATCTCTCTTGCCTTAATTGGCACGCCATATACTTTTACATTTGAATTGTATTTTTCATTATATTCGCAATAAAGTTTTGCATTGCCTTCACTTTTACTTTCGCCAATGCGTCCACGACGGGCTCTATGATAATCAACCAAAACAGTTACTTTAAGGTTTGGCTTATTTAAAGAAGCTTGGTGTAGTGCGGATAAAATCTCGCGTCCAGCGTCATCATCTTCAAGGTAAAGTGCTGTAATTATTATTCTGTGTTCTGCTTTTGTGATCTGCTCTAAAACTTGAGTCTTATAATCTGCTGCATTAGATAATATGTTTACCGCATTATCTTTAAGTCCAAAAGCAGCTGTATTTTTCCAAAAATCCGTACGCACTAACTGTACCCTTTTATCAGGATTAATATATTTATCCTTAGAACATATCAAAAAATAACACTAAGGTCATGGATTTAAGTCAAACTATCATGACAAATGCGCGATTTTAACGCTGTTTGTGCATTATACATGCAATACTGACCAATAATGTATATAAGACTTTTTGCTAAAATTGAACAAAAAAAGGCTTTCTATTTTAAAGAAAGCCTTTTTAAGATTTGATGTAATGATATACCCAAGCCACTTCAAGATACTGGATTCAGTTGGAGTTAGAAATGCTTTAGGCAAGATGATGAATGTAATTACTCTATTTCAAATTCATCTAACGTCGCTAAAACGATTCTAAACCAACTCTGCGGAGACTACTGAGCCAATCATGCTAGTTGTTTCACCTTCTTTTAAGGGAGCAACCAATAATACACCGATGCGCCTAGGGCATGAATTGCTCTGCAGTCCTGAAACACGCATATTAAATTGGTTTGGTTATAAGCTAAAGTCTCACACCTTCAATATGTAGCGCCATTTCTACATGTGTAGATGCCGGACCTAAATTATAGTTAATACCGTAATCAGTTAATTTTAAACTGGTATTACCCGAAAATCCCACACGATAGCCACCCCATGGATCTTGTCCTTCTCCAATTTTGCTGATCGGGAATGAAATTGTTTTGGTAACACCCTTTAAAGTTAAGTCTCCTGTGACTATCGCATTTGTTTCATCAGAAAATTTAATCTCTTTACTTTTAAAGTTTGCTTTAGGAAACTTATCAACATTTAAAAAATCATTGCCCTTTAAGTGTTTATCACGCTCTGCATGGTTTGAATCTAAACTTTTTGTATCTATTTTGATATTTATTTTTGCTTGATTTGGTTTTTTTGAATCATAAGTAAAATTTCCATCAAAAGTATTAAATTCACCCAGTAACCAACTATAACCTAAATGTTTTATTTTAAATTGTACAAAGGCATGTGCGCCCTCTACATCAACTTTATATTCTGCTGCCTGTATCGGTAATACTGATGAAGCTAAAGCAATGCTTGATGCTAATATTAACTTTGAAATCATATTGTTTTTCATTTCTTGACCTTAATTATTCTTTCTATATTGATAATTTATTAACGACTTACTGCCGATACTTTTAACATACGCTTTAAAGTATCGTTTTTGTTTATAAGGTGATGTTTAACTGCTGCTAATCCATGAGCCGAAGCTAGCAAAAATAAACTCCAAGCTAAAATATTGTGTATATTTCCAGCAATATCTTCTTGATTTTGCATAGCGATTGAAGATGCAGGAATAGAAACCAAACCAAATACACTGATATCTCTGCCATCAGCTGTTGATATCAAATAACCACTGAGCATTAAAGCTGTCATTAATATGTACAAAGCGATATGTGCAAAATGTGCTGCTTTAACCTCTAACTTACTGGCATTATTCACTGCTGATTTAGGTTTAATATTAAATACAGTCCAACATACTCGTGCTAATAACAGCGCCACCAGCATCATGCCGATACTTTTATGCAAATCTAATGAACCTTTGTACCAAGCATCGTAATAGCTTAATTCAACCATATATAATCCAAGGCCAAATAATCCAAAGATGATTAATGCCATTAACCAATGCATTATGATTGAAATATAGCCATAAGCTGTTTCTGTATTCTTTAACATTTTCTATTCCTCATTTCGTTAAAAAGAATATTAGATTAATTCCACCTGTTAAAAAATATCAATAAATGCGAAACTATTGTGCAAATATGCACAACTAGAGAGTTAATAATGAAAGGAATATCTTGGGATGACTATAGAGTTGCTTATCAAGTTGCTTTAGATGGCAGTTTAAACCAGGCGGGTAAAACATTAGAAATTAACCATGCGACTGTTTTAAGGCATGTGAATAGGCTAGAGGAAGCCTTAGAAGTTAAGTTATTTATTAGACACCAAAGGGGTTATCAGCTGACTGATGCAGGCAGTGTTTTAATGGATGAACTACCTGATCTAATCGCGCATTTTGCAAGATTAGAAAATAAACTTCATAACGTTGAAGGTCAGATATCTGGTGAGCTTAGGATCACAAGTTTAAGTTCATTCTCTTCTCAGTTAACGCCTGCCTTAAAAACATTTAGAGATAAATATCCTGGGATCAGAATAAAGCTACTCTCTACTGATGATATTGTGCCTTTGGAATCTGGCGCGGCGCATATCTCATTACGAGCAGGACCAAAACCAAACGGACCAGATTTAATCGTTAAAAATTTAACAAAATTAGCAACGCAATATTATGTAGCGCAATCTTATATAGATAGATTTGGCATGCCACAATCATCGAATGAATTAAATGATCATTATTGGGTGCTACCTACATCAGATAAATATAGGATCCCTTTTATTCGTCATATTGTAGATAAAATTAATAAAGATAAAATCATCTTTCAAAGCTCACATTTTCCTGATGTTAACCAAGCAGTAATTGAAGGTATGGGAATTGGTCCTGTTAGTGTATTTCAAGCGAGTCAGATTAAAAACTTAGTAAAAGTACCAATAGACTTGCCCCAATCTCAAGAAGCTATGTGGTTTGTTTATCACAAAGATTTAAAGCACAGTGCTCGTGTTCAATGCTTTTATGAATGTTTAAGTGAACATTTATCTGATTTATAGTTTAACTTTTGATATTAAATTTATTATTTTAATCACCAGGGGGATCAAGATATAAGTTAATAGCGGCACTATAATAGAGACTGAGATCACTGTGACATGTAAATGTTCGCTCGTTAAATTGTAACTAACAAATGGCGGTATGAAATACACCAATGGTAATAATATAATAAATGTGATCATTGCCATGATATGTTTGTTTACCGGTTTCATATTAAACTCCAGCTTAAAAGGTGTAAATACACACTGTAAATACACCAAAATCTATTTACTTCGAAAAATGACTATTCATTACGTAACCATATGGTGCTGTATGATTTGTCAAAACCTGCCCTAATACTTCGCCATGTGGACTGCGCCAATCATTCATTATCTCTGCTAATACAGAAGCCCATGTTGTCAATTTAACGCCAGCTTGCGTTAACCTATGAATTGTGACCTCTTGCACTGTTTTATTCCATGTCCCAGAGGCATCAATTACCGCATATACATCATAACCTTCAGCAACAGCAGATAAAGCGGGAAACAATAGACAAACATCTGTCACGATACCTGCCATGATAATTTTTTTACGTCCTGTTGATTTAATTGCATCAGTAAAAGCATTGCTATCCCATGCATTTATTTGTCCTTCACGCTCTATTACATGGCTTTGTAAAATATCAACTATTTCAGGCATAACTGGACCGTTTGGTCCTTGCGGCAAACTCGCTGTGATCACGCTTGGCATACCAACTTCCTTAACGGTATTACATAAACCAAGAATATTGTTTTTTAAAACGGTTGGATATTCATCACCTACACATGACATAAGTCCTGTTTGATGATCTATCATCGCAAGTACTGCGTTGTCGGGTGTTAAAAATTCTGAGTGTTTATTTATAGTCATGATTTATCTCTTTTTTGTATCATTAAATGCTTTTATTTTAAGTAAATAAATATAATTTGAGATTGCTCTAAGGCTTCAAATAGAATTGGCTCATTACTTTTAACTAGTGTTCTGGCATAGATTTTTTTGCCATTAATAATTCCTGAACCTTTACTGATAAAAGCCATTACTGGGCCTGACTTTAATGTCGATTGACCTTCTTTAAGCTGACCTACATCAATTGCTGTTTTGCTATAAAAAGTATCGCTCTGGTTTTTATCGCCGCCATAAATATGCATAACTTTGCCATCAGCTGGCTGATATGTTTTATAACCTGCAGGCTCTCCTAATTCATCAGGCATGACCCAAAGTTGGATCATATGATTCGGTTGTGAATTTGGGTTTATTTCGTTATGTTTAAAGCCTTGCGCTCCGGCTCTTTGAACTTGCACACTACCAGCAACTAACCCTTTACCGTGCTCTAAAGAACCAGCATGACTAACTTCTCCTTCAACCATCACAGAAATAACATCAACTTCTTTGTGTCCATGCATGCCTGTTTCACCTTTTGGTAAAAAGTTTGCATCAGCTAAATAAACAAAATTACCTATGCCATCAAACACATGTTTATTTTTTTGGTTTTTAAATACACGTCTATCAGTTACAAATTGACGTTCAATTAATCCTGCGAAACCACCTTGTGGTAATTCATCAAAAGTTAAAATATCCATCGCTTTCTCCTAATATTTAATCTGCTTTAACTTGATATGAATATTAATTGAGTTATAAAATGAGATAAACATGTGAAATCACAACTCAATGTTCTATTTAAGGTGACAATATGCATAATTTAAACGATATGATGGTATTTTTAGCTGTAGTAGAGCATCAAAGCTTTACCCTTGCTGCTGATGCTATTTCACTGCCTAAATCGAATATAAGTAGAAAAGTGTCTAGATTAGAGGTTGCACTTGGAGTTCGTCTATTAGAGCGTTCAACACGGTCATTACATTTAACTGAAATAGGTAAAACCTATTATGAACATTGTGTTCGCATTAATGAAGAAATATCCAATTCTCAAAAATGTATTGAAACCATGAGTTCAGTGCCTAGAGGAGTAATAAAAGTCTGCACATCTGTCACTATAGGGCAAAGCTTAATAGCCCCACTACTGATGAAATTTAATGAAGTTTATCCCGATATCCAAGTTGAATTGCAACTCACAAATAGACGCGTTGACATCATTGAAGAAGGTTTTGATTTAGTGCTTAGGGTTGGAGAATCACCAGATTCATCTTTGATTTCAAAAAAACTGATGAGTACATGCTTAAAGTTATACGCCAGTCCAGAATATATTCACAACACAAGTAAAAACCAAACAATTGAAATTTCAAATCTTGAACTGCACAATTGCTTATTTATGAATGCAACTAACCACTCAAACCAATGGGTTTTAAATAAACAAAACGAAACACAAACAGTCAAGTTACAACCGAGTTTTGTATGTGATGATTTTAACGTTATTTATCAAATGACATTAAACGGTGCTGGTATTTCTCTTTTACCTGAGTATTTGTGTACAGATGCAATATCACATAATAAATTACAACAAGTACTTAGCTCATGGCAAAGTACTGACATTTCTTTGTATGCTATTTATGCCAGTAGAAAAGGCGTTACTCCTAAAATACGCGCCATGATCGATTTTTTAGAAAATAAACTTTAAATTAAACTATACTTTTTAGGTCATTATATCATTTGTGTTAGTTAACAGGTCACACATTGAGAATTGGTTTTATCATAAAAAAGTTACCTGTTGATTTAACTTTTCTTAAATTCAGTTTGCATTAAGTTACTGATGATTATACTGATCAGCATAAAATATCTTTTTAGTCATATGGTAAATACATGGTATATTTTTTTATTTGGTTAGTATTAGTGATCATTATTTGTGCTTTTGTAAAAGGAGCCAAATCTGAAAAAGATTAAAGTTATAATAAACTTTACTTCCTATCTCCTATTTCCTATTTCCTATTTCCTATTTCCTATTTCCTATTTCCTATTTCCTATTTCCTATCAGTTAAAACCTAAACAAATAATTCATTCCATTATTTATTATCTACTCAACAAATTAGAGTCATTATGACATGATAGTGTCTTTTTATTGCTTGTGCTTACCGAAGTCTAAATGACTCCATCATTCCATTAAAAACCATAAACCATTGTATTATAATGAATATAAATACTGGCACTGCTATTGCTATATAGAAGTTATATATAAATAAAAATAAGTAGTGATTATGTACTCTCAATTTTTCATCAATAATTGTTATAAGTTTGATCAATCACAGATTAATTTTCAAAAATGCATCATTGGCGGAAACTGGTTAATGCTTGTCTCTCTCACTATTACCCTACTTTGTCTAACAATGACCTTTGGTTTTGATCATTTATTTAATATGTATTTGCAGATCGCAGGTCACATTTTAACAATTGTATTTGCTGGAATTTTCAAGCTTGGTTACGTAATTCGTTGCGTTGGTGTACACGGCTTAGGTTATAAGGTTTTTTAATATGATGGAAATACACGACCCAGAGTTAATGATGTTGAAATATAAACAAGATAATCAACCTCAGTTAAATAGCCCAAACAAATATTCTTTGTCTAAGCTTTTTAAACATGATTTTTTTGACTTAGCGTTTAGACCATTTTTTATTTTAGGCACAGTTGCATCTGTTATAAGTATGCTCATTTGGTCTTTACAGTTAAATTCATTAATTAAACTTAACAATTCAGGACTTAGCCCAACTATATGGCACATTCATGAAATGATATTTGGTTTCGCTGCAACGATAGCTGTGGGATTTATATTAACAGCAGGCAAGACCTGGACAAAACAATCCAGTATTACAGGGAAATACCTTTGTTTATTAACTCTAATTTGGCTAACTGTTAGATTTTCAATTTATATAAATTCAAATTTATCAATTAAAGTTGCACTAATATTTCAAACAATTTGGTGGTTAATTGTTATTTCATGTTTTTTTAAAATGGTATATCAGGCTAAAAATACACGTAATTACTTATTTGTACCTTTACTTAGCATCATGATGCTCATCAATATCAGTATTATTTTAACTGATATGCTCAGTAATACTGGGCTTGCTATGCATTTAGCCCGAGCGAGTATTTTATTATTCACAATATTAATGTCGATAATTGGTGGTCGAGTGATCCCATTTTTCACACAAAACGGTGCTAAAACTGACACAATTAATACCCCATTTTGGATTGAAAAATTAATTTTACCTATTGGTATAACTGGTATAGCGATATTTATTTTAGGTTACTTCATACAGTTACCTTTTACACCCGCAGCTATCATGATTTTGGCTGGGTTTTTACATTTATTAAGGTTCAGCTTTTGGAAAACCATAAAAACCTACAAAGTGCCATTACTTTGGTCATTACATATCTCTTATCTTTTTATGGGGCTAGGTTTAATTCTATTAGGTTTAAGTTATTTTGATTTATCAGTAATCAATATCAGCATTCCCTTTAGTAATGTACTTCATATGATCACTATTGGTGCTATTGGGTTGATGATTTTTGCAATGATGAGCCGCGTTTCTCTTGGTCATACAGGACGTGTACTTGTGTTAAATAAGGCATTGGTTATAGCTTTTATTTTAATAATTTTAACTGTTTTTATACGGGTTCTTTTACCTTTATTCAATTTTACCCAACTCGCTTGGGATCTCAGTGCCCTACTTTGGGTCTGTTCAAGTCTGATTTTTATTTTTGTCTATTCACCGATCTTATTTGCAAAGCGCATTGATCAATAATTATTTATTAGGAAATTTTATGTTAACTGAAAAAGATATCTCTTTAGTAAAAAGCACCATCCCATTATTAGAGCAAGCAGGTTCAGCGATCACTGAATATTTTTATAATCGTATGTTTAGACATAACCCTGAACTTAAAGATATATTCAATATGAGTAATCAAAAAACAGGAAAACAGAAAGTCGCTTTATTTGAAGCTATTGCGGCTTATGCCAAGAATATTGAAAACCTAGCTGCGTTAACTACTGCAGTTGAGCGCATTGCGCAAAAACATACTAGTTTTAATATCCAACCAGCCCATTATCAAATTGTTGGCCATCATTTACTTGCTACTCTACGCGAGTTAGCACCAGATGCATTTACGACTGAAATTGAAGAAGCATGGGCAAATGCTTATCAATTTTTAGCTCAAATATTTATTGCCCGAGAAGAAGAGCTATATACACAAAGAGCGAGCACAAAAGGAGGTTGGCGTGGCAAACGTCGATTCAAAGTTGTTAATAAAGTAAAAGAATCAGCATTAGTAACAAGCTTTACATTTGCACCAGTTGATAATAAACCTGTTATTGATTTCAATGTTGGACAATACCTAGGGGTAGAAGTACAGCCTAACGGTTCAGATAACGTTGAAATTAGACAATATTCATTATCGGATCTACCAAATACTGAAACTTATCGCATTTCAGTTAAGCGAGAGCAAGGTGAGTACCCTGGTTTAGTATCTAATTATTTACATGATCATGTAGAAATAGGTGGTCTAGTAGATTTATATGCCCCTGCAGGTGATTTTTTCTTTATAGATAGACAAGCCCCTGTTGTTTTAATTTCGGCAGGTGTGGGTGTCACGCCTATGCAAGCAATGCTTGAGAAACTATCAAACGATCGATATAAAGATAATGTTCACTATATTCATGCATGTGAAAATAACGAACAACATTCATTTAAAAATCGCGTAATTGACTTATGTCATACCAACTCTTGGAAACATAATACTTGGTATAATGAAAAGCATGACAATGATGACAATATTCACCAAGGTTTTATTAACTTCAGTCAATTAGAACTGCCAAAGGATAATGGCAATTTTTATATGTGTGGTCCAGTCGGATTTATGCAATTTGCTAAATCTGCTTTATTAGATATGGGCGTATGTGAATCACGTATTCATTATGAAGTATTTGGTCCTCACGCTAATTTATAACACACTAAAACTATTATAGCCCTTAATTAAGTAAAGTTTTTTATTTACTTAATTAAGAGCAAATGAGATATTAGCTGTATTCTTAATCGATAACAGTTTTTATGAGCAATCTTTCTAGTAACAAGCTCGACATAATTAACTCGCCTTTAGTTGAAGACGAAAATAAAGCTAAGCAAATTTTATACATTACTTTGCTTGTTACATTAATTAGTGTCGCGGGCATTGCTTTACCTTACCCTGTTTTAGCGCCTTTATTTTCTGAAGGCGAATCAGCATTAACACAATTCATGAATTTACCTTCTGAGATATTATTAGGAGTTGTACTTGGTATATATCCCTTAGGTATTATTTTAGGTAGTAGTGTTATTGGTGCAATTTCAGATAATTATGGTCGAAAAAAATTACTTAGTATTACGCTCTTTGGTAGCGCCATCGGTTATAGTTTAACTGCAATTGCTGCTATCAATGAAAACTATTTATTATTTGCAATATCTAGACTGTTAACTGGTTTATGTGAAGGTAATATTGCAATTGCACGCGCTATTGCAGCCGATTTACACCCTGTAATAGATAAAACACGTAGCTTTTCATTAGTCAGCTCTATGGGGTATGGCGGTTATTTGTTAGGTCCCCTTGCCGGTGGTTATTTGATTTTTTATGGGATTGATTCTGTCTTTTGGGCTGCAGCGATTGCTTGTTTAATATGTGCTTTTTTAAGTCATACACTTTTACCTAACGCACTCAATAAAAAAGATGACAATGCAGAAACTGGTTCAAGCTTAACTTTATTAAAACAGCCTGATTTAAGACGGTTTTTTGTACTTTATTTATTTTTAACTATGGGTGTAAATTTGTATTATGAATATTACCCGTTACATCTAGTACGCCAATATGATTACGTACCCGTTGATATTAGCTGGGCAACGGTATTTTTAACAGCGTGTATGATCTGTACAAGCATATTTATCAATCCTCACATTCAAAAACGACTTTCTCATGCCTCAGCTGGAATTTTAGGAATAATTTTATATGGGCTTTCTTTAGCTGTGCTGCCTTGGCTCACTAACATTTCATACTTAATCACTTTTGCGTTAATGGGAGCCGGTATTGCAATTTATAATGGATTTCTTCCCTCTTATTTATCTCATTGCTATGAAAATAGACCGCAAGGTAAGTTAATGGGTATGCTTGTTACTATTTTTTGTTTAGGTAATTTATTTGCTGCGCTTATAGGTGGTATTTTATCTATGTTTGATGTTTCTTGGGCATTATTGTTAGGTTCAGCAATGAGCTTTTTAGCTGGTTTAATATTCTATCATGGCCATTATGTGAAAAATATTTGGCCACAATCTTCTAACGAATAAAAACCAAGTACTCTCGCTTTGGCTTTCGTATTAATACTTTCTTACAGATTATAAAAGTTTCTGACATTTACTTATGTAAAATATATGTATATTAAATTAATCATATAGATTAGTGAGAAAGTGATGTTCAAAATTAATAAAATAATAATAATGTACTCAGTTGCACTTGCTGCTGTTTTTAATACATCCTATTTATCTGCTGCTAGCAAAAATACAAAACACACTAAAGTTGATTTTAACGAAATGTTAATTGATGCGCCTTATAAGTTGATCCAACCAGTTTTAGTTGCTGACATAATTGAAAATATTGCAAAAGAACTCATTGTATTGGGCATTGATGAAAATAAAGATAAATGGCTGATCACATATCTTTATAACGATAAAGAAAATGAATATGCCATCGCTAAAAAAATACCGCTCCCCAAGAAATTTTATAGTTATGATTTAAGTGATGATAAATCAGGCTTATTACAAAGCTTGTATTTTATGTCTAGTAACGAACTGGTCAAATACGATGCTACAAAAAATCAATTTGATACCATATCAGCTATAAATACGATTTTCTTAAAAGATAAACCAGAACATATTAATAGAGCGCATTTCATTAAAGACTTTAATCAAGATAATATTGATGATGTACTACTGAGTGACTTTTCATCAACGCATATTTTAATTGGGCAAAATAATGGGAAATTTAAGACACAAACACTGCCTATTCCAGCTGAAGTAAACTTACATTCTGATGGGGCCACTTATAAACAAGCAAAGCTATATTTCGAAGATGTCAATTTTGATAGTACGATTGATATTATTCAAGTGGGTGAGGGAGAAATGCACGTTTACCATCAATCTAAAAATGGCATGTTTAATACACAATCAGGTAAGGTTGAAATTAATAAAGCCATCAGTGGCACTGAGTGG
This sequence comes from Pseudoalteromonas sp. C2R02, assembly GCF_018860845.1. Classification (NCBI taxonomy): domain Bacteria; kingdom Pseudomonadati; phylum Pseudomonadota; class Gammaproteobacteria; order Alteromonadales; family Pseudoalteromonadaceae; genus Pseudoalteromonas; species Pseudoalteromonas sp. C2R02. The sequence continues at coordinate 105,647 of NZ_JAHKQC010000028.1, read as the reverse complement.
TGGAATAAAAGAGATGAAACTGGAGAGAGCTTAGATCAGAGTGAACTGGTCTATAGAAAACTAGAAGAATTACGAGATTTAAACTCTGACGGTATAACAGATATGATAGTACGTTACACACAGGTTTCAGGTGTATTAGACCGCGTTAACGATTATGAAATATACTTAGGGACAAATATCAAAGGACAACTCTCCTACCCTGAAAAGCCCAATAGTACGATACGTGCAGACGGTACATTAACCGGTTTAGAATTTGTAGATATAGATAATGATGATAAATCAGAAGTACTGCTTGCAGGATTTGATATTGGCATGTCTCAGATAATTGGTGCGCTTTTAGCGGGAAGCATAGATCAAGATGTTTACTTGTTTAAAATGAACGATGAAGATAATTATCAAAAAGCACAGGTTACTAAAGAAGTAGAGCTAAACTTTAGCCTCTCGTCAGGTCAATCTGGCAGTGCGGTAGTTAAACTTGCTGATTTAAACGGTGACGGCTTAAAAGATTTAATATTATCGGATGGTGATGATGAGCTTAAAATATATTTAGGTGATACCAGTAAACGTTTATTTAAAAAGCGCGCTCAAGATTATGATACCCAATTACCACAAGATGGAAACTTAGTTTATATAAATGATTTAAACCACGATGGTAAAGATGATCTACTTATTAAATTCAGTAAAAAGGATGAAAACTCTACTGGTAAAAACTTTAAAGTATTAATGTCTTTATAAGCTATGTTGTTTTGCGGCTGATTTGATTTTAAGCCGCTCATATCCTTCCTCAAGCGCTCGCCTTTACTTTTTATTAACAATTAAAAAGTTACAATTTTAAATATAAGATATACAAATCAATTTTTGTATGCGATTTGTACATTTTAAGCAAATTTAACCTTGTTATTTAACCTTTTTGCAGAATATATGCATCTTTTGTTAAATTTAAGTGTGACTTAAATGGTTTTATTTGGTACATATAGAAGTTCATTATTTTTAATAACTTATTATCGAATTGGGGAATGAGGTATGTGTTCTATTTTTGGCGTGCTGGATATAAAAACAGATCCAACGCAGTTGCGCAGCCAAGCAATTGAGATGTCTAAATTACTAAGACATCGTGGTCCAGATTGGTCAGGGGTTTATTCATCAGATAAAGCTATTTTGGTGCATGAACGTTTAGCTATTGTTGGTGTATCGAGTGGTGCTCAGCCATTATATAATCCTGAAAAAACACATTTTTTAGCTGTAAATGGTGAGATTTACAATCATAAACAACTCGCAAAAGAGCTTAATACAAATTTTGAATTTCAAACAGAGTCAGACTGTGAAATTATCCTAGCACTCTATAAAGAAAAAGGTACTGAATTTTTAGATGATTTAAACGGTATTTTTGCTTTTTGTTTATATGATGAAGAAAAAGATTCTTATCTTATTGGACGTGATCACATTGGTATCATCCCGCTTTATACTGGTACGGATGAACATGGTAACTTTTATGTTGCTTCAGAGTTAAAAGCGCTTGCTCCTATTTGTAAAACAATTGAAGAATTTCCGCCAGGTCATTACCTAGATAGTAATGATGGTGAACTAAAACCATATTATAAGCGTGATTGGCAAGATTTTGATGCCGTAAAAGACAACGCTTCAAATGTAATAGATGTTAAAAATGGTCTTGAAGATGCTGTAAAACGTCAACTTATGTGTGATGTACCTTATGGTGTATTATTATCAGGCGGTTTAGACTCCTCTGTTATATCAGCAATAGTACAAAAATTTGCCGCAAAACGAATCGAAGACAATGACGAATCAAATGCTTGGTGGCCACAACTTCATTCATTTTCGGTCGGTCTTGAAGGCTCACCAGATTTAGCCGCTGCGCAAAAAGTTGCGGATATGATTGGCACAGTTCACCACCCTATTCACTTTACAGTTCAACAAGGTATAGATGCGTTACGTGAAGTAATTTATCATTTAGAAACCTATGATGTAACCACTATTCGTGCATCAACCCCTATGTATTTAATGTCTCGTCAAATCAAAGCTATGGGCATAAAAATGGTGTTATCTGGTGAAGGTGCTGATGAACTATTTGGCGGTTATTTATATTTCCATAAAGCACCAAACGCACAAGAATTTCATGAAGAACTAAATCGTAAAGTATCTAAACTACATATGTTTGATTGTTTACGTGCAAATAAGTCTATGGCTGCTTGGGGTGTCGAAGCACGTGTACCATTCCTTGATAAAGAATTTGTTGATATCGCGATGCGTATTAACCCTATTGCCAAAGAGTGTAAAGATGGCAAGATTGAAAAACATATTTTAAGAGAAGCGTTTGAGGGCTATTTACCAGAAGAAGTATTATGGCGTCAAAAAGAGCAATTCTCTGATGGTGTGGGTTATAACTGGATAGATTCATTAAAAGAATTTGTTGATGAGCAAGTATCAGATTCTGTGCTTGAAAATGCGCAGTTTAAATTTCCAATTAATACGCCGGATTCAAAAGAAGCTTATTTTTATCGTAGTATTTTTGAAGAGCACTTCCCTGGTGATGCAGTTGCTAAGTGTGTTCCACATGGAAAATCTGTAGCCTGCTCTACACCAGAGGCACTGGCATGGGATGAAGCTTTTATGAAAAATGCAGATCCATCAGGTCGTGCTGCTGGTAGTCACAATGATGCATATTCACAAAAATAATATACATAACATCTCGCACTAAGTTTAATCTTAGTGCGACTTCCCTACCCTTTGTTATCCTTTTCTAAAATACATCTAAATTTCTGTTATTTTATTAATACTCCTATCTGCACACCGTCAGATATTGTATAATGCTGCGCTTTTTTAGATTATTTTTATTATTTTAATGTGATGAACTAATCCATTACATAATTACCTCCGGAGAATCAATTTGCAATTTGAAACACTAGGTATTGATATACGTTTAGCTAAACAGCTGGCTCATCAAGCAATCACTGAACCAACTGAAATTCAGCAAAAATCAATTCCAGTTGTTATTGCAGGCAAAGATTTATTTGCCCAATCCAAAACCGGTTCAGGTAAAACACTTGCTTTTTTATTACCTGCTTTACAGCGTGTACTTAAACAAAAACCTTTAAGTAAACGTGATCCTCGCGTTTTAATTATTACGCCAACTCGAGAACTTGCTAATCAAGTTTTCACGCAATTGCGTATGCTGATTGCGGGTACGAATCTATTAGCAACAAAAGTACTTGGCGGTGATAACTTTAACGATCAAATTAAAGCGCTTAGAAAAGAGCCTCAATTTATTGTTGCGACTCCAGGTCGCCTTGCAGATCACCTTAAACAAAAATCATTTTATTTAAGTGGACTTGAGATGCTGATCCTCGATGAAGCTGATCGTATGATGGATCTTGGTTTTAAAGATGAAATTAATTTAATCAATGACAGTGCCGATCATAGATTACGTCAAACTTTAATGTTTTCTGCAACGCTTGAACATGCTGAACTTGATACGCTTTCTAGCAATCTACTGACTAAACCAAAAAAAGTTATAGTTGGTTCTGCTATTGAAAAACATGAAGATATTACGCAAAGTTTATTTTTAGCAGATCATTTAGATCATAAAGAAGCGCTTTTAAATCACTTTGTTTCTCAAAAAAGTGTTGGCCAGTGCATTATATTTACTGCAACACGTCATGATGCACAAAGATTAAGTGAAATCCTTATAAATAAAGGTATGAACTCAGCTGCCCTTTCAGGAGATATGAGTCAAAATAAACGACTTAAAATCATGGATGCTTTTAGTAAAGAACAATATCAGATATTGGTTACTACTGATGTTGCTTCTCGTGGTTTAGATTTATTAAGTGTTACCCATGTTATTAATTTTGACTTACCTAAAAACTCTGAAGAATATGTTCACAGAATAGGCAGAACAGGTCGTGCTGGATTTAAAGGACAAGCAATTTCATTTGTTGGCCCTAAAGACTGGGATAATTTCATAGCGCTTAAAAAGTATTTACAGCAAGAGCTAACATTTTTAACTGTAGACGGCTTAAAAGGTAAATTTAAAGGCCTTAAAGATAAATCAGGTAAAAAGCCAAGTATCAAAGGTAAAAAACCAGTTAAAAAATCAGTTAAAAAGCCAGTTAAGTCAGCTAAAAAGCTTGTTAAAAAACCAATTCCGGCACCATTTGATATAGATGGTCAAAGCCCGCTTAAACGTAAACCAAGAGTCAATAAAGAGACTCCAATACAGGATATTGATGAATGATCACTTTAGGACGCTTCCATACACTGACGATCACAGAACGCTCGGGCGAAGGCGCTTACTTAGATGGTAAAAATCTAGGTGAAGTATTTTTACCAATTAATGAGCTTGAAGAGCAAGATGTTGCAAATTCACAGATCAGTGTTTTTGTATATTTAGATTCTGATGGCCTTACAACTGCAACAAAAAAAACACCTAATGCACAACTTGGTGACTTTGCTTTAATGCGTGTAAAAGAAATAAATAACATAGGTGCATTTTTAGATTGGGGTATTGATAAAGATTTATTAGTACCTTACGGTGAACAAAATCCTAAAATGGAACAAGGTATGTCTTACCTTGTAGGTGTTTACTTAGATAACGCTAGTGAAAGACTATGTGCTTCAAACAGATATAACAAGTTTGTAGGTAAAGCTGAAGCAAATTACAACTTTAAAGATAAAGTAGACTTAATTGTTGCTGGTCGTACAGATCTTGGTTATAAAGTGATTGTTGATAAATTACATTGGGGTATTGTCTATTATGATACTGCTTTTAAATCATTGTTTGTTGGCCAAACTATGCCTGGTTATATAAAGAAAGTACGTGAAGATAATAAGTTAGATATCGTATTAGAACCAATCGGCATGGCAAAAGTACATACTTTAGCGGATAAAATTGTTGAAGAGTTAAATAAGAATAATGGATTTTTACCATTAGGTGATAAATCAGATCCTGAACTCATTAAAAAGACGTTTTCTTGTAGTAAAGCTAATTTTAAAAAAGCAATTGGTGGGTTATTCAAAAAAGGCGTAATTTCAATTGAAGCTAAAAGTATAAAACTTAATTAACTATTATTTTAAGTTAAAGAAAAGGCGCTTAACAAGCGCCTTTTTTATATGTGTGACTAACTAAACTAAAAATGTATTTTTACAGATATTGCTTTAATTCAATATGAGAGAAACCTGTTGGCATAATGCACCTATGAAATCTTTTAGAGTAATCTAATAACTCTTCAGTATCACTGAACTCAATTGGTGCAAGTCTAAATATTTTTTCATCACACTGAGATTTGAACGATTCTTGATATTCTAAACATTCAGAAACAGACGAACCTCTCGCTTCTAGCTTTTCTTTAGATTCTTGACAACTCAGTTGTACTAATAACATGATAGCTTTTTTAGCATCAAATAAGCTGACATTACTTTGTGAGACTTCTTTTACAAGATCAGGAAAAGCGGCCCTTTTATTTTCAATATCTAACCAATTTTTATAATAAGCGCCAAGTGCTATAACGGCGATCAAAATTACTGCGTACTTCATTTGTTACTCTTCATTATTTTTATTTTGTTACATTAATTGTGACATAAATATCAGTAATGAAAAGTTAAATATAATAAAAACTGGAAAAATAAATGAAAAGGCATTGTTAATACAATGCCTTGAATTGAAGTAGATTGAAAGCTATACCGCTAGCGACTGATTAATTTCAGCTAAAGTATTCACTGGGTCCGTAGACTGTGTGATTGGTCTGCCTATCACTAAATAATCACTGCCGCTGTCAATTGCTTTTTTAGGCGTCATGATACGTTTTTGATCTCCTGCATCACTTCCCTCAGGGCGAATACCTGGTGTTATTAATTTGAAATCTGCACCAAGCTGTTGCTTTAAACCTTCAGCTTCCTGCGCAGAACAAACAACACCATCTAATCCTGATCCTTTAGCTAATGCTGCTAAATAAGACACCTGCTCTGCAGGTGTTTTGTCTACACCTAAACGTGACAACTCTTCTGCATCCATACTGGTCAATACAGTTACAGCGATTAATAAAGGTGCTTTATCTCCAAACTGCTCTAAAGCTTCTTTTGCTTTAGCCATCATTTGTGGACCACCACTGGCATGAACATTAACCATCCATACGCCCATTTTAGCAGCTGCTGTTACCGCTTTTGCTACTGTATTTGGGATATCATGAAATTTTAAATCTAAGAAAACATCAAAGCCTAAATCAATTAGTTTTTTTACAAATTGCGGACCAAAATAAGTAAACATTTCTTTACCTACTTTTAATCTACACTGGCTCGGAGATAGCTGTTTAACAAAATTAATTGCATCGTCTTCGCAAGCGTAATCTAAAGCAATTAATACCTTAGGATCGTTTAATTGATTCATTATTTTTACTCTATTTAAATCTGATATTTATGGGACAAACCCGAAACACAGAAAACCTAACATGTAAGTTATTAAATTATCTGTTCGTAACGGTAATTACCAAAGTGTGGTATTACTCTATTTTTATGCGTTTATTATATTGAAAATTAACTTTGCTTTAATAATCAATTTTAGAAACCATCTAATCCACGGCTTGGGATGATAGTTTCCCAATGTTTACATGAAGGACAAGACCAATAAATTGTATGGCTATTGAACCCACAGTGAGTACATTGAAACTCTGATTTTGTAGCAATATAAGATTGTACTAATTCATTTACTTGGTGAATTACAGTTTTAATATCGGTATTTTGAGAAGTAATTAACTCAAGTAAATAACTAAAACCTCTAATATTGGGCTCTTTCTTTAAACTTTTAGTTAAAAACTTAACAGCATCATCTAAACGATTGTTTTTTACTAAGATACGACAATATTTAATTTTAATTAAAACACCACCACGAGACACTTCTTGCTCTAATAAAGCTTCATATTGGTCGTTTAAACCTAGCTGGTAATAACAAGATTCTAGATTGTCGATAAATAGTGGCACATAATTTGGTGATTGTATAAGCAAGTCACGCCAATAAGAAATGGCTTTCACATAATCTTCGCGATTAAATGCCGCTTTACCAAGTTCATATAAGGGCCTTATTACACCACTTTCTAAACCGAGCACTTTACGCATCAATTTAGGTTTTTCGATTATTATTGATTGTTCACAATAAAAATTTGCAACTGCAACCTTTAATTTATGTTTAGCAAATAGACTGCCATTTTTTTCATAGAGTGAGATGCCTTTTTGCCATTCTTTCGTTTGCAAGTATAAGTCAAAAAGGAGTTCTATGGCTTTTGGTTCTGAACGAACAACAAGTTCTAATAAATGTTTTTCTGCGCAATCAAGCAAACCCGCCATAATATAATCTTGCGCTAACTCAATCAGTATGGAAGTTGTAATTTGAGGGTTTAAATTTGCTTGTTCAAGTAGTAACTCATGAATTTTGATTGCACGGTCAAACTCACCACGGCGTCTAAACATGATGGCTAATGTGAGGTAATGCTCTACTGAATCGGCTGAAACTTCGAGTAAATTAATTAAATGTTCTAAACCTTGATCTTCTTCACGATCAAGTAAGAACTTTAAACCTTTACTATATTCGGAGGTTATTTGTCGGTTTTGTTCGTGGGCTTTAGATCTGGCACTATTTTTACCCATAATATAACCGTAGCCTGCAGCAACGGGCAAGAGTAAAAATAATAGCTCTATCATATTAAATTTCTTTTTCTGAGATGAGCTTTTTATTGCTAGATTTCAAACGGAAATTTTGCCATTTTAAAGTTGTAAACAACTTAAAGCTGATAAGTGTACCAGCAGCAACACCTGTTATAAAACAAATACTAATTACAACGGCTAAAGGCAATTTAGCACTAGCTAGAATATAATTTATCTTTATTAATTGTGGATTTTGGGAACCCAGTACAAATGCTAAAAACAAAAAGCTTAATAAAGAGAGTATTTTTACTACTCGAAACAATTAACTACTCCAGCTATAATTTACTAATATACTAAGACGCAATGCTTGCATTAACACGGTCTCTTAATTCTTTACCCGGTTTAAAATGCGGTACGTACTTTCCATCTAAATCTACAGTATCACCCGTTTTAGGATTACGTCCTACGCGAGGTGCACGGTAATGAAGAGAAAAACTACCAAAGCCACGGATTTCGATTCTATCAGACTCAGCTAATGAATCAGCCATAAGCTCTAAAATTTCTTTAACTGAATTTTCTACGTCTTTTACAGCTAAATGTGCATGCTGCTCTGACAATTGCTCGATAAGTTCAGACTTAGTCATATTAATTCCTTAGTTAAATTAAGGAAGGGCTTTCACCCTTCCTTGAGATATATTTTAGAAATATATACTAATTAAGATTTAGCATTTTTAAATGCTGCAGCCATAGCGTTTTCGAACTCTGGCTCTTCTTTCTTAAGTTTTTCTAAAACTTCTTTCTCTTCAGCTTGAGTAAGCGCTTTAACTGAAAGGCTGATTGTACGGTTCTTACGATCAACGCCCATTAGTTTAGTTTCTAACTCAGCGCCTACAGAAACAACTGTAGTTGCATCTTCAACACGCTCAACAGCGATATCAGCAACACGTACATAACCTTCTACGCCTTCAACAAGCTCAACAGTAGCGCCTTTAGCATCTACAGCTGTTACTTTACCAGTAAGGATAGCACCTTTCTTGTTTAGATCCAGGAAGTTATTGAACGGGTCAGCATCAATTTGCTTAACGCCTAATGAAATACGCTCACGCTCAGGGTCAACTTGTAGTACTACAGCTGAAATCTCATCGCCTTTCTTGTAATCACGAACTGCTTCTTCACCTGGTACATTCCAAGAAATGTCAGATAAGTGAACAAGACCGTCGATGCCACCGTCAAGACCGATAAAGATACCGAAATCAGTGATAGATTTGATCTTACCAGTAACTTGATCGCCTTTAACTTGTAGACGAGCAAATTCTTGCCAAGGGTTAGCTTTACACTGTTTAAGGCCTAAAGAAATACGACGACGTTCTTCGTCAATTTCAAGAACCATAACTTCAACAACGTCTTCTAAGCTTACAACTTTAGAAGGGTGGATGTTTTTGTTAGTCCAATCCATTTCAGAAACGTGTACTAAACCTTCAACGCCTTCTTGGATTTCAACGAAACAACCGTAATCAGTTAGGTTAGTTACACGACCAGTAAGTTTAGAACCTTCTGGGTAACGACCAGCGATTGCTGACCATGGATCTTCGCCAAGTTGCTTAAGACCTAGAGAAACACGAGTTTTCTCTTTATCAAACTTAAGTACTTTAACTAAGATTTCGTCACCAACGTTAACGATTTCTGATGGATGCTTAACACGTTTCCAAGCCATATCTGTGATATGTAAAAGACCGTCAACACCACCAAGATCTACGAATGCACCGTAATCTGTAAGGTTCTTAACGATACCTTTAACTTCTTGACCTTCAACAAGGTTAGCTAGAAGTTCTTCACGCTCATGAGAATTTTCAGACTCAATAACTGCGCGACGAGATACAACAACGTTATTACGTTTTTGATCAAGTTTGATAACTTTAAATTCTAGTTCTTTATGCTCAAGGTGAGTAGTATCACGTACTGGACGCACATCAACTAATGAACCAGGTAGGAATGCACGAATAGTGTCAACTTCAACAGTGAAACCGCCTTTAACTTTACCGTTGATGATACCAGTAACAGTTTCTTGCTCTTCACATGCTTTTTCTAGACGGATCCAAGCTTCATGACGTTTTGCTTTCTCACGAGAAAGGATTGTCTCACCGAAACCATCTTCAATTGCGTCTAACGCTACATCTACTTCGTCGCCAACAGCAACTTCTAATTCACCAGCATTGTTTTTGAATTGCTCGGCAGGAATTGCGCTTTCAGATTTAAGACCAGCGTCAACAAGTACGATGTTATTTTCAATTGAAATAACTGTACCTTTAACGATAGAACCCTGTTGAGCTTCAAAACCTTGTAAGCTTTCTTCAAATAACTGTGCAAAATTTTCTGACATACTTAATACGTCTCTAATGTTTATATCACCAATTGGCTTGCCTGCCGCATGGGGTTATTAATTTAGCGAATAACATCCATATTTTTCGCTCTTTGGACGAAAATACAAAATTGTATTTCCTATCCGGAATTATTTTAGTCTAAACAACCTGCAAATGCACTAAAAAACAACTAACTTAATGGTTAATTGTTATTGTGCAATAAGTGCTTGAGTATATAAATCATATACATGTTCGAATACTTGTTGTGCATTCATTTTAGTTGTATCAACTACAATCGCATCTTCAGCTGGAACCAAAGGTGCAATACTGCGATTCATATCACGCTCATCGCGTGCTTTGATATCGGCTAAGATACCATCAATTTTAACACTATCATCTGTTTGCTTCAACTCTAGAAAGCGGCGATTTGCACGTTCTTCAGCTGAAGCTGTGATATAAAGTTTAAATTGTGCATCAGGAAACACAACAGTGCCCATATCTCGACCATCAGCGATTAAACCATTTTCAGTTTTAAAAGCGCGTTGACGTCTTAATAATGCTTCTCGTACACGTGGCAATGCAGCTACTTTAGAAGCGACAGCCCCTACTTCTTCATTCCTGATACGCTTAGTAACATCTTCGCCTTCTAGTACAATTTTACTAGAACTCGTTTCACTATCAATTAAAAATTGTACATCTAAATTTGCAGCTAATGGTACTAATGCATCTTCGTTACTTTCTGAAATTTGATGATGAATTGCAGCGAGTGCTAAAACACGATATATCGCACCGCTATCTAATACATCCCAACCAAGTTTTTCCGCTAATAAGCGGCAAACCGTTCCTTTTCCTGCGCCACTTGGACCATCTACTGTGACCACTGGTGAGAATGGTTGCATTTCAACCTCCATCTATGCATACAAAATAATCGGCGCATTATAAGCGAAAAGTTAGAAATTTTCGCTTATTTATATCAATTATTTTATTGTTTCATATCAAGTTTACGTTAACTGATGCTCGATAATGTTTGAAAATAGCTTGGAAAAGTTTTATCAACACACTTAGGATCGTTGATTATTATAGGGTGTCCCCCTACCGCAACCATAGAGAAACACATTGCGATTCTGTGGTCATTATAGGTATCTATGTCGGTTAAATTAATTGTAACCGGAGGTGTAATTTCGATAAAATCTTCCCCTTCGACTACTTCTGCACCCACTTTTCTTAGTTCAGTCGCCATAGCATAAAGACGATCTGTTTCTTTAACACGCCAATTGTAGATGTTTCTAATAGCCGTTTTGCCTTTAGCAAACAAGGCAACAGTGGCTAATGTCATGGCAGCATCAGGAATTTCATTAGCATCTATGTCAACGCCTTTAATGTCACCTTTACTGACCACTATTTTTTCGTCAAACCACTGTACATTTGCACCAACTTGTTCCATCACATTGGCAAAACCAATATCACCTTGAACACTCTTGCTACCAACACCTTTTATTTCAATTGTGCCGCCATTAATTGCAGCTGCAGCCATAAAGTAAGACGCTGAAGAAGCATCACCTTCAACCATAATACGACCAGGTGAGGTATATTGCTGCCCTGCTTTGATAACAAAACTTTCATAGTTATTATTAACAACACTGATACCAAATCGAGACATCACATCTAATGTAATATCAATATAAGGTTTAGAAACAAGCTCACCAATTATTGTAATAGTTGTATCATTTTTAAATAAAGGCGCAGACATTAATAGCGCAGTTAAAAACTGGCTAGAGATACTGCCATCAATACTCACCTCGCCACCATCAAGCTTTTTGCCTGAAATATTAAGCGGTGGGTACCCTGAATTTTTCAAACACGTCACATCTGCGCTTAAATCTGATAGTGCATCAACTAAATGCCCGATAGGACGCTCTTCCATTCGAGGCTCACCGGTTAACTCAAAGTTACCTTCTATTGCTGCAAGCGCTGCTGTTAAAGGCCTAAATGCAGTCCCTGCGTTACCTAAAAATAAAGGCTTAGTAGGTTGAGCAAACTGACCATTAACACCATGAACTATCGCTGTTGTTTTATCATCACTTAGCTCTACTTCTACGCCTAATTCATTTAAAGCACCTAACATGTAACGAATATCATCGCTATCAAGTAGGTTTTCAACTTGAGTCGTGCCTTTAGAGAGTGCAGCTAATAATAAAATTCGATTAGATAGGCTTTTTGAACCTGGTAGTACAACTGTGCCATTGACTTGTGGAATTGGATCTAGTTTTAGCTGCTGCATTACTGATGCTCCTTTGAGAACTTATGCATGAAATCAACTAAGGCTGCAACGCCCGCTTTTGGCATCGCATTGTATATACTCGCTCTCATGCCACCTACACTACGATGTCCTTCTAAAGCTAATAAGCCTGCGCTTTGTGATTGCGCCAAAAATGCTTTATTTAAAGACTCATCTTTTAATAAGAAAGGTACATTCATTAATGAACGACAACTTGTATCTATATTATTTTGATAAAAATCATTATTATCTATGAAATCATATAAGATCGCGGCTTTATCTCTATTATGTACTTCCATTGCCGCTACGCCACCGTTTGCCTCTAACCAAGCAAATACTTCAGCAGCTAAATACCATGCAAAAGTTGGCGGTGTATTAAACATGCTTTGTTGTTTTGATTCTAATTCGTAATCAAAAATACCTGGCTTAGCAAGGCCTGGACGAGACAGCAAATCTTTCTTCACAATCACGATGGCAAGGCCTGATGGCCCTATATTCTTTTGCGCACCGGCATAGATTAAATCAAATTGATTTACGTCGATCTCTCTCGATAATATATTTGATGACATATCTGCAACGATTGGCGCACTTGCATGTTTAGGCACATCAAATAACTCAATGCCATCTACCGTTTCATTTGTACAATAATGTATATATGACGCTTCTTTAGGAAGTTGCCATTGTTCTACAGGGATCACAGATGCGACTGAATTGTGATCATTTCTAATATTAAAAGTCTGTGTTTGTGTAAATTTATTTGCTTCATCTAACGCACTTGAAGACCAAGTGCCTGTTTGGCAATAAACAGCTTGCTTGCCTTCTTGGTGCAAATTTAAAGGCACAGCTGAGAACTGACCACGACCACCGCCATGCATAAATAAAACAGAATACTCATCCGAGATATTCATTAAGCGTCGTAAGCTTTCTTCACTCTTTTGAGCTAGCTCAAGAAATGGCGGACTTCTATGGCTTATTTCCATGACAGAAACGCCCAAGTTTTGCCAATCAATAAATTCTTTTTGTGCTTTTTTCATCACATCTGGTGGCAGCATTGCCGGCCCCGCACAAAAATTGTAAACACTCATTCTCGTTAATCCTCATTCCAATATAAAATTTCCCGACAGAAATTTTATTAATCACAGCTTTGCTGTTAAAAATATTGTTGCTAAAAATAATAGAATCGAAAACTGCTTTTAATAACTCGCACTTCTTCAATTCTATTTATATTAATCTGTCCTATAACATGCCACACAGTGGTTTTAAAAGATTTGCATAGGAGGTTTATTAATTTACCTAATTTTTAAAGTAAAAAAAAGCGGCCTATGGCCGCTTTTTATGATTATTCTTCGTCTTGTCGTGAAGAATTTTCAGGTTCAGCTACATCGGGTGTATTTGCCTCTGTGCTTGCCTCTTCTGAAATATCAGTTTGCTCAGTTGCTTCCCCATCAGCTTCAGGGTATACAATTGCTTCTTCTATTTCGTCTATACGTTGTAAACCAACAACTAGTTCATCTTCTGCTGTACGGATCAAGATAACACCTTGGGTATTACGACCTACAGTAGAAACCTCATGAACACGTGTACGTACTAATGTACTACGGTTAGTGATTAGCATGATTTCATCGTTATCAAGTACTTGAACAGCACCTACAACTTTACCATTTCTTTCACTTACCTTGATTGATACAACACCTTGCGTTGCACGACTCTTAGATGGGTAATCTTCAAGTATAGTACGCTTACCGTAACCGTTTTCAGTTACAGTTAAAATGTCACCATCAGTTTTAGGTACGATAAGTGAAATTACTTTATCATCTTCTTTAAGTTTAATACCACGAACACCCGTAGCAGTACGACCCATAGGTCTTACACCTTTAAACTTAATTTCTTGCTCGCCGTTTTCATCTAAAACAGGGTTGCCATCTTCATCAATTGCTGGAATTTCTTCCGCTTCTTTAAATCGTACAACTTTACCCGCATCCGAGAACAACATGATTTCATTGCTGCCGTCTGTGATATCAACACCAATTAAGCTATCGCCATCATTTAGGTTAATTGCAATAATACCGCTTGCACGTTGTCTGCTATATGCTGTTAAAGGTGTTTTCTTAACGGTACCGTTTGATGTTGCCATGAAGATGTATTTATCTTCTTCATATTCGCGAACAGGTAGAATAGCGGTAATACGCTCATCTTCTTCAAGCGGTAGTAAGTTAACAATTGGCTTACCACGAGCAGCACGACTCGCTAATGGTAATTGGTATACTTTCAACCAATATAAGCGACCTGCAGTAGAGAAACATAAAATTGTATCGTGTGTATTGGCAACTAATAAACGTTCAATGAAATCTTCATCTTTCATTTTAGTTGCTGATTTACCTTTACCACCACGACGCTGTGCTTCATAGTCGCTAAGTGGTTGGTACTTCACATAACCTTCATGAGATAATGTTACAACAACATCTTCTTCATTGATTAAATCTTCAAGGTTAATATCATGCGCTGAAGCACTTATTACGGTACGACGCTCATCACCGTATTGCTCTTTAATTTCAAGTAATTCTTCACGAATAACTTCTAATAAACGCGCAGGGCTTGAAAGAATAAATAATAACTCAGCGATAACTTCTAATAAACCTTGGTATTCAGCAATGATTTTCTCATGCTCAAGGCCTGTTAGTTTATGTAGTCTTAAATCTAAGATTGCTTGTGCTTGTTGTAATGATAAGTAATATTCACCATCACGTATGCCAAGACCTTCTTCTAACCATTCAGGGCGAGCAACATCATCTTCACCAGCTTTTTCAAGCATAGCTTGAACATTACCTAACTGCCATGGACGTGCTAGTAATGCTTCTTTCGCTTCTGCAGGTGTAGGTGAATTACGTATCAATTCAATGATAGGGTCTATATTTGCTAATGCAATTGCTAAACCTTCTAGCATATGTGCACGATCACGCGCTTTGCGTAATTCAAATACTGTACGACGTGTTACAACTTCACGACGGTGAACAATAAAGGCTTCAAGCATTTCTTTAAGTGTTAAACACTTAGGCTGGCCATTATCTAGTGCAACCATATTCATACCGAATACAGTTTGCATTTGTGTTTGTGAGTAAAGGTTATTTAATACAACCTCACCCACTTCACCACGTTTGATTTCAATTACAATACGCATGCCGTCTTTATCCGACTCATCACGTAATGCACTGATCCCTTCAATTTTTTTGTCTTTAACTAACTCAGCAATTTTTTCGATTAAACGTGCTTTATTAACTTGGTACGGTAACTCATCAACAATGATAGTTTCGCGACCTGTTTTTTCGTTAGTTTGTACTTCAGCTTTAGCACGGATATGAACTTTACCACGGCCAGTGCTATAAGCAGACTCAATTCCTTTAATACCGCTGATAATACCTGCAGTTGGGAAATCTGGCCCAGGAATGTATTCCATTAATTGCTCAACAGATAAATCTGAATCAGCCATTAATGCTAAACAACCATTAATTACTTCAGTAAGGTTATGCGGCGGTATATTTGTTGCCATACCTACTGCAATACCTGATGAACCGTTAACTAATAGCGCTGGAATTCTCGTTGGCATAACAGCTGGAATTAATTCCGTACCGTCATAGTTTTCTACAAAATCAACAGTTTCTTTATCAAGATCTGATAATAACTCGTGAGATAGCTTAGTCATACGGATTTCGGTATAACGCATTGCTGCTGCCGAGTCACCATCAACAGAACCAAAGTTACCTTGTCCATCTACTAATAAATAACGCATTGAAAATGGTTGTGCCATACGTACGATAGTATCGTATACAGCTGTATCACCGTGAGGGTGATATTTACCAATTACATCGCCCACAACACGGGCTGATTTTTTATAAGGCTTGTTCCAGTCATTTTTAAGTTCATTCATCGCAAATAAAACACGACGGTGAACAGGCTTAAGACCATCACGTACATCTGGTAATGCACGACCTACGATTACGCTCATTGCATAATCTAGGTATGAGTTCTTAAGTTCATCCTCAATATTAACTGGAACGATTTGATTATTGGTATCAGTCATTCGTTGCCATTTCCTTCAGTCTACTTAACTTAAATAACATATTCTTTTTATTAACCAGACGATACTATCATACATTTTATTCATTTACATGATGTAAACCTGTGTGATTTTATAAAATTACCCTTTATAATGCCCTCAGATTAATCAGGAGGCTTTTTATGACCGAACATCAAAATGTAGATCCATCAGAAATAGCAAAATTTGAATCAATTGCTCAAAGATGGTGGGATCTCGATGGTGAGTTCAAACCTTTACACGAAATAAATCCACTGAGATTAGATTTCATTAATAATAAATGTAGTGGTTTATTTGATAAGACAACATTAGATCTAGGCTGTGGCGGCGGCATTCTAAGTGAAAGCATGGCGAAGTTAGGCGCTAATGTGACTGGCATTGATATGGGTGCTGAACCGCTCAATGTAGCTAAATTACATAGTTTAGAATCTGGTATTAAAGTTGATTATATTCAATCAACAGCTGAAGAGTTTGCACAAAACAACCCTGAATCATTTGATGTTGTTACTTGTATGGAAATGCTTGAGCATGTACCAGACCCTGCTTCAGTGATAGCAGCAGTGTCAAAATTAGTGAAACCTGGCGGTAAAGTATTCTTTTCAACTTTAAATAAAACTGTTAAATCTTATTTATTCGCCATATTAGGTGCTGAACACTTATTAAAATTAGTTCCTAAAGGCACACATGATCATAAAAAGTTTATTAAACCTTCTACCTTAATCAATTGGGCAGAGCAAAATGGCTTAAAAGTAAAATCTAGCGCAGGTTTAAATTACAACCCACTTTCAGGACAATATACCCTGAATCAAGATGTAAGCGTAAATTACATTTTATACTTTGAAAAAATTGATTAATTTCGAGTGATACTTATATAGTTTGTTCAAATACCTTTGGACAAACTATTTTCGTACCCGACAGGTACCAATCTACTTTACCTATATAGGCAGTTTTATAAAGATTTAATACCAAAGTTATAATCGAAACCCACTTATTGCCAGGTTAATCATTCCTTCAAATTAAGATGCTAGTTAAGATCTGTTCAATTTACGTCTACAAAGCAGCCAAACTATATATAGTAACAAGTTTGAACAATTAACACTATATATTGTGTTAATTGCAATTATTAACACTAGCGTGCTCAGTTTGCAGACAAACAGTTAAAAAAAATAAAATAATTTTTTTTATGTAAATCTTAGTTGATTCTAAGATATTTATAATAAATCAAAAGATAAAAGATTAATGAACACTAACCAGTTAAAGCTATACCCGAGTTATCCACATTTACAGCTAATTCTGTCCCTTGCAAATCAGGCTATAGACCTCTATCTTGTAATTCAATTCTTTGATATTTAGATTCTTTTATTTTTTTAATTTTAAATAATCGCTTGATGATAAATTCTAGAATTGAACAGAAGAAGGGATACGAAAGAAATCCGCGACCAAACTTTTTTCTTTCGTAAATTTAAAATAACCTCAACTCGGATAAGAATATCAAAGATAGGTAATTGTAATTTAGCTTCTCTATTGGACTTATTCAAGTTACTTTTTTTACAGAAGGTAATTTAGAAATGTTTAAATCACTTATTAAATTTTACTTTACGCTCTTGCAACATTTAAAATCTAATTATAAAGCTTACATAATAATTCTACAGGTATTATCTTTTTCGAATGTAGAGGATTGTAACATTAGATATGAAATCGAAAACCATTACTCCTTCATAAGCCCGAGTAATTAGTTTATATTTTCATCAATGTTTGTACGATTTGCTATCGTACAAACATTAACCTTTAGAAAATACGTTTAGTTAAATAACTGCATATAAATATAACAGAAATCATTTATAGTCATATGCTTTATTCAAAGAAGATGATAGCGAAATTACAATGCAAAAATATCTTCTTTATAAATTAATCATTCCTTCAAATTAAGATGCTAGTTAAGATCTGTTCAATTTACGTCTACAAAGCAGTCAAACTATATATAGTGACAAGTTTGAATAATGAACACTATATATTGTGTTAATTGCAATTATTAACACTAGCGTGCTCAGTTTGCAGACAAACAGTTTAAAAAAATAAAATAATTTTTTTTATGTAAATCTTAGTTGATTTTTAGATATTTCTAATAAATCAAAAGATAAAAGGTTAATAAACACTAACCAGTTAAAGCTATACCCTAGTTATCCACATTTACAGCTAATTCTGTCCCTTGCAAATCATGCCGTAGACCTCTATCTTGTCCCTTACAATTTATCAGTGAACAGTATTTTTAAGCGCCAACGCTATATATTGCTGATAATTTAAACCTAATAATAAAGCTTTCAATATTTAATTTTTGTTGAGAATTTTTCGGCAACAATCAAGGAACTCAGGCAAACTATGAACCAACAGCTATCTGTGAGCAAACGTGACGGTATAAAGGAATCTCTTGATCTCGATAAGATCCATCGTGTTATAGAATGGGCCGCAGAGGGTCTTGACAATGTTTCAGTATCTCAAGTTGAGTTAAAGTCACATATTCAATTTTATGATGGTATTCGCACATCTGATATTCATGAAACGATTATTAAATCAGCTGCTGATTTAATATCTAAAGAAACTCCTGACTATCAATACCTTGCAGCACGTTTAGCAGTTTTCCATCTTCGTAAAAAAGCATATGGAAAATTTGAACCACCACGCTTATACGATCATATTGTAAAACTTGTTTCTGAAAACCGTTACGATGAACATTTATTAGCTGACTATACAGAAAACGAAATCGATCAATTAGATGAATTTTTAGATCACAGCCGTGATATGAATTTCAGCTATGCTGCAGTAAAACAGCTTGAAGGTAAGTATTTAGTTCAAAACCGTGTAACAGGCGAAATTTATGAAAGTGCACAGTTTTTATATATCTTAGTAGCTGCAAGTTTATTTGCTAAATATCCTGTTGAAACACGCCTTGATTACATTAAACGTTTTTATGATGCAGTTTCTACATTTAAGATTTCTTTACCTACGCCAATTATGGCGGGTGTTCGTACACCAACAAGACAGTTCAGCTCTTGTGTATTAATAGAATGTGGTGATAGCTTAGATTCAATTAATGCAACCTCTTCAGGTATCGTTAAATATGTAAGCCAACGTGCAGGTATTGGTATTAATGCAGGCCGAATTCGTGCTTTAGGTAGTTCAATTAGAAACGGTGAAGCATTTCATACAGGCTGTATTCCTTTTTACAAACATTTCCAAACAGCTGTTAAAAGCTGTTCGCAAGGCGGTGTTCGTGGTGGTGCAGCAACTTTATTCTACCCGCTTTGGCATTTAGAAGTTGAAAACCTACTCGTTCTTAAAAATAACCGTGGTGTTGAAGATAACCGTGTTAGACATTTAGATTATGGTGTTCAATTTAACAAAGTAATGTATAGCCGATTAATCAAAGATGATTACATTACATTATTTAGCCCATCAGATGTACCTGGTCTTTATGATGCTTTCTTTGAAGATCAAGAAAAGTTTGAAAAACTGTATACTCAGTATGAGCAAGATGACTCTATTCGAAAAAAGCGTATTAAAGCAATTGAATTATTCTCTGTATTTGCTCAAGAACGTGCAAGCACAGGTCGTATCTATTTACAAAATGTAGACCATTGTAATACTCATAGCCCATTTATTTCGACTGTAGCACCAATTCGTCAATCTAACTTATGTTTGGAAATTGCATTACCGACTAAGCCATTAGAGCATGTAATGGATGAAGAAGGTGAAATCGCTTTATGTACATTATCAGCACTAAATCTCGGTGCAATTGATTCTTTAGATGAATTAGAAGAACTTGCTGAATTAGCTGTTCGTGCTTTAGATGATTTATTAGATTATCAAGACTACCCTGTTCCTGCTGCTAAAAATGCATCAATGGGTCGTCGTACGTTAGGTATAGGCGTTATTAACTACGCTTATTACTTAGCTAAAAACGGTGTTAAATATTCTGATGGTAGTGCAAATGCCCTTACCCACAAAACGTTTGAAGCATTACAATTCTACTTGATGAAAGCATCAAATGTATTAGCCAAAGAGAAAGGTGCTTGTCCTAAGTTTAATGAAACAACTTATTCTCAAGGTATCATGCCAATTGATACTTACAAAAAAGATCTTGATAAAGTATGTGATGAAGCACTGCATTTAGATTGGGATGGTTTACGTGAAAGCATCAAAACACATGGTATGCGTAACTCAACTGTTTCTGCATTAATGCCGTCTGAAACATCATCACAAATATCAAATGCAACAAATGGTATTGAGCCACCACGTGGACATATCAGCATCAAAGCAAGTAAAGACGGTATATTGAAACAAGTTGTTCCTGAATATAAACGTCTTAAAAATAACTATGAATTATTATGGGATATCCCATCTAACGATGGTTATTTACAACTTGTTGGTATTATGCAGAAGTTTATTGACCAGACTATCTCAGCAAATACAAACTATGATCCTAATAAATTTGACGGTGGTAAAGTACCTCTTAAATTACTATTAAAAGATTTATTAACGGCTTATAAATTAGGTGTTAAAACACTTTATTATCACAATACCCGTGATGGTGCAGCTGATGCACAAGAAGATATAATCGAAGAAGAAGATGATGGTTGTGCAGGCGGAGCTTGTAAAATATAGCCATTACGTTTAAGCCGCATTATTTGCGGCTTTTACCTATCCATTGACCGTTCAATATTAAAAGTACCTTTAAAATGACTTATACAACTTTTAACCAAACCCCAAATAATGCCCTTCTTGAGCCTATGTTTATGGGAAACAGCGTTAATGTTTCTAGATATGACATACAAAAACATGCTTCTTTTGAAAAGCTAATAGAAAAACAATTATCGTTTTTCTGGCGCCCAGAAGAAATTGATGTTTCAAAAGACAGATCTGATTGGCAAGGGCTATCAGATCCAGAAAAGCATATCTTCATCTCTAATTTAAAGTATCAAACATTATTAGATAGTATGGCTGCACGTTCAGTTAATGCTGTACTATTGCCGTTAGTATCTTTACCAGAGATTGAAACTTGGGTTGAAACTTGGGCATTCAGTGAAACGATTCACTCTCGCTCTTATACACATATTTTAAGAAACTTGTTCACTGATCCAGGTGAAGTTTTTGATGATATTGTTGTAAACCCGGCAATTTTAAAACGTGCGAGTAGTATTGCTAGGTATTTTGATGACGTAATTTTAACAACACAGTTATTACAATCTCAAGGTGAAGGTACTTACGAAGTTGAAGGTAAATCAATTGAAGTCAGTAAACGTAAATTAAAAGAGCGTTTATTTTTAGCGATTTGTTCGGTAAACGCGCTTGAAGCGATTAGATTTTATGTAAGCTTTGCATGTAGCTTTGCATTTGCAGAACGTGAATTACTCGAAGGTAATGCAAAAATTATTAAATTAATTGCGCGTGATGAAGCTTTACACCTTACAGGTACACAACATATTTTAAATAACTGGATGAACGGCAACGATGATCCGGAAATGACTGAAATATGTAAAGAGTTACACAGTGAAGGTCGCCAAATTTTCTTAGATGTTGTTGAACAAGAAAAAGAATGGGCTGACTATTTATTTAAAGATGGCTCAATGATTGGCTTGAATGCTCAAATCTTAAAACAATATGTTGAATACATCAGTAATCACCGTATGCAAGCGATTGGCTACGATGCACCTTTCGAAGTTAAAAGTAATCCATTACCTTGGATCAACTCTTATTTATCAAGTGATAATGTTCAGGTTGCGCCACAAGAGTCTGAGATAACGAGTTACCTTGTAGGTCAAGTAGATGCTGCTGTTGACGTATCTGATTTTGATGATTTCGATTTATAAGGAATAAATTTATAAATGACAGATAAAGTATCTGTTAATGGAAAGCTTATTGGTTCGCAATTTGATAAGCTTTCTGACAACACCCTACTAGATTACCTAGAAAAACAAAAAGTTGAAGTACACTATCATTGCCGTGAAGGTTATTGCGGTGCATGCCGTTGTAAGCTTGTAAAAGGTAAAACTGATTATAAAATAGAGCCGATTGCCTTCATACGCCCAGGTGAAATTTTGCTATGTTGCGCAACACCAGATGGTGATGTTGAATTAGAACTCGATTAATTATCTTCATGCTATGTATATTTCATATATTTATGACATAGCATGCTTACAATATTCAAGTTGATTTACAAACTCCCTTTTTTAAAAACCTTAAATATTATATTAATGCCATTTCGTTTAAATTTGTCTCATAAAACCCGTTATTATCTGAAATAGAAATTTTTTTATTGTCTAATACAACCGACCAATCTAACTTCCTTTCAATGTTGTCTTCTATTTCATTGATAAAACAATTATCTAAAGAAATAAGCTTCAAGTTTTCAATCAAACGTAATTTACTTATATTTTCATCCAACCATTCACTGTAAGTCGGTGTTAATATAATTACCTGTTCTGCCTTATGGGACGCTTTATCGATTCGTTTTAATGATGGAAAACCCGCATCTAACCATATTTCAAAATGTTCGTCTAATGATTGGATCCCTACATCTGGATTAAAGGAATGCGCCTTGGGGCTATATATATTTGCTTCATTTAAAGGTAATAAACTATAACCGATTAATTTTAATAAAAAATGTGTCGTATCTTCATTTGGGAGTAATGCCAAAGTAAAGTCTTTATGTTCATATCTATGATGATCAATATCTGAAACATCAATATGTGCTTTAAATAATCTGCTCTTATCAGCCATCACTGTGCTCCAAATATTAGTATATGCTTAATAGTATAGACCAGAGAAGTCTCTTAATAATTTTCAAACTTACATTGATATATTATCACGTAACAATTAAAATACAGCCTGCGTTACAATATAACAAAACATTAAGGTTTAAATTCAATGAAAAAGTCATTATTAGCAAGTGCTGTTTTAACTTCTTTAATAAGTAGTCATGCAATTGCTGCGCCAATATCTGGTGTAATTTTAGACAATAACAACCAACCTATTAGTAATGCACGGATTCATTACCACGGAAAAAAACAAAGCGTATTAAGCAATGATAAAGGTGAATTCATCATTGAGCTAGATGCCAGTGGTCAGCTTCACATCAGCAAGGATAATTATTTAGATAAAAGAATTGATGTAAGCCTTGAACAATCAAATTTAAGTGTTGTTTTAGATGCTTCTGCTATCGAATCAGTTGTTGTTTACGCATCTGGTTTACATAAAAACAATATGGAAATGGTATCACCTGTTTCAGTATTAACTGGAGAGCAACTTAAAAATAAATCACAAGCGACTTTAGGTGAAACACTAAAAGGCATTCCAGGCGTAAACTCTACTTATTTTGGTCCAGTTTCTTCTTCTCCAGTTATTCGTGGTATGGATGGCCCTCGCGTTAAAGTAATGCAAAACGGTTTAGATACAAGTGATGCTTCTCGTATTGGTCCTGATCACGCTACTACCACTGAATCACTGACTGCTGAGCAAATTGAAGTACTTAGAGGCCCAGTTACATTATTGTATGGTTCTGGTGCGATTGGCGGTGTTGTTAACGTGGTAGATGAGCGTATTCCTACAACTCAGCTAGAAGATATTTCTGGTGGGTTTGATATTAGATATGATTCAGGTTCAAATGCACAAACACAAGCTTTTGTATTAAAAGGTGGCCAATCTGGCTTCAACGTGCATTTTGATGCTTCAAATCGTAATAGCGATAATACACAAACACCAGATTTTTCATTCGAACATGAAGATGGTGATCAGGAAGTTTTATCTGAAATCGAAAATACGTTTTTAGAAGCAACTACCTTCAATTTCGGTACTAGCTATATTGGTGACCATTTTACAGCAGGGTTTTCTTACAGTAAATTAGATTCTGATTATGGTATTCCCGGTCACGACCACGATCATGGCCACGAAGATGATCATGATGATGAACATGATCACGAAGACGAGCACGATCATGAAGATGAACACGAAGAAGATGAACATGAAGAGCACAATGTTTTTGCTAGATTAAAACAAGAACGTACTCAAGCATTGTTTATTTGGACACCGCATCACGATATCATCGAAAAAGTAGAAGCAAAATTTGGTTACACTGATTACCAGCATGCTGAAATAGAAAGTGGTGAAGTTGGCACATTATTCAAAAATGACAGCCTAGAATCACGTATTACAGTTGAGCACACTATTAACAAATGGCATGGTGTTTTAGGTTTCCATAGTTTACATTCTGATTATGAAGCAGTTGGCGAAGAAGCGTTTACACCAGCTTCAGAGACTGAGCAATATGCATTATTTCTGCTTGAAGAACGCAAGTTTAACGATGTCACAATTGAATTAGGCGCGCGATTTGAAGATTATACTCTAACAGCAGATGATTTAGAGACAGGTCATCATGATGATGAGCACGACCATGACGAAGATCACGGTGAAGAAGCACATCATGGTGAAGAGAGTTTCTCTGAATCATTTACCAATTTCAGTTTTTCTGCTGGTTCGGTTTATAATTTTGCCGATGGTTACTCTGCATCAGTCAGTTTAACTCACTCTCAAAGAGCGCCCTCTTCTGCTGAGTTATTATCTAACGGTATTCATATCGCTACAGGCACTTTCGATTTAGGTGCTGCATATGAGATTGAAACAGAAGCTGATGGTCATACAGAAATCCATTTTGAGCCTGAAGATTTAAAGCAAGAAACTGCAAATAATATTGATATCACTTTTAGAAAATTTAAAGGTAATTTTGGTTTTACAGCTAATTTATTCTATAACGATATAAATGACTATTACCATCAACAAAATACTGGTTTTGTTCTTGATGAGCATACTCATGAACTAGTTAAAGATGGCCACGAAGATCATGAGGAACATGACGATCATGAAGGCCATGAAGGCCATGAAGATGAGCATGAGGAAGGTTTAAAGGTTTATCAGTTTAATACTGCAGACGCTAAGTTATACGGTTTTGAAATAGATTCTCACTATAAAATAAATCACAGTATGATGGTAAAAGTATTTGCTGATTCAATCACTGCTAAATTAGATGATGGTTCTTATATCCCAAGAACACCTTCTAATAAAATTGGCAGTAGCTTTGAATTTCAACATCAAAACTGGGATTTTGATATGACTGTGACTCATCATTTAACGCAAGATAAACTTGCACAATATGAAACTAAAACTGATGCGTATACTTTAGTTGATTTTAGTTTTAGCTATTATTTAGAAGCTTTAGGAACTGATAGTACTTTATTTATCAGAGCAAATAACCTAACTGATGAATTAGGCTTTGTACATAATTCATTTATTAAGGAGCAAGCACCGCTTCCAGGTCGAAACTTTACTTTAGGTATTAGGGGTTATTTCTAAGGTCTTATAAAGCACAGTAGATACAAAAAACCCCGCATTTAGCGGGGTTTTTATTATCTTTGAAATAAAAAGATAATTAAACGATTTCAAGTAACTCGATATCGAAGATAAGCGTAGAGTAAGGAGCGATTGAAGCGCCTGCACCACGTTCACCGTATGCTAAATCTTGTGGAATGTGTAAACGCCACTTTGAACCAACTGGCATGATTTGTAATGCTTCAGTCCAACCTTTGATAACACCACTTACTGGGAACTCAGCAGGTTCGCCACGTTCAACTGAACTATCAAAAACAGTACCGTTGATTAAAGAACCGTGGTAATGAGTACGTACTGTAGATTCAGCAGTTGGGATTTCACCTTCACCAGCCGTTAAGATTTCGTACTGTAAACCAGACTCAGTAACTGTGATTTCAGAACGTTTAGCATTATCTTCTAAATATGCATTACCTTCAGCTGCTAATTCTTTAGCTTCGCTATCACGACGTTTTTGAATTTCAGCATTGATTTCTTCGAAAGCAGCTTGAATTTCAGGAATTTCTACTTGGAATTCACCACCAGTGAAAGCATCTTTCATGCCTTCAAAAACAAGATTAAGGTTTAAACCTTCGAACGGGTTACCTTTAAGTTGCTCACCCATTTGTAAACCAATACCGTAGCTTGCTTTATCAGCATTTACTTTAAATTTTTCAGACATAACTTTTCAAATAACCTTTAAAAGTATTTATAAAAAAATAATGTAATCACTTTACATTATTTCAGGATTTTATCATTTTTATTTCTTTTGTTCAGAATTAATCGGCATTTTTTTAGCGAAGAAACGAATTAACTCATAACAAATAGGCAATGCGACATATAGAGATAAATAAAAGAATGAATAAACAGTATCTAATGGCTGATTTTGTTTAAGTAATACAATAATACTCATTAAACCTAAGCCTAATACTGATACAAACCAACTACATATTCTTGGATATTGCTTTTCATACTTATTTATTAAATGCGCTATTAGTGCGATATAAATTAAACTATAAAATTGAGCACCTGGATTTTGAGCAATAGAATCATCTATCATTTTAAAAACATTGGTAAAACCCAAATAATAAAAGACGCTAAAAGCAGTCCAAAGCAATAATTTAATACTCATTTTATTTTGCATTTAACTCTGTTGACCCTAGAACATAAAAATAGGGATTTTACGCTAGACTTTACATGCGCTCAAATACTTTATGTAATTATTATTTATCAGTCGATTATGGCAATCATTAACTCTAGTTAATGATTTATCTTAAAATGCGATTTAAAATTAGCAAAAAAAATACAACGATTTCCTTTAAAAATTCCAATTGTCATCAATAATAAATATTCAAATGATATATGTAGCACGTGACTTAATATTTTTATATATTACACTAGATACTGTATAAAAATACAGTATAATGAAAACCTTGTTTATATATTTAAAAAATCACTAAAAGGAATTCGAAATGAATACAAATGATGAGCTAAAAGATCTAATGGCATACGTTCCTTTAACACAATTAACAGTTGCAAATTACACAGAGTCTTCAATTGATGTCGTTAAAGATTGGTGCTCTCCTAAACAAGCTAAAAGGTATAACAATATGCCATTAAATAAACTTAAATTATTAAAGTTTGAAATCATAAATAGGAGGTAGTATTTTAATTTTAAAGAGTGTTGTTTTGCAAAGTAAATATAGATCCTGATTTCTAAGTTTATAAAAACTCATTTTATAAATATCTGAATTCTTCGCCGATTTGTTTTCGCATTTCCATTAATTTTATAGCTGCTTCGTACTGCTGTTTATCAATATGACTTTGCGGCTGCCATTGCGGTACCCTTTCAGATAGTCCATTTTGATCCACTGCAACCATGATTACGATGCAATGAGTTGTTAACCTATGATTTAATGATTTTGGATTGCATGCAATAACTTCTAAGGCAATATGCATAGAAGAATTACCCGTGTAAATAACTTTAGTGACTACTTCGACTGAACTACCAACATGTTTTGGAGCTACAAAACGAATACCACCAGCATATGCGGTAACACAATATCAACTACTCAAACCTGCAGCACAGGTATAAGCTGCTAAATCTATCCACTTCATAACAACACCGCCATGTACTTTGCCACCAAAATTAACATCTTGAGGCTCAGATAAAAATCTCAGGGTGATTTCTCTATTTTATTTATCTATTCTCTCTCTAATCATGTTTGTTTTAATTCTAAAGCTACTCTTAGTAGCAGATAACACTACAAAATAAATATTACCAATTATCAGTGAGTTAATCATTAACGAGAGAGCTTTTATGGCTCAAGTGAGCCATTTTTGTAAAGTACGCACCAAATGAATACACTTTGTCATTGGCTTTAGGGAAAAGAAATCAATAATTAGATTGATTCTGGCTAATCTAAATAAACATTAGCACTAAAAATTTTCCAACCCAAATCAGTTAAGTGGCAAATATATAAACATTTAAACTCTATATTTGATGCTGTCGTGTACACTCGCCAGGAGATATCAACAGCTGTAGCACCTTCTCCCATTGGCATAGTTTTTATGATTTTGTATTTTGCTGATTGGTATCCTAAAGTTTTTAAAGATTCCATGTTAACGGTAAATTTTTCTTTTAAATACTCATAGGATGTATACACTTGTTTGCCATCAGAATCATTTATGGCACAAGGAATGACATAATTATCAGCTATCGCGGTACTATCTAAGTGATTAAATGCACTAGTATAATTATCGAATAAATTTTTCAATATAATCTCTGTTAAAATTAATTATTTTTAATACGTAAATCAGGATGTTCTTTAATAAAGTTTATAAGAGGCATGAATAATGGTTTAGGTAGTTCATTTAATTCAAACCATTGCCATTGTTTGCATTTATTTGGTTCTTTAACTTCAACTTCTCCACTAAAGTCGTTAGCACAAACGAAAAGCGTTACATAATGCTTATTTTCATTTGCAAATATATCATTCGTAAAACCAAGTTTTTTAATAGACTTTAAATTTAAACCCGTTTCTTCTAATCCTTCTCTTTTTGCACATTCCTCTATACTTTCACCTACTTCTAAATGGCCTCCTGGTGTAGCCCAAGTATTAGCACCATGTGCACCTATTCTTTCACCTAAAAGTATTTTATTTTCTTTAAAAATAATGACACCAACACCGATCCGTACAGTTTGTTCCATTTAAAGTTATTTCCTACTAATTTTAATATTATAAGCTTATCTGTCTTCACATATAAAAATAAAGGGCGCTAATAGCGCCCTTATTTAATTGATATTGTTAAATTTTATTCTATTGATTCTAATTCTTCAATTCTTTTATCGTATGTTTGTGCTTCATTGATAAACCTTTCATATTCTTCATTATTTTCCAATGCGACACGGGCTCTTTCATAATACTCGGCACTTTTCTTTTTATAATAGTCGATCATATATCCCTCGTTTTCTTCCTGATAACAAGCCAACAAATTACAGAAAAATTAGATGCTTTACAATAGAAAATATTACAAAAATGAAATAAATATATGAGTAGTATAAAATGAAAATTATGCATTATTTTTAGACATAAAAGTGAAATTAAATAATTAACTTCTTATCTATTAAAGTTGTGTATAAATAGGCTAGTTAGCTATAACTTTTCACAATTCTAAATAACTGTTTATCTGATTTTTATACTATGAAGAAGTTTTATAAAATGATTAAATCATTATCATTGTACATAAATAAGCGCTACATAAATCAGGATATTAGATTTACTCTTTAAGAATACGGTACAAACTTGGCTTTATTTTTTATTATTCAGATGATAAAAATTAAGTGGCGGAAAGATTGAAATATGAACTGTACTATAAACACGTTATAAATATTAAATTTAATGCAATAAAAAAGCCTAATCAATGATTAGGCTTTTTTATATAAATTAAGTGGCGCAAAGATAAGGATTTGAACCCTTGAATTTGAACTGTGCTATAAACCTAATAATCATTAAATTACAGGTATAAGAAAAGCTTAGTATAAACTAAGTTTTTTTTAAGAATTAAGTGACACAGAGAGTGGGATTTAAACCCTTAAATATGAACTGTACTATAAACACGTTATAAGTATTAAATTTCATGCAATAAAAAAGCCTAATCAATGATTAGGCTTTTTTATATAAATTAAGTGGCGGAGAGATAGGGATTTGAACCCTAGATGGGCTATAAACCCATGCCGGTTTTCAAGACCGGTGCATTCGACCACTCTGCCATCTCTCCGCTGTGGGCGCATAATAGTCAGTTAATATATTATTGTAAAGCACTAATTTATCATTTTATTTTAACTGCTGTTTTTTAGATCATTAAGTCTATAAAAACAGCTGTTAATAATATTGTTTTGGGGATTTAGCAATAAATGAACTTACTAAACTCAAAATTATGCCTGCTACTGCAGAAAATAATAAACCAAAAGCTAAATCAACATCACCAAAGATAATTTGTTTTATTGGTTTAGTTAATATTAATGGCATACTGCTAAAGCTAAATACAAAGAAACTAATTTTAAACGCGCGTATAAAACTAAACCTTTTTGTAAAATGCATTCGCCAAGTTAATAAAGTTATTACGCCAAATAAAGAGCCAAAAATATACTCTTCACTTTGTGTTGTTGTAGCAATGTAGTAAGTTACTAAAGCACCTAATACACCCCAAATTAACCATTGCCACCAAGTTTCTTTTTCGCGATAAAATAAATGATTCACTTTCGCGGGCCTCTTTTTTATTCTTATTATTGTTTTAGTTAAAATTATGTCAAAGCTATTTTGCTTTGTACTTAATAACCATACCAAAAATAACAAGAATAAAAAACCATCAAACTGGTGTTTTTTTGTATGTTCCCCTTATTTATTTTCCTAATAAATAGAAACACACTAAGCTAATGATAATAGCTAATAAAACATTTAATATTGCACCTTGTTTTACCATGTCAATCACCTTTATTTCGCCTGTAGCAAAGACGATGGAATTAGGTGCAGTGGCGACAGGTAAACAAAACGCACAAGAACAACTTATTACTACTGGAATCATTAATAACTCTATGGGTAAACCTAAAGCTATTGCTGCTGATGCGATCACTGGCATAAGCAATGTTGCCGTTGCTGTATTAGATGTAATTTCAGTTAAAAAGGAAACAGATATACATAATGCAAACAACATAAGCAATAAAGGTAATGTACCTAGACTTACTAAGAATTGACCGAGCATTTCACTTAAACCACTGCTTACAAATGCTTTAGCAATACAGATACCACCAGCAAACAGTAATAACATTCCCCACGGGATATCTTTTGCTTTTTCCCACTCAAGTAGTTTCTTACCTTTACCATTTGGTGTTAAAGCCATCGCTATCACACCTAAAAGTGCAATGCTCGAATCACCAATGGTAGTATTACCTATAATGCCAGACCATCCACCAAAAGGTTCTTTTCTAAAAATCCAAGCAAGTGCCACTAATCCAAAGATTATTAATACACGTTTTTCAGCTACTTGCCACTTTCCCATTTCTGGTAATTCTATTGCAGCATTAAGTTTGATATTACGACCTAGCCAAAGCGCGGCGAGTGGGATTGAAATAACAACAATAGGCACAGCTATTTTCATCCAACTTATAAAGCCATATTCTTTTTGTGCAAACTGCTCATATACAGATGAAAATATTAAGTTTGGCGGTGTGCCTATAATTGTACCTATGCCGCCTATAGATGCGGAATAAGCAAGTCCTAATAAAAGAGCAATTTTAAACTTGGTATTATCTGTATTGGCACACAATGCAATTACCACAGGTAATAAAGCAACGACAGTTGCTGTATTTGAAATCCACATAGATAACACTGCACTTGTTGTCATAATGGCAAACAGAATCTTTGAGGCACTGCCCCCGCCTATTTTATTTATGATCATAAATGCAATGCGTTTATGCACTTGTGATTGCTCTATCGCAACTGCAAGCATAAATGCCCCCATTAATAATAAAATGACATGGCTACCAATCGAACTAGCGGCTTGTTTATGCGTTAAAACCCCTACCAATGGAAAAGAGGCGATAGGTAATAATGAAGTGAGTGGGATTGGTAATGCTTCTGTTACCCACCAATATCCTGTTAAACTGGTAATTGTGAGTGTTAAAGTAATTTCATGAGTAAGTTCAAAAGCATTGCCAAGCAAATATACTATGGTTGCAAAGATCAGTCCCATCAGAATATGAGATTTAATAATTTTCATTATATACTTCTTCTTTTTATTATTTTTTTGATTTTAATATCAAGAGCCTTGATCATACTAGCGTAAAGACTGCTTTTGATATGAACATGACATTTAAAATTCATCAATTAATATTTAGATGCCTTATAACAACGCAAGGTTACATAATAAATATGGATAAAATATGAAATCAAGTAACCTTAAATTTATGTCCTTATTGATCAACAATTCAGTTATTTTAACTCTGAGAAAAATTCATTTATGTCATGTCTATGAGGCTTAACAAAATCGTTAGTGGCGCTACCTAAATATAAGTAACCTACAATTTCATCGAGCTCATTTAAATCAAGGGCAGCTTTAACATGTTCACAACTTGCATATGAACCTGTTCTCCAAACACCCGCAAGGCCTTGCGCATATGCAGCTTGTTGCATTGCCATTACAGCACAGCCTGCTGACTGAACTTGTTCAATACGAGGGACTTTTGCATGTTCGGTGTATTTAGCGATGGCGATGATGATCATAGGCGCACGTAATGGCATTTCTTTTGACCTTTCAATCGCTTTAGCGTCAACTGGATTTTCAGGGTTTAAATTTTTAATAGCTGATTGGTAGTATATTTCACCCAATTTATGGCGTTTTTCACCTTCAACAATGATAAATTTCCATGGTTTTAAAGCACCATGATCAGGCACTTTTAATGCAGCTTGTTGAATAATGCTTAATTGTTCTTTTGTAGGACCTGGTGCTTGTAGTTTACTATCTGATTGGCGGTTTAAAAGGAGATCTATTGCATTCATAACTTTGTTATTTCACACTAATTTTATTTGAATTAATATGAGAATAACAAAGTTAAACTAAATTATGCAGTTATTTCGCTGCTTTGTTATTACGAGTAAGCCAATAATCAACACTCGTTATGCGGCCACCACCTGTAAAAAATAAACTTAATAACATCACAAAGTAAGTGAAAGAAAATTCTATACCGTTATTTAAAATGACCGGTCTGCCTGTTTCATATAAATATTCAGTGAAACCATTTTCCTCAACAATTTCTTTAATTTTATCTAAACGCTCTTTTGTATCTATACTATTTTGTAAGCTTTTCTCAGCCCCTGGGATCTCAAGCCAAGTTAATACTTTAGCTGCACTTGTATCTGGGTTAGTAGGCGTTACAGCAAACCAACCATTATCCCAATGAACTGTTGTTGCAGCGATGAACATGGTAAACATTAATGGAATTGCCGTAACCCTGGTAAATAAACCGATCAGTAAAAACCAACCTCCTAAAAACTCACTCCATCCAGCTAAAAAGGCTAATAAATCAGGAAAGGGTAACCCCAAACCCCACTCACTATTACCAAACCATGTAACGACATTTGCATCAGCCAAAATCGCATTAATTAATCCGTTCCATTCGCCGCTTATTCCTAATTTATTAAAACCTGCAATGATCATCACTGGTGCTAAAATCAGTCTGAAAAGCAGCGGCGCTAGACCCGATGCAATTTGTGTTTTATCTATACTGGCATTATAAAATTGAAATAGTTTTTGAAGCATATTAGAAACCTTATTTTTTCTCTTACTGATGTAACGACTATTTACCAAGACCAAGGTTATTCATTATTTATTTCAAATTATAAATAAAAGAAGCCCACTAAATATTAGTGGGCTTTGAGTGTAAAATACATTTTTATAAAGAATTAAATACGCCGTGCAAGTTCTAATGCTTCAAAGATAGCGCGTTTTGCATCTATTGCTTGTGCTAATTTAGCACCGCCGATCACATGTACGTTTGAACTTTCTTTTTCTGCATCATAGTTTTGTGTATTTGATACTTGGCCAATACACGCAATCACAGTATCAACATCAAGAAAACGGGTTGTTTCATTTTCTTTTATTTCTAAGCCTTTATTACTAAAGCTTACATATGAACATCCTGATATTTGTTCAACTTTTTGCTGTTTGGCAACACTACGGTGGATCCAACCTGTTGTTTTGCCCAGCTCAGAACCAAAACGACCAGGGCTACGTTTTAACATATACAGTTTATCTTGTGCTTGATGATTTGATTGTTCAACTTCTATGCCCCACTGGGTTTGAAACTCATCAATTGATTTATTTGCAGATTCAGCTAAAAAAGCCACCATATCAAAGCCAATACCACCAGCACCCAGTATCGCAACACGTTTGCCTATTTTTACTTCACCACGAATGACTTCATCGTAAGCTAATACACGTTTATCATCGCTACATGTTATATTTGTAATTCTTGGGCTAACGCCTGTAGAAAAAACGATATCATCATAATTTGATTTCATCTCTGAATCAAAAGCAGTATTGAGTTCAATATTAACGTTTAGCCTAGCAAGTTCACTTTTAAAGTAAGTTAAAGTGTAATTAAAGTCTTCTTTACCAGGTACACGCATTGCCAAGTTAAATTGGCCCCCCATACCTGATGACTTTTCAATTAAAGTTACTTTATGGCCTCGCTGTGCTAAGTAACACGCACATGCCATACCAGCAGGTCCTGCGCCAACAACTAATACGTTTTTAGATTTAGGTGCTTTTTCTATTGCGTACTCTAATTCATATCCAGCTTGTGGATTAACTAAACAAGTGGCTCTTTTACCTTTAAATACATTATCTAAACAGCCCTGATTACAAGCTATGCATATATTAATATTATCGCTTTGTTTTTGTTGGTATTTAATAAAAAAATCTGGATCGGCTAATAATGGCCTTGCCATAGAAATTAAGTCAGCTTGATTATCATTTAATATTTGGTTTGCAATATCAGGGGTATTTATCCGATTGACTGCAATAACAGGAACAGACACCATATTTTTTAGTTGTTCTGATGAGCGCTTAAATGCGCCTTGCGGTACCATACTTGCTATTGTTGGAACGCGTGCTTCATGCCAACCTATACCAGTATTAAATATATCAACGCCCGCTTTTTCAAGTGACTTAGCTTGTTGTTCAACCTCATCTATGCTTGAGCCATCATCCACTAAATCTAACATTGAAAGTCTAAAAACTATCATAAATTTTTGTGAAACTACACTGCGGACTGCTTTTACAACTTCACATGCAAATCGCATCCGATTTTCTGGTGTACCACCCCATTCATCTTTTCTTTTATTTGTACGAGGTGCCATAAATTCATTAATCAAATATCCTTCTGAACCCATTATTTCTACACCATCATATCCCGCTTTTTCGGCTAATAAAGCTGAGCGTGCAAATGATTTAATCGTAGACTTAATCGCGCTATGGGACATTTCTTTTGGTTTAAATGGATTGATTGGCGCCTTTATTGCACTTGGTGCAGTATTTAACGGATGGTATGCATAACGACCTGCATGTAATAACTGCAAACAAATTTTACCATCGTGTTTATGAACAGCTTGTGTAATAGATTTATGTTTTAGTACATCTATCCAAGAATTGAAAGATGATGAAAACGGAGTTAACTTGCCTCTCAAGTTCGGGCTATAACCCCCAGTGATTATAAGTCCAACACCACCTTTTGCACGGGCTTCGTAAAAGGCACGTAATTTACTGTGGTTACGCAAACCTTCTTCTAACCCGGTGTGCATAGACCCCATTACTAAACGATTTTTAAGCTCATTATTTTTTAATTTTAGTTTTTGTTCTAACATTTCGCTTCTTCTAACTGGTCATACCTGATTGCACATTAACGATTTTTATCACTTTTTTCAAGATAAACAATTCGTAACTATTTTAATTTAAGTTTGTCTAAGAAATACGGTACTATATGAAATATAGCTTTACATTTTGTAAATACTCATCATTTAAGGATTTAATTTTGATTAAGAAGTTTTTTATTGGGCTGTGGGATACATTAAATTTTTCCAGAAGACTCATAGTAAATTTTTTATTTTTATTTATCGTAATTGCAGTCATAGTTGCAGCAGGATCAGATGAAGATGAAATTATTGTTGAGCCAGGCTCTGCATTGGTATTAAACATCTCTGGTTTAATAGTTGAACAAAAAACATATGTAGACCCATTTGAGGCTGCTGTTAGTGACTCTATGGGTAAAAGCGATGAGCCACCAGAAATTCTACTAGACGATATCATAGACGTAATAGATAGCGCTGCAACAGATGATCGTATTAAAGTAATGGTGCTTGATTTACGTAACATGCGTAACGCCCATTTAAATAAATTAAAAGAAGTCAGTAATGCTTTAAACAGATTTAAAGCAACTGAAAAGCAAATCATCGCTACAGGCGATTATTACTCTCAAGCTCAGTATTATTTAGCTGCACACGCAAATGAAGTGTCTATGCACCCTTACGGTTGGATGGGTGTTGAAGGTTACGCTATGTATCCAATGTACTTTAAAGATGCAATTGAAAAATTGTCTGTTACTCAACATATTTTCCGTGTAGGTACTTATAAGTCAGCAGTAGAACCTTTTATTAGAAATGATATGTCAGAGCCTGCGAAATCTTCAGCACAAGCTTGGTTGGGTGCGTTATGGTTTGAATATAAAACAGATATTGCGACACTGCGTGGATTTGATGTTGAAAACTTTGATGAGAAGATGGATGACTTTTTAGTTAAATTTAAAACAGCCAAAGGTGACTCAGGTCAATACGCATTAGATAACGGTTGGGTTGATTCTTTAAAAACGAAAGAAGAAGTTCGTCAACAACTTATCGCCTTAGTTGGTAAAGATGTAAAAGGTAAAAGCTTTAAACGCATCTCACTTAAAGATTACTTATCAATAATTAAGCCTCCTATCCCTTTTGTTAACCCATTAACTGAAAAAGTAGCGGTTGTTGTTGCTAAAGGCAACATTGTCGATGGTAAACGTAAAGCTGGTCAAATTGGTGGCGACTCTACTGCTGCGCTACTTCGCAAAGCTCGCCTAGACGAAAAAGTAAAAGCGGTTGTATTACGCATCGACTCTGGTGGCGGTAGTATGTTCGCATCAGAAGTGATTCGTGCTGAAGTTTTAGCATTAAAAGATGCAGGTAAGCCAGTTATCGCGTCAATGAGTTCAGTTGCAGCATCTGGCGGTTATTGGATTGCATCTGCTGCCAATGAAATTTGGGCAGCACCAAGTACCATCACAGGCTCTATTGGTATTTTTGGTACAGTAATGACATTTGATAAATCACTGGCTAAATTAGGTGTTTACTCTGATGGTGTTTCAACAACTGAAATGGCTGGATTTTCTCCTATGAGAGAATTAAACCCACAACTTGGTGAAATGATTCAGATGAGCATCGAACGTGGTTACGAAAGATTTTTAACTATCGTAGCAGAAGCACGCGGTTTAACAATTGAAGAAGTTGATGCAATCGCACAAGGCCGAGTATGGATTGCCAGTAAAGCTAAAGAGCTTGGATTGGTTGATAAGCTAGGTAACAAACAAGATGCAATTGAAGCTGCAGCTAAACTTGCTAGCCTTGAATATTATGATGTAATCACTGTTGAGCAAGATTTATCAACTAAAGATAAATTCATTCAAGAGTTATTAAGCAATGCACATGTTCAAAGCTTTTTAGAAATAGATCAAAATAAAGATGTATTTGAAGCGGGCCTACAAAGCCAAATTAATTCTGTTATTTACAAACTTCAGTCAGAAGTAAGTTCTCTAAAAGATTACAACGATCCTAATGCAGTATATGCACGTTGTTTAGTTTGTAATATTCAGTAATATTTTTGCTCATTTACTTGAGCTAATAGGATATTAAGTATATAAAGAGCCCAGTAATTTACTGGGCTTTTTGTTTCAATAAATAACTTAGACACAATCAAATCCAACATTTATTTTTGAGCAATCTATGAAAAGAAAACGTATTTATATTGCCTACACGGGCGGTACTATCGGTATGAAGAAGTCAGCAAGGGGATATATTCCTGCTGATGGTTATCTCACTGAAACTGTTAAAGCGAGTGCAGAGTTTAATCGTGATGAAATGCCTTTATTTGATATTCATGAATACCAGCCATTGATTGACTCATCAGATATGTCTCCTGCTCATTGGCAAATGATAGCTGACGATATTAAAAGTAAATATCAAGATTATGATGGTTTTGTTGTATTACATGGTACAGATACCATGGCGTATACCGCAGCTGCATTATCATTTATGTTCGAAAATTTAACTAAGCCAGTAATTGTAACAGGTTCACAAATACCACTTTCACAATTACGATCTGATGGTCAAGTTAACCTGCTCAATGCAATGTTTTTAGCAGCTAACTACCCTATTGCCGAAGTCAGTTTGTTTTTTAATAATCAGTTATTTAGGGGTAATCGTGCAACTAAAGTTCATGCTGATGGCTTTAATGCCTTTGGTTCACCCAATTTAGAGCCGCTTGCACTATCTGGTATTAACATCGAATTGGTCAAAGGTACTTTAAGCCCTTATATCGAAAATGAACTTGATGTGTGTTCGATTACACCACAAAATATTGGTGTTTTACATTTATATCCAGGGATCAGTAATGATGTTATTCAAAGTATATTAAATGGCAAGCTAAAAGCATTAGTACTATTAAGTTTTGGTGTAGGTAATGCACCACAAGAACCTGAATTTTTAAAGCTTTTAGAAGACGCGAGCAACCGTGGCGTGGTGATTGTTAACCTAACACAATGTTTAAAAGGCAGTGTCAACATGGGCGGTTATGCAACAGGTAATGCATTATTAAATGTAGGTGTGATCAGTGGTTATGATATGACACTAGAGGCGTGTTTAACTAAACTTCACTATTTATTAAGTCAAAACCTTGAAACTGAAACTATCAGGCACTTAATGCAAGATAATTTGCGTGGTGAGTTAGAAAGGTAGCTTCTAGCTTCTAGCTTCTAGCTTCTAGCTTCTAGCTTCTAAGAAACAATAAAGGCTTGATGTTTTGCATCAAGCCTTTTTAATACTCAAAATTTAATTACGCTATGTTACTTATGCTTTTTAGCACTGTTCTTCCATACATCTTGTGAAGCACTTTTGTTATCTGTACTTTTCTTTGATTGCGCTTTATGTCCAGAAGAACGCTTTTTTGTTGCTTGTGAAGTTTTATCTCCATTGCGACGTTTTGCTTTGTGTTCGCCTTGATTATCACCCGGTTTGTTTTGCTTTGGCTTTTTAGGTTTTTTTGCCTTGATAGGTTTCATATTTAAAGTTGTTTCAGGCACTTTATTAATTGGTTCAAACCCTTCAACAATTTCACGGCGTAATAACTTTTGCGTTAAGCGCTCAATATCAGATAATTCTTTAAGGTCATCAGCAGTAACCAATGAGATGGCTTCACCACTTGCACCAGCACGCCCAGTACGCCCTATTCTATGAACATAATCTTCTGAAACATTAGGTAAATCGTAATTAACAACTTGTGGTAGTTGATCGATATCTAAACCACGCGCAACAATATCTGTCGCCACTAAAATACGGATCTCACCACTTTTAAACCCAGCAAGCGCTTTTGTACGTGCACTTTGGCTCTTATTACCATGAATCGCTGCAGCTTCAATTTTGCTTTTGTCTAACTGTTTAACTAATCGATTCGCACCATGCTTTGTTCTCGTGAAAACTAATACTTGTCGCCAATTATTTTTTTCAATCAAGTGTGTTAGTAATGCTGGCTTTTTAGTTTTATCTACTGGATGAATCCAATGTTCAATTGTTTTAGCTGCTTTATTAGATTCTACTGATACTTCAACAGGATTGTGGATCAAACCTTTTGCTAATTGACGAATATCATCAGAAAAAGTAGCTGAAAACATTAAATTTTGGCGTTTAGCAGGCAGCGTTTTAAGAATGCGTTTAATATCATGAATAAAGCCCATATCTAGCATACGGTCTGCTTCATCTAACACTAATACTTCAAGGTTTTTAAATTTAACAGCACCTTGGCCCATTAAATCAATTAATCGACCCGGTGTTGCTACTAATACATCTACGCCTTTACGAAGTCGCATCATTTGTGGGTTAATTTTAACACCACCAAAAACAACAGTTGAAGTTAAAGGCAAGTTTTTGCTGTACAGCTCAACACTCTCAGCAACCTGAGCAGCAAGCTCTCTTGTTGGTGCTAAGATAAGTGCCCTAGCCTGATTTGGGCCAGCTTTTTGACCTTTTGATAATTTTTCTAATAAGGGTAAAGTGAATCCTGCAGTTTTACCTGTACCTGTTTGTGCTGCGGCCATGATGTCTCGGCCTTCAATTATCGCAGGTATTGCTTTTTCCTGAATGGGTGTTGGGGTGTCATAACCTTGTTCACTGACCGCTGTTAAAATAGGGGCAGATAAACCCAATTTGGTAAAGCTCATAAATTCACTCTTATCATAATAAAATACGCCAAAGCGTTAAGGAGGTGCACCTTACAATAT
Organism: Pseudoalteromonas sp. C2R02; assembly: GCF_018860845.1. NCBI lineage: Bacteria > Pseudomonadati > Pseudomonadota > Gammaproteobacteria > Alteromonadales > Pseudoalteromonadaceae > Pseudoalteromonas > Pseudoalteromonas sp. C2R02. The sequence goes on along the minus strand of NZ_JAHKQC010000028.1, from coordinate 65,217 downwards.
AAGCACTAATCAAGCAAGAATACAGGCTATATAGGAGGTACATTTCAATTAAAATGGGGCTTTACTTTGTTATTTTAAGCTTTGCATTTACAATACGCATATAGAAATTTGTAAGAATGAGATAAACAATGAACAGACAGAAAAAAATAAACGGTATTTTTAAGAAAAAACTGAAGAAATTCAAATCTAAACTACACACAAGCAACAAACCTGCTTATGTATCTAAAGCAGAACGTGAAAAGATTGCAGCTCAAGAAACTGAAGAAAACAAAGTAGAAGATTAATTTTAATTTATAACTACCATTTAAAATGGCTGTTATTAAATAACAAAAAAAAGGCGACTCAATGAGTCGCCTTTTTGATCTAATTGGTTGAATTAGAATTTAACATTTACACTTGCATGTAAGTAACGGCCTAATACGTCATAAGTATAAGGGCTAGTGTTTGAATCTTGGTTACCCGTGAAGTACGGCGGCTCTTTATCAAACAAGTTATTGATACCTGCTGCAACAGTCACTGTTTCACTCATCATATATGAACCACTCATATCATGGTAAACCATAGATGGTACTGTTGGTGCGTAACAATCACTTGGGTTTTCTAAACAAGTGAAACTGTCCATACCAGCAATGTAGCGTATTTTGTAGCTAGCATCCCAATCTTTTCCACGAACAGAAACAGTTAGGTTAGATTTAACATCAGCGAAACCGCCAGAGTTTGCAGTGATAGTACCTGAATAATCAGTTTCGTTACCTTCAACATCAACAATTGAAGACTCTGTTAGGAAGCTTGTATCTAATGCAGTTGACCAATCAAGACCTGCAGCTTCAAATTTGTAAGTTAGGTTTAAATCAATACCTTTAGTTGTTTCAGAACCAACATTTTGTAGTTGGTTATTGAACGCAATACGACCTGTCGATTGGTTGAATTCAATATCCGCTGATTTACAAATTTCAGTATTTTCATTGATCTTATTACCAGTATTTGCATCTAAACAGTTATCAACGATGTACTGATTGTCAATTGTGCCAATTGAGTTTGTGATAGCAATATCGTAGTAATCAACTGTCATTGAAAGACCGTCAAACCAGCTTGGCTCATATACTAAACCAGCAGTTAAAGTATCAGCTTCTTCTGGTGTAAGTTGATCATTACCACCAACAGTTACTTCAGCCTGATCTTGAGCACCAGGGAAAGTAATTTGGTTATAAGATGGTGAGTCACCTGAGTAAAGCTCGTTTACTGTTGGTGCACGGAAAGCTGTAGATGCAACACCGCGGAACATGATTTCATCATTCATTTTCCAAGTTAAACCAAGTTTCCAAGTTGTATCACTACCAAATGTACTGTAATCAAATGCACGGATAGCTGCACTTAAATCTACTTGCTCAGCAAGGAATTTATCAGCTAATAATGGTACTGCGATTTCAACAAATGCTTCGTTTACGTCAAAAGAACCGCCAGTTGCTTCAACTTTAGGATCATTTGCAAGACCTTGAGAAGTCAATGAATCTGGAACAAACCATGCTTTTTCTGAACGTGATTCAACACCTGCTGCAAAACCTACGTAGCCAGCTGGTACTTCCATTAGCTCACCTGCAACTGATGCAGAGATCATGAACAATTGGCTGCCACCTGTGTTTTGTTCAGTGTAGATGTAATCTTTCATGTTCTCTAATGCCCAAGAATCTTGGTCTAGAGGGTTGAAGCTGCCATTTTCGATATCATCTTGAATTGAACCCATGTTATGTAGGTTTGATAAACGGTCAACTGAATCGTTACGGCCAAAGTTTACAGCTGCATCCCAAGACCAATCGTTATCAAGTACACCTTCAGCACCGATCACTGTACGTACAGTATCAACTACTTGTGAGAAGTCACGAGTACCCGTATCTGTCATACGACGACCGTAAGAAACTTCATCACCGTACTCAATTCCGTGCTCAACTAGTGAATCACCCATTGACTCATCATAAGTAAAGTCAAACCATACTGGTTGTGGTGCCATTTGCTGACCAGACCAACGCTTTGAGTATGTGAACTCAGAGAAAAGATTTGTATCATCTGAGTATTCAAAGTTTGCTAAACCAGTTAGGTTTAAACGCTTCATTGGCGTGAAAAGGTAGCTATCTGCTGAATAGTTATATTTATCTTCGTCTGTAAAATCTTTGAAAGAGTCATCTGGATTACCTTGTAAAGATTCACCATCTGGGCCCCATACATGACCGCCAGCTGAGTAGCTTGAACCACCACAATATAGCTCGATTGAACCATCTTCAGCTTTACGCTCAGAAACTGGACAGCTTGAGAAGTCACGATCTGCTTGGCTAGCTTCACCACGGTCAGTGTACTGAACGCCTAAAACGATGTTACCACGGTCAAAAGAAGTACCTACTGTGAAATCGATAGATGATTCTTCTGCATCGCCTTGACCAGAAATACCAGACTGAAGATTCATGTCTAGGCCTTCAAAGTCTTTCTTAAGAATGATGTTAACAACACCTGCTACAGCATCTGTACCGTATACAGCTGAAGCACCATCTTTAAGCACTTCGATTTGCTTGATCATAGATACAGGTATTGTATTTAAATCTACTGTTGAAGCAGCACCCGTACCTGAGTTGATCATACGACGACCATTTAACAGTACTAAAGTACGTTGTGAACCTAAACCACGTAAGTTGATGCTAGCATTACCGCCAGAACCATTGTTTACGCCTGGGTTAGTCATCGCACCACCAGTCGCAGTCATTTTTTGTAAAACACCATCGATGCTTGTTGCACCAGATGCTTTAATATCGTCAGCACCAATAATAGTTACTGGGCTAGCTGTTTCCATGTCAGCACGCTTAATACGAGAACCAGTGATTTCGATTTTTTCGATTTCATTAGCTGAAGTGTCAGCAGCAACGGCTTGCATACTTGAGAATAATGGAACGGCAGCAATGATTGCTAAACCTAGTTGTGTTTTTTTCATTTTATAACCCTACTTGTTGTAATTATTTACCGATTTTAACGGAGGGAAACAGTTATTAGCTGTCTTGCTGCTCCCCGGCTGAGATGCAACTTAGAGCTTTGAAACTGAACGGCAACTGAACATCTGAACAAGTAATATTCAAATGATAATTCCAAGCAGAAGGTGAGTTTGAGTTGTGAAGAATTGTTATAGTAGTTAAGGGTTATTACAGTTTAAAAACAGCAAGTTAAACACGCTCACCAACAAAAAAAACACAGGTGCAATTGTTTGTGCGCAAAATGTTATCATATGTAACCGAACACAGATAAACAAGTGTTTATCTCACATTTACAAATAACTAACAGAGTTAACCTTATTAACCAAGATGCTAGCTAGGTTATTTACTAAGCAGTAAAAATTTAATATGTTTTAAGTGGCTAATTTGGTTTTATGTAATATAAATTTCACTTTAACTTGCTAGTGACTTGAGATGCCAGCCTAATGTTGTAAGTAATTATTACACACCATGTTTATAGGTATAAAAAAGGCAGCGAACGCTGCCTTGGATTAGTCTGTTAAATTTTTTTAACTTTAGAATTTATATGAAGTACTCATAAAGTATGTACGACCAATTACGTCGTAAATAGAAGCATCAGTATTCATATCAGAACCATTTGACATGTATTCAGGATCTGTATCCATTAAGTTCTTAATACCAGCGTTAAAGCTTAATTTGTCATTCACATTGTAATTTGCTGAAACATTATGATAAATAACATCATCAGTTGAATAATCACCATCTGCGTATATATCATGACCATCCATACCTTGAATGTATTGCGCATTATAAAGTGCAGTTAAATTCTCATTGATATTGACATCAACTGATAAATTCATTTTTAGTTGAGAGTAATTACCATAGTTCGGATCTATGTTACCCTCATAGTTAACACCATCTTCTTCAAAATTAAGTAAATAAGTTGCATCAAGTGCGACCTTAAACATATCCTGTCTGTAGCTTAAATTGAAATCTACACCTGATGTTTTTTGCGAACCAACATTAATTAATGCTGATGTCATATTATCTAAATCACCATCCATAGTAATATTAATTGAATCACATGCTACTTGGTCACCGGCATAACACGCATTCATTTGCTCTTGTACATTTATACGACTTATCGCATCTGTAATATCAAAGCTCCAATAATCAATTGTTGATGATAAACCATCAGCAATTTCCCAAACAGCTCCGAAAGTAAATGATTCACTTTGCTCTGCATCTAAATCTTCGCCACCGGTACGGTTTACAAGGATTTGTGCATCTTGCTCATTACCCCAAGGGTCTGTTAGGTAATCAAAAGAACCTGAGTTACCAGAGTATAGTTCTGCGACACTTGGCGCTCTAAAACCGGTAGCAACTACTGAGCGGAGCATAAACTCATCACTAAAGCTATAAGTTGCACCTAATTTCCATGTTACTGCACTACCAAATGTAGAGTAGTTATCAAAACGAGTCGCAGCTTCTAAAGCTAACTGCTCTGTTACAGGTAAAGAAAGTTCAACATAAACTGATTGTACTGAATAGTTACCTGATGTTGGATCTTGCTGTGCTGCGGTACTTTCACCAGCTTGAGTTACTAAATCAGGTGTATAAAAACCACTTTCAAAACGATTTTCGATACCTACAGCATAACCTAAGTCAGATTCAGTAACGCCGGTTAAACCTGCAGACATGATAAACTGCTCATTACCACCTTTGTTAGTTTCAGTATACATGATCCCAGCATCTTGAAGATGAGACTGATCAATTGCTTCACCACTGAACCATAAATCTTGATTGGCGTAGATATCGTCTTCCATATTACCTGCATGGATAGAGTTTTGAACTTTATCTACAGAATCATTACGACCATATGTAACATCTACATTCCAACTTGCATCATTATCTAACATACCTTCTAGACCTAGTGAGAAACGGTATGTATCTGTTGTTTGTTCGTATATTCTAGGGCCGGCATCTACCATACGGCGACGGTAATTTAATGTATCAGGCTTATTCCCTTCATCATCAATAAACTGATCGGTATATTTGCTGTCTAATTTAGAAGCATCGAGATCAATGTTTGCCGGTTGCGGTGCCATTTGTTGATTTGAGTCACGACGTGTATACATTAAATCAAGATTGAATTCAGTATCAGCATCAATTTCAGTATTAAAACTACTAAATAAGCTTACAAGTTCATTTGGCGTTTGTGCATAGCTTGATGTAGTAAAATCATAACACTCATCTCTGGGGTCAAAACCACCATTGCCATCCGGAGTCTTACCATCTAAAGAGCCACCAGGTAAGAATGATGAACAACCTGGATCTACATGGTCACGATCACTTTGAATCACTTCACCACGTTTTGAGTATTGTGCACCTAATACTAAATTACCATTTGCGAAATCCATACCGTGAAGAATGCTAAAACCTGAGCTAGTACCATCACCTTCAGCGGCTTGGCTAGCTTCAGCTGTGATAGCTGTACCTTCATAGTCTTTCTTAGTAATGATGTTAACTACACCAGATATTGCATCAGAACCATAAACAGCAGATGCACCATCTTTTAAAATCTCGATAGATTTTATCATTGCGACAGGAATTGTATTTAAATCTACTGAAGAATCAGCACCTGTACCAGAAGAAACCATACGGCGACCATTTAATAGTACTAATGTACGATTAGTACCCATACCACGTAAGTTAACTGTTGCAGATCCACCTGATCCATTATTTGAATTAGAACCTAAACTTCCGCCAGCTGTTGCAGTTTGTGTCGATAAGATTTCTTCTACAGATGTATAACCACTTTGTGCAATAAAATCTGAAGAGATAATCGTAACTGGGCTTGCTGATTCCATATCAGTTCTGTTTATACGTGAACCTGTTACTTGAATTTTTTCAATTTCTTGAGCTGAAGTATCAGCAGCAATTGCTTGCATGCTTGAGAATAATGGAACGGCTGCAATGATTGCTAAACCTAGTTGTGTTTTTTTCATTTTATAACCCTACTTGTTGTAATTATTTACCGATATTATCGGAGGGCAGCAGTTGTTTTTATAGTCCTGCTTCCCGGCTGCCTATTAACATAAAGTCGTGAAAATGAACGAAAACTGAACGGAAGATCAAATAACAAACAAGGAAGTTAAAGGAAGGTGAATACCCATAACAATGTAATTTAATGTAACTAAAATAACAAGTTAAAACACCCAAATAACAACAAGATAAAATACAAAGATCTAATTTAAATCAGGTTTGAAATCATTTAAATGCAAGTTGTAATCAAGTGTAATTTTCGGGAAAGATACAAATTTATGAATAAAAACACACAGCAAACAACTTGGTGTTTTCAAAAAAATAACAAAGTTAACCTTATTTGCATTACTTGATAGCTTGGCTTTGACTAAGAAACATAAGAAAGGATAGTCATCATGACTTGAGGTTAATCTTTATGTAATAGATATTTAACTTTTTAGATAAGATGTAAAGAATATATAAGTAGAGTAAATAATCTTGCAGAGTTAGATGCTAAATGTATAAATTATTAAAGCCTTGAATATAAAAGACAGTAAGTGCTGTCTTTTATATTTACAATTCTAATTTTTAGAATTTGTAAGAAGTGCTCAAAAATAAAGTACGACCAACAACATCATATAAACCTGGCACTGTATTCATATCATTGCCATCTGGTACATATTCAGGATCTGTATCAAGCAAGTTTTTAACACCACCATTAACGCTCCATTGATCATTCATATGATATGCAGCTGATACATTATGATAAATCACGTTATCGGTTGAATTAGTATCGCCATAATCCTCACCATCCATACCTTGAATAAATTGTGCGTTGTAAAGCATGCTTAGATTGTCAGTCACATTTACATCAACTGAAAGATTTGCTTTAAGTTTTGAATAACCACCCATGTTGCCATCAATAGTACCTTCGTAATTTACGCCATCTTCTTCAAAGTTCAGTAAATACGTTGTATCTAAAGTTACTTTATATGCATCTTGTCTATAACTTAAATTCCAATCAATACCTGACGTTTTTTGTGAACCTATGTTTGTTAATGTTGATGTCATATCTGATAAATCACCATCTGGAGTGATATTAATTGAATCACATGCTTGTATATCACCGGCATAACATAGGTTCATTTGATTTTGAACATTAGCACGGCTTATTGCATCGGTAATATTAAAGCTCCAGTAATCAACTGTTGTTGATAAACCATCTGCAATTTCCCAAACCGCACCTAATGTAAATGATTCACTTTCTTCTGGAGATAAATTTTCATCGCCGGTGTAGTTAACCAATATTTGTGCATCTTGTGCATTGCCCCATGGATCATCTAAATAATCAAATGAACCTGAGTTACCAGAATAAAGCTCAGATACATTAGGCGCTCTAAAACCAGTAGCCGCTACTGAACGGATCATAAAGCTATCGCTGAAACTATATGTTGCACCTAGCTTCCAGGTGATCGCACTACCAAAAGTTGAGTAATTATCAAAACGTGTTGCCGCTTCAATTGCTAATGCATCTGATACCGGTAACGAAAACTCTGCATACATAGATTGTACTGAGTAACTACCTGATGTTGGGTCTTGTTGTGCTGAAGTGCTCTCTCCTGCTTGTGTTATTAAATCTGGCGTATAAAATCCACTTTCGAAGCGGTTTTCAATACCAACTGCGTAGCCTAGATCTGACTCAGTTAAACCACTTAGACCAGCTGACATAATAAATTGCTCGTTTCCACCTTTATTGGTTTCTGTGTACATAATGCCTTCTGACGCTAAAAACTCAGAGTCAATTGATTCACCACTAAACCATAAATCTTGATTGGCGTAGATACTTTGTTCCATATTACCGGCATGAATTGAGTTTTGTACTTTATCTTCTGAGTCGTTACGACCATAAGTTACAGACAAATCCCATTGTGCATCATTATCTAACAGTCCTTGTACGCCTAATGAAGCACGATAAGTATCGGTAGTCTGTTCAAAAATACGTGGGCCGGCATCACTCATACGACGACGATAATTTAGCTCATCTGGCGTATTACCATTTTCATCTTTAAATTGGTCTGTATATTTATCATCTAATTTCGATGTATCTAAATCTATATTGGCAGGTTGTGGAGCCATTTGCTGATTTGAATCACGACGGGTATACATAAAATCAAAGTTTAATTGTGTATCTGAATCTAAATCGGTATTAAAACTACTAAACAGGCTCACTAATTCATTTGGTGTTTGCGCATAACTATCATCTGTATAGTCATAACAATCTGTTCTGTCTTCGAAGCCACCATTACCATCAGGAGTTTTTCCACCTAATGATCCCTCTTCTACAAAAGAAGAACAGCCTGGGTCAATATGATCACGGTCCCCCTGACTTACTTCACCACGTTTTGAATACTGAACACCTAAAACTAAGTTTCCGTCACCTAGCTGCATACCATGTAATAAACTTATACCTGTGCTAGTTCCATCTCCTTTATCAGTTTGACTCCCTTCAATATTTACTTCAGTACCATCGTAATCTTTTTTCGTGATGATATTTACAACACCGGAAATTGCATCTGATCCATATACTGCTGATGCACCATCTTTTAATATTTCAATTGATTTGATCATCGTAACAGGAATTGTATTTAAATCCACTGAAGAGTCAGCACCTGTACCTGATGCTACCATACGACGGCCATTTAATAAGACTAATGTTCTATTTGCACCCATACCACGTAAATTAACTGTAGCTGAACCACCTGAACCATTATTTGATGAAGAGCCTAAGCTCATACCTGCAGCTGCTGGTTGGGTAGATAAAATATCTTGAACAGATGTATAACCACTTTTCGCGATAAAGTCAGAAGAGATTATCGTCACTGGGCTTGCAGTTTCCATATCAGTTCTATTTATACGAGAACCAGTAACTTGGATTTTTTCAATATCTGTATTTATTTGTGGTACTGATACTTCTTGTGCAAAAACGTTAGGTACAGCTAAAGCAGAGAATGTTGTAATTACAGCTAAATTCAATTGTGTTTTTTTCATTTATAAACCCTATTTTATTTATATGTAAAATCAAAAGATGTAAAATCAAAAGGAAACTGTTACCTTTCAATTCGATAAAGCAAGGTTATGATTATTTAACTGAATAGAAACTGAACCTAAAAAAGGGAATCATGAAAGTCGAAATTTTATAGTTACATTTAGGTTATTCTCAAGAAGAACACACAATTAAAACTTTAATTAAACATTAAATAACAACAACTTACAGAATTTATTTCTCGAAATGTAATTTTAACCAGGTAGTTTGTGATAAAATGTAACCCTAGGCATCTGGTCATATTTTAGAAAGAATTAACGTGTAGATATTTAATAATACCTACAACAGCATGTTAAATTGAAATAAAACATCTAATTAATATTGAGAAGTTAAATTATAAATTAATGAGATAGGCTTTTTATGCTCAAGTGAGGTTTGGTCAATAAAATCTAATGATAATTGCCATTGCATAATAGGTTCAGCACATGCCCCCACCATCGCTTTACTTTGCCAAGTACCATTTTTATATTCAAACGATAAAGGAATGCTCCCCATATACATATTAAGACCTTCAAGCTTAGCTTGATTGATTTTAATGTCTTTAGGCGCTTTAAATTGTATAATAAATTCATCTTCAGGGGTAATTATTTCATTTGCTAGCGATATTTCATATCCCCCACTATAGTTACAGGGCTTATTTTCATTGCAGCTAGAATCTAGGGCATTGTTTTCTGACTCAGAGTTACATGCTAAAAGCAAGCTAGCTACTACTAAAATCGTACTATATTTTAACATCTTCAATTTAAATGGTCACTTTTTAATCTAGTGATTATAATGATATAGCAAAATATACAACAAATTTGAGATTAAAATAACTAGTTAATACCCATAGTTTGATTAAGGTCATTATTTTGAACAATTGAGGTATCTTTTTATCGCTAAAATATTTATCATTCACCCGCAAAAATAAGGGTTTGTCTGGTTTGTTTCTTAAATACGTCACAATATTTAAAAAATAAACTAGATGAAAATAAGTAGGGCCTATTCTTTTAGAATAGGAAGTTGATTTCTTAATGCAATTTATTGCATCGGAAGCCGGAAAATGAGCCAAGTAGCATCACAAACAGAATACAACTATAAAGTTGTACGACAATTCACAATCATGACTGTGATTTGGGGCCTTATTGGTATGAGTGTTGGTGTTCTTATTGCAGCCCAGTTAGTTTGGCCTGCATTGAACTTCGACACACCATGGCTAACATACTCCCGACTGCGTCCGTTACATACGAACGCCGTTATATTCGCATTTGGTACTAGTGCATTGTTTGCTACCGCATACTATGTGGTACAACGTACTTGTCAAACGCGTCTTTTCTCTGACAAATTAGCTGCATTTACCTTTTGGGGTTGGCAACTTGTAATTGTACTCGCTGTTATTACATTACCTTTAGGTATGACACAAGGTAAAGAATACGCAGAACTTGAATGGCCAATAGATTTATTGATCACAATAGTATGGGTTACTTTTGCAGTTGTATTTTTTGGGACTTTAATTAAACGTAAAGTATCTCATATATATGTAGCAAACTGGTTCTACGGTGGTTTCATCTTAACTGTTGCTGTATTACATCTTGTAAACAGCATGGCAATCCCTGTATCACTGACTAAGTCTTACTCGATTTATGCTGGTGCAGTAGATGCTATGGTACAGTGGTGGTACGGTCATAATGCTGTTGGTTTCTTATTAACAGCGGGTTTCTTAGGCATGATGTATTACTTTGTTCCTAAGCAAGCAGGTCGTCCAGTTTATTCTTACCGTTTGTCTGTAGTTCACTTTTGGGCACTTGTGTCTTTATACATCTGGGCTGGTCCTCACCATTTACATTACACGGCTTTACCTGATTGGACTCAATCTTTAGGTATGGTTATGTCAATTATCTTATTCGTTCCATCTTGGGGCGGTATGATCAATGGTATTATGACGCTTTCAGGTGCATGGCATAAACTTCGTCATGACCCAGTATTACGTTTCTTAGTTGTATCTCTTTCATTCTACGGTATGTCTACGTTTGAAGGTCCGATGATGGCAATCAAATCTGTAAATGCATTATCGCATTACACTGATTGGACTGTTGGTCACGTACATTCAGGTGCTTTAGGTTGGGTTGCAATGGTATCTATTGGTGCTGTTTATCACTTAGTTCCTAATTTATTTAGCCAAGGTCGTATGTATAGCACTAAGCTAATCAATACACATTTCTGGTTACATACAATCGGTGTGGTACTTTACATCGTAGCAATGTGGATTTCAGGTGTAATGCAAGGTCTAATGTGGCGTGCAGTTAATTCTGACGGTACTTTAATGTATAGCTTTGTACAGTCATTAGAAGCTTCATACCCGTTCTACTTCATGCGTTTTGTTGGCGGTGTATTCATCGTTGCAGGTATGGTGATCATGCTTTACAACGTACTTAAAACAGTTTCTGCGAAAAACGACTCGCTTGAAGCTGAAGTACATCCGGCATAAGGGGTAGATAATGAGTCAAAAAAATTCACAAAATAAGCATGAGATCGTTGAAAAAAATGTTGGTTTATTCGCAATATTAACGATTTTTGCAATTAGTTTTGGTGCGTTAGTTGAAATTACTCCACTTATGTTCCAAAAAGATACCACTGAACCTGTAGATGGATTACGTCCGTTAACAGCTTTAGAAATGGAAGGCCGTGATATTTATGTGCGCGAAGGTTGTTATAACTGTCACTCACAAATGATCCGACCATTCCGTGATGAAGTTGAGCGCTACGGCCATTACTCTGTTGCAGGTGAAAGCGTATGGAACCACCCTTTCCAATGGGGTTCTAAGCGTACTGGTCCTGATTTAGCACGTGTTGGTGGTCGCTATTCTGACGATTGGCAATATGCGCATCTAATGGATCCGCGTTCAGTAGTACCTGAGTCTAATATGCCAGCTTTCCCGTGGTTAGATGAAAATGTACTTGATGGTGAACTAATCGCTAAAAAACTAGAAGTTTTTAAAGGTTTTGGTGTGCCATACACAGATGAAGATATTGCTGGTGCTAAAGCTGCAGTTAAAGGTAAAACAGAAATGGAAGCCTTGATTGCATATTTACAACAGCTTGGTACTCATCTGAAATAATTTTTTATAGGTTAAAGAATTATGGATTACGGAACATTCAGAGGCATATTTACTCTGGTTTTAATGGTACTTTTTATTGTTATCGTTTGGTGGGCATTTAGTAAGCGTACTAAGTCAAAGTTTGACGAAGCTGCTAATGCGATTTTCGAAGACGAAAAAAAGCACGAAACGACAATCAACGATAAAGAAAAGGAGTCTGAGAAATGACTAGCTTTTGGAGCATTTGGGTCGTCGTTTTAACACTAGCATGTTTAGCTATTGTTTTTGGCTTATTAGTTTGGAACTTAACAAACTATGCTGGGGTTGAAGAAGGCGAAAGTTGTGGCCATGAATTTGATGGCATTGAAGAATTAAATAATCCACTCCCTAAGTGGTGGACTTATATGTTCTTCGCAACATTTATATGGGCTGTTTATTATCTAGCTGCTTACCCAGGTTTAGGTAACTGGGAAGGTTTAGGTAATTGGACAAGTTCAAATCAGGGTATTAAATCTCTTGCAGAATCAAAGCAAGCGGTAATTGATGCCAAAGCAGCAGGTAAAACGGTTCAACTTGATGTTGAAATGCGTAAAGCAGAAGAAAAGTTCGGTCCTTTATTCGAATCTTTCGCTAAACGTGACATCAAAGATCTTGCAACTGATGAACAAGCATTAGAAATCGGTCAGCGTTTATTTTCGCAAAACTGTGCGCAATGTCATGGTTCAGATGCACGTGGTTACCAAGGTTTTCCAGATCTTACTGATAACGATTGGTTATATGGTGGTTCTCCTGCACAAATAAAAGAGACTTTAATGAACGGGCGTATCGCTCAAATGCCACCTTGGGGTGATGCACTTGGCGAACAAGGCGTAAAAGAAATGACAGCATTTGTTTTAAGCTTATCTGGTCGTAAAGTTAATCAAAAAGACGCTAATGCAGGCGAAGCTAAGTTTGCTATGTGTTCTGCTTGTCACGGTGCTGATGGTAAAGGGTCACTGGCTCATAATTTACCATTTGGCGCACCAAATTTAACAGATAAAGTTTGGTTATATGGTGGCTCACAACGCGCTGTAGAAGAAACTTTAGTTAAAGGTCGTGCCGGCGTAATGCCTGCTTGGAAAGATATTTTAGGTGAAGATAAAGTACATATCATCAGTGCTTATGTTTACAGTTTATCTAATTCTAAGTAAGCATTTTTAAATGTATGAAAGCCTCCTTTTGGAGGCTTTTTTTATACCTAAAATCTATGATTTTGTCGTAAATTCAAGTAAAATACGGCCTAAATTTATTTGATTAAGACGCTTCAGAAAATGACAAAAACTCTTCCCTGGTATAAGCAATTCTGGCCTTGGTTTTTACTATTTATTCCATTAGCAACTGTTGTTGCATGTACTATTTTTGCATATATCGCATTTTCAAATACGCCGGATATGGTAGTTGATGATTACTACAAAAAAGGTAAAGCAATCAATTTAGATTTAGCCAAATTTGATAAAGCAAAAGCACTGTATTTACATGGTGATTTAAAAATAAATAATGATACTGTGTCGTTTAAATTCACTAAAGGTGACAATAATAATGTGCCTTCCTTAAAAGTCTCTTTTTACCATACAACGATTAAAGCGCACGATTTTACAGTCATGCTAACTAAAAATGGTAATGGTGAATTTACCGCTTTAACAGATAAAATTATTGATGGTCGTTTTAATATATTTATCGAACCATTTGACAGTGTTTGGAAACTAAAAGAAACCATTAAGTTACCGTACGACCAAGCGTTTAAAATCTCACCACAATATAATAAAAAATAAGTAATCTATGACACACCCCAAAGAACATGCCTTTTCTTCACAATCTGAATGTTTTCATTGTCTTGAAAGTATCCCTTTGGGGTTTATTCAAACTGTAGAATACGATAATCAAGCGCAACCTGTTTGCTGTATCGGTTGCCAAGCTGTTGCTGAATCTATCATTTCTTCTGGTATGACTGATTATTATAAGTTTAGGACCACTGCTGCTGGAAAAGTACAAGAACTGATCCCTGAGCAATTATTAATGTTCAAAAGTTATGATGATGACGATATTCAAGAAGATTTCATACATCATTCGGGCGAGTTATCAGAAGTTTTACTCAGCGTTGAAGGCATTAGCTGTGCCGCCTGTGCTTGGTTAATCGAAAAACAATTATTATCTTTAGGGCATATTACGCGAGTCGATGTAAATACATCGACACACCGTGCAATGATCTTGTGGGATAAATCACAACTTAAATTAAGTACTATTATTGAAGCTTTGGCGCGTATTGGTTATAAAGCATACCCTTTTCAGCCAGATGTAGAAGAAGCTCAAAAACAACAAGTTGCCAAGTCATATGTACGCCGACTTGGTGTTGCAGGTATTATGACAATGCAAGTTATGATGTTTGCCTTTGCTTTATATTTTGATATGTTTTCTGATATGGAAGATGACTTTGAGCAATATTTTAGGTGGATCAGCTTCGTTTTAGCCTCTCCAGTAATTCTTTATTCTGCCCTTCCCTTTTTAACCAGTGCCATACGCGCACTAAAAGTCAAACAACTCAATATGGACTTGCCTGTTTCCTTAGCTATTTTTGGGGCATATATTGCAAGCACTTGGGCAACAGTTTTTAATACTGGTGAAGTCTACTTTGAATCAATTTGTATGTTCACTTTCCTTTTATTATTAGGCAAGTATTTAGAGTTTAGAGCGCGTTTAAAAGCCAGTGAGTTCACATCAAATTTACAAAAGCTATTACCACTAACAGCGCGTATTGTAGATAATTTTCAAGAACAAATAATCGCAGCAAAAAAACTAAAACTTAAAGATATCATTTTAATTAAACCGGGTGAAATTATACCGGCTGATGGTGTGGTGATAGAGGGTGAGACCACAGTTGATGAATCGATGATGACAGGCGAGCATCAGGCTGTTACTAAAGAAATCAATACTCAGGTTTATGCTGGTACAACTAACCATGATGGTTTAGTTAAAATCAGTGTCAACCAACTTGGCACGCATACCCTAATAAATCAAATCGTTAGCCTACAAAATAAGGCCCTTACCAGTCGCCCTAAACTTGCTGAAATTACCGACAAAGTTGCTCAGTGGTTTGTCGCCGTTTTATTAGTTGTTGCAGGCTTTACTGCTACATATTGGTATGGCATAGACCCACAGCACGCATTTTGGATCACAATATCAGTGTTAGTGGCAACTTGTCCCTGCGCATTAAGTCTTGCTATTCCTACTGCATTGACGTGCAGTGTGGCAAATTTAACCAAAAAAGGCTTATTAATAAAGAAAGCACATGTACTCGAAACCCTCACAAAAATAGATTCTTTTGCATTTGATAAAACAGGCACGTTAACTGAGGGCTGTTTTACAATCAAAAAGTCGCATTATTTAGATAATCGTTACGATGAAAATACAATTTTAGCTTTAGCTTCAGGTTTAGAATTTCATTCACAACATCCTATTGCTAAGGCTTTTAATTTTGATACTTCGTCTTTAGAACCTTTGACAGATGTTACTATTGAGACCGGTTTTGGTATTAAAGGGTTATATCAAGGTCAAGATATCGCCATAGGTAAAAATGGCTGGTTTAACGCTCTAGAGCTCCCAGTTCAAGTTGTGCTTTATATTAACGAAAAACCTATCGCTGCATTTGAACTTGAAGACAAAATACGTGATCGTGCACAACAGTTAATATCTTTTCTTAAAGATAAAAACTTAAATACCCACTTATTAACAGGCGACCCTTCACAGGCAGGGCCTGACCTTGCAAAAAAATTATCTTTAGATGATGTACAAACGGGCTGTAGCCCCGCTCAAAAACAAGACTACGTTGCTAATATAATTAAACAAAATCATGTTGTTGCTATGGTAGGTGATGGCGTTAATGACAGTCCAGTATTTAATACTGCGCATTTATCGATTGCTATGGAATCTGGTGCCGATATTTCTAAAAACACAGCCGATGTTGTGCTATTAAATAGTGATCTAAGCTCCATTGAACATTTAATTAAAATCAGTCATAAAACACGGTGTATTGTGAAACAAAACTTAGCCCTTTCTCTTGCATATAATGGCTCTATTTTGCCTTTAGCAGCAATGGGCATGGTTCAACCTTGGATGGCTGTTATTGGCATGTCAGCCAGTTCTATAATCGTGATAACAAATTCATTAAGACTATTAAAACCATAACAAAGGTATTGAAATAATGAGCATCATTTATGTATTAATTCCGATAGCAATTATATTTGTAATAATCGCAATCGCTGTTTTTTTCTGGGCCGTTAAAAGTGAACAGTTTTCTGATTTAGACAAACAAGCCCACAGTATATTATTTGACGATAGTGAAATTAAGACAAAACCTAACAAAACGAAAGATCCAAAGAATAATCAGCCGCTATGACAGAGTCTTTATTTTTTACCGCTTTTTTTATGGGTCTAGCTGGTAGTGGGCACTGTATTGCTATGTGTGGTGGTATTGCATCATCTTTACAATTTGCGATTGAAGACAAAACAAAAGCACAACAATATGCCCTACTTTATAATTTAGGCAGATTATTAAGCTATAGTATTTG
Organism: Pseudoalteromonas sp. C2R02; assembly: GCF_018860845.1. Lineage (NCBI taxonomy): Bacteria > Pseudomonadati > Pseudomonadota > Gammaproteobacteria > Alteromonadales > Pseudoalteromonadaceae > Pseudoalteromonas > Pseudoalteromonas sp. C2R02. Next base: position 48,416 of record NZ_JAHKQC010000028.1, on the reverse strand, counting down.
CGGCGCTTTAGTAGGTGGCATTAGTTCTGTTTTTGCTAAACAATCAAACGATTTTTCTTTATTTTTATCTTTTATAAGTGGTATTTTTATGGTGCTTGTAGGCCTATATATCATGCGTTTGACAGCAAGCTTAAATTGGTTAGAAAAATTTGGGAAATTCGCAATATGGCAGCATATTGTTAAATTGAATAAATACTTATTACCACTCAATACAAAGAAAAAAGCATTGGCATATGGTGCGCTTTGGGGCTGGTTACCTTGTGGATTAGTTTATTCTGCATTAACTTGGGCTATCACAACACAAAGTGCGAGTTCAGGCGCATTATTTATGGCTAGTTTTGCTTTAGGCACCTTACCTGCCATGATAGGGTTAAGTTTTGCAGCACAAACTATCAATAACTGGCTCAATAACAGCATAATCCGTATTGTTCTAGGTAATATCTTAGTATTTTACGGTTTATACCTTTTAGCTATTGCAACCCAAAACGCACTGCATTAATCTATAGTAGTAGTTTAAAATAGACGGAATTTCAATGGATCTTAAAAATAAAATACCGACAAGTTCAAATTGCCAAATTAGCTGTAATAGTTGTAGCATCAGTCAGTTATGCTTACCTGTAACACTTAATGAAAGCGAAATGGGTAAACTTGATGATATCATCGAACGTAAAAAACCATTTCATAAAGGCGATTTACTATTTGAAGCCGGCAAAAAATTAAATTCTATTTTTGCGGTCCGCTCAGGTTCGTTTAAATCTTATACCATCTCTGAACAAGGTGATGAGCAAATCACTGACTTTCATCTAGCAGGTGATATTATTGGTTTTGATGGTATATTTAAAATGGAACATCAAAGTTATTCACAGGCTATGGAAACTGCTATGGTATGTGAAATCCCTTTCACTACTTTAGATGAGTTATCTGGAAAATTACCAAAATTACGCCAACAAATAATGCGCATGATGAGTAGTGAAATCAACTACGATCAAGAGATGTTATTACTTTTAAACAAAAAAACAGCCGAAGAAAGATTAGCTGCTTTTATTTGTAATTTATCTCAACGATTTGGTGAACGTGGATTTTCTAAAAAAGAATTTAGATTAACTATGACACGTGGAGAAATTGGAAACTACCTTGGTTTAACAGTAGAAACCATTAGTCGACTATTGAGCCGCTTCCAAAAGTCAGATGTAATAAAAGTTGAAGGTAAATTCATTACCATTATTGATCTTGAGCAATTGAATACAATTGCAGGTACCAAATCTAAAAGCGAATAATTTCGTCTTTGTATATTGATCTTAGACAATTTTTTTTCATTTAAACCTGTCAAATCTGCTAACTTAACTTACACTAAAAGTAAGCAAATTTGAGAGGTTAAATGATGAATACAATAAAAAAAATACTTGCAGTAATTGATCCAAGTAAATCAGAACAAACCGCTTTAAAACGTTCATTTGAATTAGCACAAAAATCTGGTGCTAAAATCACTGCATTTTTAACCATATACGATTTTTCCTATGAAATGACGACTATGCTATCTCTTGATGAAAGAGAGGCTATGCGTAATGCTGTTATAAATGACAGAATTTCATGGATTAATTCGTTAATAGAGCAATACAAAGAAACTTTAGATATTGACTGCAAGGTTATATGGCATAATCGCCCTTTCGAATCAATTATACAAACCGTACTTAATGAAAACTACGATATTGTTTTAAAAGGTACCCACGAACATGCAACTTTAAAATCAGTGATATTTACGCCAACTGACTGGCATTTAATTAGAAAATGTCCTTGCCCTGTATTATTAATAAAAGAGCACTTATGGCCTGCAAAAGGCAATATCATCGCAGCTGTGAATGCTTCTGCTGATGATGAACAACATCTTGCTCTTAATCAAAGAATAATGAATGATGCAAAATTCATTTCAAACCTCATCGATGGCAATTTACATATTGTAAACTCCTTCCCTGGCACACCAGTTAATATTGCTATTGAAATTCCTGAATTTGATCCCACTCAATTTAATGAATCTGTTAAAGTGCATCATACTCAGGCATGCCACGAACTTGCGCAACAGCATGATATTCCCCAAAGCCAATGTCATATTAAAGAAGGCTTACCAGAAGATGTCATACCCATTATTGCTAATGAATTGGATGCAGAGTTAATTGTTATGGGAACAATCGGCAGAACGGGTCTCAGTGCAGCTTTAATTGGTAATACAGCTGAACATGTTATAGATACCTTAAATTGTGATGTTCTAGCCTTAAAACCTGATGGTTATATTAGCCCATTGGCTAAATAACCTTATGTGGCTATCAATCTAAGATAGCCACCCATATTTTTTGCAAAGCAGCAAAACACCTGCTCACCAATTTCACTAAAAAATATTTTTACTCGCTAACTTTTAATTTTGCTTTATAATACGGCGCTAATTTTATAGCTCAGCTTTCTATTATCATTATAGGGTCCTTAATGTCATCACCTGCTTCTCATTCTGCTCAAACCAAGGCTAAACACACTTTAAATAAATTAGAAAAACGCCTGAGACGTAGCACGGGACAGGCTATTAAAGATTTTAATATGATAGAAGATGGTGATCGCATCATGGTATGTTTATCTGGTGGTAAAGATAGCTATGCGATGTTAGATATCTTAATGCAATTAAAACGTGTCGCTCCTATCAAATTTGAATTAGTCGCAGTTAACTTAGATCAAAAACAACCTGGTTTTCCTGAACATATCTTACCTGAATATCTAGAAACTTTAGATATTGAATACAAAATTGTTGAAGAGAATACCTATAAAATTGTGACAGATATAATTGAAGAAGGAAAAACAACTTGTTCATTATGTTCTCGATTAAGACGCGGTATATTGTATCGTACAGCTAAAGAGCTAAAAGCTACCAAAATAGCCTTAGGCCACCATAGAGATGACATGATAGAAACCATGTTTTTAAATATGTTTTATGGCGGTAAATTAAAAGGTATGCCAGCAAAACTTGCCAGTGACAATGGTGAGCATATGGTGATCCGTCCACTTGCATACTGTAAAGAAGAAGAGATAGCCCAATACGCAATGCTAAAAGAATTTCCTATCATTCCTTGTAACTTATGTGGTTCACAAGAAAATCTTCAAAGACAAAACATAAAAGCGATGATCGCACAATGGGAAGTTGAACACCCTGGCCGTGTAGCGACTATGTTCACTGCAATGCAAAACGTTGTACCATCTCACTTAGCAGATAATTCTATTTTTGATTTCAAAAACCTGCAGAAAACGGGTTTGCCAAATGCAGATGGCGATGTCGCTCTAGACAAACCTGACATTCCCGCTATTCCTGTCGGTTTAAAACAAGAACAAGATAGTAACGGCGTTGAAATTCAAGCAATTGAGTTAAACTAAGTCTATTTTATAAACTCAAAGGAATATTCAAAGTATTTGACTATATTCCTTGAGGTTTTCTAGTGCTATAATACGTGCCTTTAATATTTAGCATTTATTTAATTACTATGAGCGATAATCATTTGAGCGATTCTTCATCTTCTAATAAAAACACTAAAGTCATCGTTGGCATGTCTGGTGGTGTCGATTCTTCAGTTTCAGCATATTTATTAATGCAACAAGGCTATCAGGTTGAAGGCTTGTTTATGAAAAATTGGGAAGAAGATGATACAGATGAATATTGTGCTGCATCAGAAGATTTAAAAGATGCACAAGCAGTATGTGATAAGTTAGGTATTGAATTACACACAGTTAACTTTGCAGCTGAATACTGGGATAACGTATTTGAGTACTTCTTAGCTGAATATAAAGCAGGCCGTACTCCTAACCCTGATATCATGTGTAATAAAGAAATAAAATTCAAAGCATTCTTACAATTTGCTGCGCAAGCTTTAAAAGCAGATTACATTGCGACAGGTCATTATGTAAGACGCACAGAAAATAACGGAAAATTTGAGTTGTTACGTGGCCTTGACGACAATAAAGATCAAAGTTACTTCTTATATGCTTTAAGTCACGAACATATCGCGCAGACATTATTCCCTGTTGGTGAATTAGAAAAACCAGAAGTACGTCGTATCGCTGAAGAGCAAAACTTAATTACCCATAATAAAAAAGACAGTACCGGTATCTGTTTTATCGGTGAACGTAAGTTTAAAGACTTCCTACAAAAATACTTACCTGCACAGCCAGGCAAGATAGAAGATACCGATGGTAATCAAGTTGGCGATCATGAAGGTTTGATGTATCACACTTTAGGTCAACGTAAAGGCTTAATGATAGGTGGTATGAAAGAAGGTTCTGGTGAGCCTTGGTATGTTGTTGATAAAGACATGGACCGAAATGTATTAGTTGTTGGTCAAGGCAAAAATCACCCTCGCCTATTTTCAAATGGTTTAATGGCTAATCAGCTAGACTGGCTTGATAGAGCAGGTCCAAAAGGTACTAAACGTTGTACAGTTAAAACACGCTATCGTCAAACAGACTTGCCTTGTACTTTGCTTGTTAGTGAAGATGGTTATGCCCGCGTATTGTTTGATGAACCACAATCGTCTGTTACACCAGGACAATCTGCCGTGTTTTATGATGGCGAAGTGTGTTTAGGCGGTGGTATTATCGATTCAGTGATTAAATAAGGTCATACTTAGCATGCAATATCAAGTTATGGCACTTGCTGCCATGTGCCAAGCGGCACACATGGTACAAAAAGTAGCACAAGGAAAATCTGTTAATACTTATGACCTTGAAATGATGCTGTCATCTCTAGTTGTCACTGATCCAAACAGCCCTGAAGAAATTTATCGAAGTCAAGGCGATTTAAAAACAGGGTATCAACTCGTTGTACAACAACTTGATTCTGGCCCACAAAAAAGTGTTGAACTAGTAAAATATGTGGGTGGATTAATCCAATTAGAACGTGCTTTAAATAGCAAACCACAACAATTAAACTTATTGGGCACAAAAATAGAAGATATTAAGCGTCGCTTAGCTCATTTTGAAATTACAGATGAGTCTGTTGTAGCCGGCTTAGCTGATATATACGCAGATGTCGTCAGTCCACTTGGACAGCGTATTCAAGTGTTTGGTGAGCCAAGTTTATTACAGCAGAAACAAACCCAAAACAAAATCCGTGCATTATTGCTAGTTGGCATTCGTGCTGCTGTTTTATGGCGACAAATGGGCGGTAAACGTCGTCAATTTATTCTCTCAAAGGGTAAATTGGTACGTACAGCAAAATCTATGATTTAAATTATCTTATGCCTAACGATAGGCATAAGACTCTTCGTATATTTAATTAGGAGTTATAATGGAACTTTCAGCATTAACCGCGATCTCACCTGTTGATGGGCGTTACGGTAGTAAAACTAAAGAGCTACGTAGCATTTTCAGTGAGTTCGGTTTAATAAAATACCGTGTAACGGTAGAAGTTCGCTGGCTACAAGCGCTATCACGCGCTGAAGCAATTGCTGAAGTACCTAGTTTTAGTGATGAAGCAAATGCATTATTAGATGCGATTGTTACTAATTTTAGCGAAGCAGATGCACAACGTGTTAAAGACATCGAAAGCACAACTAATCACGATGTTAAAGCTGTAGAATACCTATTAAAAGAAAAAGTAGCTGATAACGCTGAATTACACGCTGTAAATGAATTTATTCACTTTGCCTGTACTTCAGAAGATATCAATAACCTATCTCATGCTTTAATGCTAACTGAAGCGCGTGATGAAGTATTACTTCCTTACTGTGATAAATTACTTTCAAGCCTTAAAGATTTAGCAGTTGAGTACAAAAGTATTCCGATGATGGCGCGTACACACGGTCAGCCTGCTTCACCTTCAACTATGGGTAAAGAAATGGCGAATGTTTACATGCGCCTTAAACGTCAACGTGATCAAATTGCTCAAGTTGAAATGTTAGGTAAAGTAAATGGTGCTGTTGGTAACTACAACGCTCATCTAAGTGCTTACCCAGAACATGATTGGCATCAACACGCACAAGAATTTGTTACTAGCCTAGGTATTACTTTAAACCCTTACACAACTCAAATCGAACCGCATGATTACATTGCTGAGTTATTTGATGCGATCGCACGTTTCAATACTATCTTATTAGATTTTGACCGTGACGTTTGGGGCTACATTGCATTAGGTCACTTCAAGCAAAAAACCATTGCTGGTGAAATTGGTTCTTCAACTATGCCACATAAAGTTAATCCAATTGACTTTGAAAATTCAGAAGGTAACTTAGGTCTAGCAAATGCTATATTTGCTCACCTAGCACAAAAATTACCTTTATCTCGCTGGCAGCGTGATTTAACAGATTCAACTGTTTTACGCAATTTAGGTGTAGGCATGGGTTATGCTGTAATTGCATACCAATCAACACTAAAAGGTATGACTAAACTACAAGTAAATGAAGCCAAATTACTTGAAGAATTAGATCAAAACTGGGAATTACTTGCTGAACCGATTCAAACAGTTATGCGTAAATATGGTATCGAAAAGCCATATGAAAAACTTAAAGATTTAACTCGTGGTAAACGTGTAAATCAAGAAATTATGGCTGATTTCATCGACGGTTTAGAACTTCCTGAATCAGCTAAAGCTGAAATGAAGCTTATGACTCCAGCCAACTACATTGGCCGCGCAATTGCTTTTGTTGATGAACTATAAACCCGCTTTGCGGATTTATTAAAACCATTAGCTAGAAATGAAATTAAAAGCGAATATGATAATACATATTCGCTTTTTTGTTACAAGAACAGTAAATAAACTTATAGCACCTCTGCATGTGATTTTAATAACTAATATTTAACTATTAATATCAACTTGAAGAATACATTCAACTTTGCCACCCAGTGGCCTCAATAGAGATGCGGAGCAGATCTATGTATCAATTAAATATCAATAATTTAAGCCACAGCGAGTTTTTAGAAAAATATTGGCAAAAAAAACCGTTATTAATCAAAGCTGGTTTTGAAAACTTCCAAGATCCTATCTCAGCTGAAGAGCTTGCTGGTTTAGCCATGGAAGAAAATATAGAATCTCGCATCATTACCAATCAAGATGATAAATGGGATGCACATCATGGCCCATTTGAAGACTTCTCACTTTTAAAACCGACTCATTCTACTTTATTAGTTCAAGCAGTAGATCATTGGCATCCTGAAGCAGCGGAAATACTAGAAGCATTTCGTTTTATTCCAAATTGGCGCATAGATGATCTGATGATCAGCTTTTCTAGTCCTAAAGGTGGCGTAGGACCACATCTAGATCAATATGATGTGTTTATTATACAAGGCGAAGGTAAAAGGCACTGGCGTGTTGGAATGCCACAGCCAAAATTAAAAGAAGTGATCCCATGTAATAGCTTGCTTCAAATTGAAAACTTTGAAGCCTGTATCGATGTTGTATTAGAACCAGGTGATATTTTATATATTCCACCAAGCTGTCCTCATGAAGGTTATGCAGTTGAAAATGCAATTAACTATTCTGTTGGTTTTAGAGCCCCTAATCAAACAGATATGCTATCTTCATTTGCTGATCACCTAATAGATAATGAACTAGGTAAAAGACGTTACAGTGATCCTCAGCTACAATTAAGAGACTCTATAGGTGAAATTCAAGAAGATGAACTCTCTAATATTCAAAACTTATTATTAGATGTCATTAAAGATAAAGATTCTTTAAAAACATGGTTAGGTCGTACTATGTCTGAAGCAAAACATGAACTTGATGTTGCACCAATTGAAGATAAGTATACTTGCGATGATATTATTGATTTGATCAGCCAAGAAGATATTAACTTTGTTCGTATCGGTGGATTAAGAGCATTATATCAAGTAAATAGGGATTCAATCATTTTTAGCTATCAAGGAGAAAATACAATTTTCCCACTTGAGATGCTTCAAAGTATTCAATTACTGACAGATTATAGCTTTATAACATCCGACCAGTTAAAAAGTTCAATTAATTTTTCACTGTTTATCGAAACTTTGACTAAGATCATAAATGAGGGTTACTGGTACGTTGAATAAAGTTTAGACCTATACCCTAAATCAGAACTTAAAAGGCCGCAGAGTTTTTTCTGATAAATGCTATTGCGAACTGTGCTGAATTTAGGGTCAAAAAATGGGGTTTCAACATGTCATATCAGCTACAACAAGTAAATTGGTTAAAAAACAGGGAACGCTTAAAAGCCTTGAGGGAAAAGGTTTTTGTATGTGAATATCATATTCCCAAACATATAGAGTTTGATCAGCTAGACCGAACATCTCAGCACATTGTACTTTTAAATGAACAAAATATCATTATCGCTTCTGCCAGACTATCTGAAGATGGCCTAATGAGCAGAGTTGCCGTACTGCCAGAGTTTAGAACTGAAGATATCTATCAAAACTTATTTTCTTATTTAGTTTCAGTAGCAAAGGAGCAAGGTGCAACTGAAATGAGTTTTAATTGTATCCTACATGAAAAAGATAAATTTTTAAAAGCAGGCTTTTTTTCTAAAGGTCCCGTTTTTATGGAAGCAGGCATTGCAAGACAAAGATTATGCTGCCCAATAGAAAGCTTTACCACTTCGGAATTTAGTTTAGTTCATTAAATATGCTTCATCTAAAAACAAAAAAACGAATATATTTTAAGTATATTCGTTTTTTGTATATCTAAATTATTAAGATTGTAGCTAAAGCTTTAGCAATTCAATCATTATTCATTGCCCCAAAGGTCATCTTTTTCATAAAACTCATAGATCCCTTGTGCACGATTAACTAACAAGTTAGCAAAATCGACTTGTGTTTTATCTCTTGCACCCGCTTTCATAATTTGTTCTGCTTTCATTTGCCATTGAAACGAAAAATAGCGGATCGCTTCACGAGCAGTTGGTGCAGCACCTACTTCGATATGATCTGTTGGTAATTGACCAGATATAACCCAATATGTTTTACCGTTTTCTGATTTAATTTTCCAAACAGCAAAAAGCGGAGATAAGTAGCGACTATCTTTTTCAATAATTGTTTTCGGCATGATACCTTTGCCAGCTAAATGCTTTTGTGCATTTTGAAAGGCTTCACGTTGCCATGCGATATTTTCTTCTTGCGTTAGCTCTCTACGTTGTTCTTGTTGTGGTTTTTGCTCTGTTTCTGACATGATTACTTCCTAAATATTATTCTTGTATATAAACCCTAAGGAATATTTTATTAGTGAGCTCAGCTCTTATTTTTCTTTACTCTATGTCGTAATGAGTCACTACGCAAGTATATATGCTCAATTTATAATTGACCGTTTAAAATATCAGCACTTATAAATCAAAGTCTGACTATTTATTGGCCGAGTACTTTTGCCGGATCAATCCGGCTTGCCTGCCATGCAGGATAAGCAGTTGCTAATACTGTCATCACTAAAGTAATTGAGACCGTGATAGCAACATCTGTAAAATCTAATCTTGAGGGTAAAAATTCAACAAAATAAATGCCTGACAGTACATTTTTTCCTGTGAATTCACTATACCAATTAAAAATATCAGGTATATTCATTGCTAATAACACACCAAGTAAGGTGCCAAAGAATATTCCACTCAAAGATTGCCCTAACCCTTGCAACATAAAGGTAGATATTATTGTGCTATCTTTTGCGCCCATGGTTTTTAATATGGCAATATCTGATTGTTTTTCTTTAACTTCCATTACTAAAGTGGAGACAATATTAAAACTTGCCACAGCAATAATAAGTAATACAACTAAGTAAACTATCGTGCGAACCATCTGAATATCTTGATATAAATTACTATGTTTTATAAACCAACTACTCACATATACGTAATCATCTAACTGATAACCTAATGTCATAGATAATGTCTGAGCCGCAAAAACATCATCAATTTTTAATCTTAACCCTTTCGTTTCATCTTTCTCAAAGCCTAGTATTTCTTGTGTTTTAGATAAGTTAACCAAAGCTGTCATGCGATCAATCGGTCCGCCCATTTTAATAATGCCAACTAACTTTAGTTTCATTTTTTTAGCTGCTTTTAATGAGTTAGCACCCGCATTAATTTGCGGGATCAATAAAGTAATTAAATCCCCTTTTTGTGCGCCGATCTCTTCTGCTATTTGGTTACCTAAAACAACCTGATTGTTAGCCAATGCAGTTAAGTCAAAGTTTTTAATATAATCTTGAACACCAGAAACACCGACTTCTAACTTAGGATCAATGCCCCTGACTTCAACAGCTTTTAGTTTGCCTTTAAACTGTGCCATGCCATTAAGCGCGATAAAAGGCGCACCAGCTATCACAGAGGTATGATCCTCTATACTTTGAATTTTACTTTTCCAGTTTTTTATTGGTGCATTAGGTGCCTCGTACTCAATATGAGGAACAACATTAAGTAATCGGTTAACCATTTGATATTCAAAACCATTAATTACCGATAATGCAACTATCAAAACAGCTATGCCTAAACCTATGCCAATACTTGAAGCTTTACCTATAAAACCAATAAAACCATTTTCATGTTTAGCATGTCTAAATCTTTTACTTAAAAATAAACTAAATTTCACAGCGAACTCTTTTTAAGCGTTAAAATACCATCATCTAAATAAGCTGTTTTACCTAATTTTGCTGCCAATTCTAAGTCATGAGTCACAACAACAAAACTTGTTTTGAGAGACTTATTTAACTCATTTATTAGATTGTAAATTTTAAGTGCATTTTGCTTATCTAAATTCCCTGTTGGCTCATCTGCTAAAATAAGCGCGGGTTCACCCACTAAAGCACGTGCAATTGCCACCCTTTGCCTTTCACCACCAGACAGCTCAGATGGTTTATGCTCAATACGATGACTTAACCCAACTTTATCAAGCATATCTTTTGCTTTTTCTTTTGCTTGCTTTGGCTTCATTCCAGCAATCAACAATGGCATCGCAACATTTTCCAATGCATTAAATTCCATTAGCAGATGGTGAAATTGATAGATAAATCCTAAATTTTTATTTCTAAATTCGGCTTGTTGCTTACGACTCAATTTTGCAACATCTTGATCTAATATCTTACTAGTCCCATCGGTCGCTACATCTAATGTGCCCAATATATGCAATAAGGTACTTTTTCCAGAACCTGAACTACCAACAATCGCTAATAATTCGCCTTGTTCTAATTCTAAGTTAACGCCTTTTAATACTTGTGTTTTATTTTTACCATCTTGGTAAATTTTATTTATGTCCGTGCATTTTATTACTAAATTACTCATATCTTAAAACCTCTGCCGGACGTACACTCGCCGCCTTTGTTGCTGGGTATAAAGTTGCTAAAAAACTCATAAATATACTGCCAAAAATAATATAACTTAACTGAGATACATCAAATAAGACTGGCAAGATTGCACCACCAAGTAAATTTAAACCCACTAAGTCTAATATTTGATTAATATTGGCAGCAAACGCAATACCTAAACCACCGCCGAGCAAAGCACCAAATAAGCCGTTATATAAACCTTGAATAATAAATACCTGTTTTACACTATTTGGGGTTAAGCCTAATGTTTGTAATATCGCAACTTCAGATTGTTTTTCTGCCACCATCATGGTTAAAGCTGAAACAATATTAAATACGGCAACAAGAATAATTAAGCCTAATAATAATGACATAATGCGTTTTTCCATCGCCACAGCCGAAAATAAACCCCCTTGCGTTTTACGCCAATCCGAAACTTCAAATTGATGAAAGGTATTTGAGTGCGTAAATAAAACATTATCAATTGTAAAAGGGTCTTTTAATTGCACTCGAATACTCGGCGCTTGCTTTTGTGATTTTGGAATTTTGAGCAATCTTGATACCGATAAACCATGGCTGAATGCTAAACTTCTATCTATTTCAGAGCCTGTGGAATAAATAGCAACTAATGTGAGCAACCTCTGACTCGGTATTCGGCCCATAGGTGTATAACTTGATGCCTTAGGCACGATAACTCTAATTTTATCACCTATATTTAATCCCAATCTAATCGCTTGGTAGCGGCTCATCGCTATCGTATATTTTTGATTAAACAATGCCTGCCAGCTACCCTGCTTTATACTATCTTGAACTTGTTGAAGTTGCGCCTTGGCATAAACACCTTGCCAGATCACCCCTTGAATATTTTTATTTGTTTGTAGAATTGCCTCAGCTTCAATGTATTGTGATACATCTGAAACGCGTTCATCTTGTAATAGATTTTCTTTAATTTGATTAAAAGTAATCGATTTATCTTGTGATGGGTTTTCTTGAAACCTAAGTTCAATATGGGGCAATAAACCTAACATACTTTGTTTAAGTTTATTTTCAAATCCATTCATAACAGAAACAACGGTGATCAATGCCATTATTCCTAACGTAATGCCTGTAATAGAAAAAAACGAGATAAAGGAAATAAACGCATTGCCTTTCGCCGCACGGCTGTATCTAAGACCTATAAATAGGCTAACAGGTTGAAACATAATGAACAAAAGTACCTAACAGCTACGAAATATTATAGCGAGTTTAACATTAATCATGATTTTTAATGTAGCTTTGTTATTAAGAAGTTTGTAAAAATATGTTCTTTACTTGCCTAGACTTAATAAATGGCTAATATATGTAAAAATTTCTACTAATGCTCAATCTCTTATGTCACAAACAAAACTTGAAGAATTTAAACAATACTTTCAAATTGAAGAAGCTATTAAAGTCAATCTTGAAGCTGTCCCCCCTGAGCAGGTACCTGAAAATACATTAATATTAGAGCAAAGGATCCCACCTTTATTTCTACTTGCAAATGAAGTTAATGAACTTGAGCAAAGTGCACTCAGACCATTAAGACAATTGAGCGACGTTGCAGATGAGTTAGCGGTATTTTTAAAAGCACAATCTAGAAAGATTGATTTGATCATGTCGCATATTTTATCAACAGAGCATGAAACCGATGATAAACTTGTAACACACTCTTATGGCGGCGGCGGATTTACACTCAATACACAAGAAAAGTACGCCATAGGTCAAGACTTTTGCTGTAAACTATTTTTAGATTTCGATGCCGCTGCTGTATATTGTTTCTCTCAAGTTATTGCAATACAAGAAGATAAAGAAGTTGATTCGTTTAGGTATACTTTACTGTTCACTCAAGTAAGAGCATCTGATCAAGAATTATTAGTACGTGCAAGTTTGCATGCACAATCTCGATTATTACAACTTAAAGCAAAACATAAATTATAGGCATCTTAATCGCCTTTTTTATATAGAATATCAACAATACAAAATAAAAAGAGTTTGGAGTTTAAACTAAATGGCATTAACGCAGTGGGCATCATTACCTTGGGTAAAATCTAATAAAGATAAAATTCAATGGGGGCAATTACAAGGCAGTGCATTAAGTTTAACCATATCTCAAGGTGTTAAAGACCATAAAGCCTTAGTTGTGCTAGTCACTCAAGATACACCTTCAGCATTAAAGTTAGAGTCTGAATTAAAGTTTTTACTCCCTGAACAAAATGTCATGATATTCCCTGACTGGGAAACGTTACCATATGATCATTTTTCACCTCACCAAGATATTATTTCAGACCGTTTAGCCAGCTTAAATAAACTCAAACAAACACAAAGCGGTGTTTTAATATTACCAGTAGCGACTTTAATGCTACGTACTTCGCCCCCTGAATTTATTTATGGCAGCACATTATTATTTAAAACCGGACAAACATTAGATAGTCATAAATTAAGAAGTAATTTAGAAACGGCTGGTTATACAAATGTTCAGCAAGTAATGGAACACGGTGAATTTGCTGTTCGTGGTTCTATTGTCGATTTATTCCCAATGGGAAATCATACGCCGTTACGATTAGATTTATTTGATGATGAACTCGACAGCATCAAAGAATTTGATGTAGAAACACAAAGATCTGGCACGGAAATACAATCAATTGAATTAATGCCAGCTCATGAATTTCCGACAAATGAAAAAGATATTGAACGCTTTAGAAGTCAATACAGAGAATTATTTGGCGCCAGTAAACAGCCTGAGTCTATTTATACTCAAGTAACTAAAGGCCAATATCCCGGTGGTATAGAATATTACATGCCATTATTTTTTGAAAAAATGGCAACCATATTTGATTACTTACCAACGAATGCTGTTTTAATGCATTTAGGTGATATTGAGCACAGTGCACAAGCATTTTATAAGGATGTTCAATCGCGTTTTGAAAATCGTAATGTAGACCCTTTAAGACCATTACTAGCTCCAAATTCTATATATCAACCTATTGATGAATTGTATTCAAACATGGGCAATTTTGCTCGCATTAACTTATCGCTTGCAAAATTAGGTACCAAAGCTGGCCACTTTAATTTACCGACAATAGCGCTGCCAAATGTACGTGTTGACCATCAATTAAAAAATCCTTTTGATGCGATTTCTAAATATTTAATAGAACAAAAATCAACTAAAGCACGTGTTTTATTTACCACAGAAAGTGAAGGCAGAAGAGAGTCACTACTCAGCTTATTTAAACCAGCTGGTATAAAGCTAAACTCTTTTGATAGTTTTAAAGACTTTGTTGACTCTAAAACTGACGTTGGTTTAATTGTCAGTCCATTAGAGCAAAGTGTTGTTTTAGATGGGAAACCAAAATTAAGCCTTATTACAGAACAAGAATTATTAGGCTTGAAAGTTTCTCAGAAGCGACGACGTAAACATAAATATGAAGGCACCGCTGATGCCATCATTCGTAATTTAGCTGAATTGAAAATTGGCCAGCCGATTGTACATTTAGATCATGGCGTTGGTCGTTATCAAGGACTACAAACTCTTGATGCTGCAGGAGTTTTAGCTGAGTTTGTAACCATTACATATTTGAACGAAGCTAAATTATATGTGCCTGTCTCTGCTTTGCATATGCTTACACGCTATTCTGGCGGCGAAGACAAAAGTGCCCCATTACATAAGCTTGGTACAGATACTTGGGAAAAAGCCAAACGAAAAGCAGCAGAAAAAGTACGAGATGTTGCCGCAGAATTACTTGATATATACGCTCAAAGGCAGGCTAAACAAGGCAATATATTTAGAATAGATAAAGGTGCTTATGCGCAATTCTCAAATAGCTTTCCATTTGAAGAAACAGAAGATCAAAAAAATGCTATTGAAGCCGTAATTGGCGATATGCAATCACCATTAGCTATGGATAGATTAGTATGTGGAGATGTAGGTTTTGGTAAAACAGAAGTGGCAATGCGAGCGGCCTTTGTTGCCGTTAATGATGGTAAACAGGTGGCTATTTTAGTACCAACTACTTTATTAGCACAGCAACATTATGAAAACTTTAAAGATAGATTTGCTAACTTACCTATTGAAGTTGATGTTATTTCTCGTTTTAAATCAGCAAAAGAACAAACTGAAATATTAGCTAAATTAGCCGATGGCCGTTTAGATATTTTAATTGGTACGCATAAGCTATTAAATCAAAGCATCAAATATAAAGACTTAGGTTTATTAATTGTTGATGAAGAACATAGGTTTGGCGTAAGACAAAAAGAAAAAATTAAATCACTTCGAGCAGATGTTGATATTTTAACACTGACAGCAACGCCAATTCCAAGAACGCTGAATATGGCAATGAGCGGTATGCGTGATTTATCTATCATAGCCACACCACCAGCAAAACGCTTAGCAGTTAAAACATTTGTACATCAATCTGATCCGGCTATTATTCGTGAAGCTGTGCTGCGTGAAATAAAACGTGGTGGCCAGGTTTATTATCTACATAACAATGTTGAGACAATTGCAAAAACAGCGGCAGATTTAGAAATATTATTACCTGAAGCAAATATTACGATTGCCCACGGACAAATGCGTGAACGTGAACTTGAGCGCCTAATGACCGACTTTTATCATAATAAATTTAATGTGTTAGTCTGTACCACGATTATCGAAACAGGTATTGATGTACCAAGTGCTAATACAATTATTATGGATCGTGCAGATAAACTCGGTTTAGCACAACTTCACCAATTACGAGGCCGTGTTGGCCGAAGCCATCATCAAGCTTACGCCTATTTAATGACGCCTGATCAAAAAGTGATTTCAAAAGATGCTAAAAAACGCTTAGAAGCCATTAGCTCTTTAGAAACTTTAGGTGCTGGTTTTGCTCTTGCTAGCCATGACCTAGAAATACGTGGCGCCGGGGAATTATTAGGTGATGAGCAAAGTGGTCAAATTGAATCTGTTGGTTTCACGTTATTTATGGAGATGTTAGAGCAAACAGTTGAATCTTTAAAACAAGGTAAAGAACCGACATTAGAAAATATTTTAGGCCAACAGACTGAAGTTGATTTAAAACTACCTGCTTTATTACCTGATGATTATATTTTTGACGTAAATAGCCGTTTAAGCATGTATAAACGCATCGCATCTAGCCAGGACTTTGACCAAGTTGATGATTTAAAAATTGAATTAATTGATAGATTCGGTTTATTACCAGACCCTGCTAAAAATCTATTTGCTTTACAGTTATTAAAAATCCGTGCCGCTAAATTAGGCATAAGTAAAATTGATGCCAACGCTAAAGGTGGCTCAATAGATTTTACTAAAGAAACCAAAGTTGATCCTATGTTTATCATAGGTTTACTGCAATCAAATCCATCTAGGTATAAAATGGAAGGTGCAAGTAAATTGAAATTTATGATCCCGCAAGAAAAACCAAGTGAAAGACTGAAATTAATCAACGCCATGATCACTGATTTTGAGCAAAAGGTAACTAAATAAATGACGTTAAAATCACTAATAGGACTTTCTTTCCTTTTATTCACTGCTGTCTCAAGTGCAAACGGTCGTTGGTATGAAGTGGAAGTTGTATTATTTGAGCATCCTGATAATGAAAAAGTAAATGAAGATTTTAGCTTTGATTTATCGCCTATTAAGACCAATAAGTCAGTTGATATGCTCTCGGAACATCTTCAGTTAATGGGTCAAAATAAATGTTTATCCAAAAGATCACAAAGCAATATATTCAATAAAGCCTTAAATACATACAGCTCACCTGTTTGTATCGGCAGCGTAGATTATATTGCGCTAATGGATAAAACACCTTTAACTCTTGAAGTAACTTTACAAGAAGGCATGGAAACACCTTATATAATCGCACCTGAAGAATTAGAGTTTCAATCTACTATTAGTCGACTAAAACGTGAAGGCATGCAACCTATTTTACATACAGGTTGGCGACAACCAGGATTAAAAGAGCGCCAAGCGCCTAGCTATCGTTTATTTGGCGGTAAAAATTTTTCAAAGCAATATGATTATTTTGGTAATTTAAAACAAACACAAAATACATATTTAGATAGTTCGAATAATACTGATGATTTAAATACCTTTTTAAACCAAGTTATTAATAGTGATAGTTTAAATAGTAGTTCCGATAACAGATCAATTAATCACACTACCAACAATAACAGTGAATATCCTAATGAAGCATGGCAGTTAGATGGTTTGCTTAAAGTATTCTTAAGAGGACGTTACCTGAATATAAAAGCAGAATTTAACTTACGTGCAGAAGACCGAACAAACGAAAAGTTAAAGAACTTTCATTTTAATCAGTTTCGCCGTGTGATTAGTAATGAAATTCATTATTTTGATCATCCTAAGCTCGGCATTTTGATTCAAATTAGACGTTATATGCATTAATAACTTAACAATTATATAAAAAGAGACAATTATGAAAAAATACCTTTCTATTGCAGCAATTGCTTTAACTTTGACAGCGTGTAGTAAAGTAACTATTGAAAACTATGACAAAGTAAAAGTGGGCATGGATAAAACTGAAATTGAACAATTATTAGGTTCTGCTGATAGTTGTGAAGAAAAAACATTACACACAAACTGTATATGGGGTTCAGCTGATAAAAATATCACAGCGACTATCGTTGCAGACAAAGTCACTTTATACAGTAAAAAAGGCTTATAATCTGAGTCATAAATATTAGGTGAAATGTCATATTTCACCTTTTATATTTTCTTAAACCTATCATTAATAATACTCTAAGATACAAACCGATACATCCTTTATACAAAACCTCACTATAGTTCATCTCTTGTTTGTTCTTTAATCAGTACTGAGAACAAAACAAGGAAACTCAAACATGAAAGCAATAAACAAAAACTTAATAACAATTGCATTGGCTTCTATTTCAGTACTACCTGTTTTAAGCCAAGCAAATGATTTAAAAATGAATATTAAAACCAATCCGACACCTAAAATTGTCGGTGGCGAACCTGTTACAGATAATTCACGTCCATGGATGACAAGTTTGCAATATAATAACCAACACTTTTGTGGCGCATCTCTTATCTCTGATACTTGGGTACTCACAGCCGCACATTGTGTAGAAGATATTACAAAAGGCAATATCAACGGCCTTTCAATTCGTTCTAACTTTTTAAAACTCAGTGATGATACTGGCACTAAAGCATCTGTAGCAGACGTTTATATTCATCCTGATTATAATCAACAAGGCAAAAATGCTGCCGATATCGCACTTATAAAGCTATCTTCTCCAATCACTGATATTCCTTTTATAAAACTGGCAACTGATGAAATCATTGCTGTATCTGGCATGGCTGGTGCGATGGCGTCTGTTTCAGGTTGGGGCGCACTAGAGCAAGGCGGTAGTGGCCCAGATGTTTTACAAAAAGTGAATGTACCTATTGTTTCTAATGATACTTGTAATTCAGCCGAAGCATATTCAGGAAAAATAAGTACAACTGAAATCTGTGCAGGCATTAAAGAAGGTGGTAAAGATTCTTGTCAAGGTGATAGCGGCGGTCCATTAGTGATTAACCATAATGGTGAATTTGTACAGGCTGGTGTTGTTTCTTGGGGCGAAGGATGTGCTGTTGCTAATAAGTATGGTGTTTATGCCCGTGTTAACTCTTTTAATGCTTGGGTTAATGATGTTAAAAGTGGCAATGGCACAGGTGTAGGCGATGGCTCAGGCGGTGGCGACAATGAAATACCAGAAGATGGCTATCTTTTCAGTGGTGAGTTAGTTGAAGGTATTGAAGGTGAAGCTGATAGTACTGTTATTTTTAAAATTGATGTTGGCCCTAAAGCAAAACTACTTTGGTTAGACATTGCAGGCGGTGAAGGTGATGCTGACATTTATGTAAAACATGAGCAAGAACCTACTACGAGTGACTATGATTTTGCACCATTAAATTGGGGTAACGATGAACAAGTATTACTTAAAAGACCACAAGAAGGTACTTGGTATATCAAAATTATTGGTTATGAGGCATATCATGATTTAGAACTGATGGGCTTTGCTAGATAGTTCTCAATAATTCGGTAAAGAAAATTAAAAACAATTTATAAATGTTGTCAAAGCTATGAATATGTCTTCATAGCTTTTTTCTTAGAGATATTTAAAACGAATCTCCTGGAATTCGAACCCAACCTTCCATTAAAATACGTGCACTTCGGCTCATAACTGCTTTATTAACCGTCCAATTACCTTCATTAATGCTAGCTTGTGCACCTACTTTTAAAGTCCCTGACGGATGGCCAAAAGTAACCGAGTTTTTTCCCTCTTGGGATAAAACACCATTGTTTGCAGCTAAGTTAACCAAAGTACCTGGAATTGCCGCTGCAGTGCCAATCGCAACAGCAGCTGTGCCCATCATAGCGTGGTGTAATTTACCCATAGATAAAGCACGTACATTTAAATCTATATCAGAATCCTTGATTTCTTTACCGCTTGAAGACGTATAACTACTGGCTGATGATACAAATGCAACCTTAGGTGTATGTTGACGTGCTACTGCTTCTTCAACATCGCTAATCAAACCCATTTTTATCGCACCATGGGCACGAATGGTTTCAAAAAATGTTAAAGCTGTATCATCGCCATTAATTGCATCTTGTAATTCAGTTCCTGTATATCCAATTTCTTTCGCATTTAAAAATATAGTAGGAATACCTGCATTGATCATAGTTGCTTTAAAAGTGCCAACGCCTGGTACTTCTAGTTCATCAACAATATTCCCTGTAGGGAACATCGCCTCAGAAGGGTCAACTGGCGCAATAAATTCTACAGGTACTTCTGCTGCTGGGAATGTCACACCATCTAGTTCAAAATCTCCTGTTTCTTGCACTTCACCATTTGTAATTGGCACTTGTGCAATAATGGTTTTTTTAATATTTGCTTGCCAAATTCGTACCGTACACACACCATTTTGAGGAATACGTGTGCTATCAACTAAACCAGAATTAATGGCAAATGAGCCCACTGCCGCTGTTAAGTTACCGCAGTTACCGCTCCAATCTACAAACGCTTTATCTATTGCAACTTGGCCAAATAAATAATCCACATCGTGATCTACTACGGTACTTTTAGATAAAATAACTGTTTTACTGGTACTTGATGTCGCCCCGCCCATACCATCTGTTTGTTTACCATATGGATCAGGAGAGCCAATAACACGTAATAAAATATTATCTCTCGCTTCACCTGCCACTTGTGCCGCTTTTGGTAAATCAGTTAAATTGAAAAATACACCTTTTGATGTTCCACCACGCATATAAGTCGCGGGTATTTTTATTTGAGGAAGATGAGTCATAGCGCTCTCTTTAAATTTGAATAGTAAGGCTAAAGCCCTACAATAAAAAATAGAAAATTAGTTAAGCTAACTTTCTATTTTAGTTTTGAATAGTAAGGCTAAAGCCTCACCTACAATAAAAAGCATAAAATTAGTGAATCTAACTTTCTACTTAGTTTTATTTTTAATTTTTTAAATCATTTTTAAACTATTTTGAAATTTTAAGCTTGATAGTTTTTCCTAGAGCAAAGCGAAAGCGCGGAGCTTGGTTTACTAAGTGAGCACTTTCAATGCAGCTATAGGTAAAAATAGCTGCTTAAAAATCAAAATTATGCGTTTGATTCAAGAAAATCTTGAGCAAACTTTTGTAGAACCCCACCTGCATTATAAACAGATACTTCTTCAGCTGTATCTAAACGACACTTAACAGTGAGCTCTACTGTTTCACCAGACTTACGTGTCATAAGAACTTTCATAGCAGAACCTGGCGCCACAGTACCGGCAACATCATAAGTCTCTGTACCGTCGATATTATAAGTGTGGCGTGTTTCACCATTTGTGAATTCAAGTGGTAATACACCCATACCAACTAAGTTAGTTCGGTGAATACGTTCAAAGCCTTGCGCTACGATTACTTCAACACCGGCTAAACGTACACCTTTAGCAGCCCAGTCACGTGATGAACCTTGACCATAATCAGCACCCGCGATGATAATTAGCGGTTGTTTACGCTCCATGTAGGTTTCAATTGCTTCCCACATACGGCTTTCTTGACCTTCAGGCTCAATACGTGCAAGTGATCCTTGCTTTATTTCCCCATTAGCATCACGACACATTTCGTTTAACAGCTTTGGATTAGCAAAAGTCGCGCGTTGAGCAGTTAAGTGATCGCCACGGTGTGTTGCATACGAGTTAAAATCAACTTCGGGTAAACCCATTTTATCTAAGTAAGCACCAGCGGCACTGTTTAACTGAATCGCATTTGACGGAGATAAATGATCTGTTGTTATGTTGTCGCCCAGTACTGCAAGCGGACGCATTCCTTTCATTGTTCGCTCACCTGCTAAAGCACCTTCCCAATATGGTGGACGGCGAATATAGGTAGACATCGGACGCCATTCGTATAATGGGTCAATATCTTCACCATAATTTACTTTTAAATCGAACATAGGCTCATAGATTTTTTTGAATTGCTCAGGTTTTACACTTGAGTTTACAATTGCATCTATGTCTTCATCACTTGGCCAGATATCTTTTAAAGTGATATCGTTACCATTTTGATCTTGCCCTAATACATCTTTTTCAATATCAAAGCGCATCGTGCCTGCAATTGCATAAGCAACAACAAGTGGTGGTGATGCTAAAAATGCTTGTTTTGCATAAGGGTGAATTCTACCATCAAAGTTACGGTTACCAGAAAGCACGGCTGTAGCATATAAATCACGATCTATTACTTCTTGCTGTATTTTAGGATCAAGTGCCCCGCTCATACCATTACAGGTTGTACATGCATAAGCAACGATGCCAAAGCCCAACTTTTCCATCTCTGGTAATAAACCTGACTCTTCTAAATACAGTTTTGCGACTTTAGAGCCTGGTGCAAATGAAGTTTTAACCCAAGGTTTACGGTTTAAACCTAGTTCGTTTGCGCGTTTTGCGACTAAACCAGCAGCAACAACATTTCTTGGATTTGAAGTATTAGTACAGCTAGTGATTGCAGCAATAATACAGGCACCATCAGGCATTTCACCTTGTGATTCTTGCGTTTTACATTCAGCTAAGTCTTTTGCAATACCTTTAGAGGCTAACTCACTTGTCGGTAATCTACGGTGAGGATTTGATGGGCCTGCCATATTGCGACATACACTTGATAAGTCAAACTCAAGTACACGTTCATATTGTGCTTCAACTAAATCATCAGCCCATAAACCGGTAGTTTTTGCATAGTTTTCAACAAGCTCAACTTGCTCTGGCTCACGACCAGTAATCTTTAAATAATCAATTGTTTGCTGATCGATATAAAACATACCCGCTGATGCACCGTATTCAGGTGTCATATTCGAGATAGTTGCACGATCGCCAATTGTTAAATTCGCTGCGCCTTCACCAAAGAATTCAAGATAAGCAGACACGACTTTTTCATTGCGTAAATATTCCGTGATCGCTAAAACAATATCTGTTGCTGTTATGCCAGGTTGGCGTTTACCTGTAAGCTTAACACCTACAATATCTGGTAGACGCATCATAGATGGACGACCAAGCATCACTGTTTCAGCTTCAAGTCCGCCAACACCAATTGCAATAACGCCTAGCGCATCAATATGTGGTGTATGAGAATCGGTACCAACACAGGTATCTGGATATGCAACACCATTGCGAGCTTGTACAACAGGAGACATTTTTTCTAAGTTAATTTGATGCATAATGCCATTACCAGCAGGGATCACATCAACATTATCAAATGCCGTTTTAGTCCACTCAATAAAATGGAACCTATCTTCATTACGTCTATCTTCAATTGCACGGTTTTTTTCAAATGCATTTTTTTCAAAACCTGCATGCTCTACAGCAACCGAGTGATCAACAATTAACTGTGTTGGGACTACAGGGTTTACTTTAGCTGGATCACCGCCCTTTTCTGCGATTGCATCACGCAAACCCGCTAAATCAACTAACGCTGTTTGACCTAAAATATCATGACATACAACACGTGCTGGATACCAAGGGAAATCTAAATCTCTTCTGCGTTCAATTAATTGCTTTAAAGAATCGGTTAATGTATCAGGGCTACATTTACGCACTAATTGCTCAGCTAATACTCTTGAAGTATAAGGCAGCTTTGCATAAGAACCCGGTGTGATTGCTTCAACCGCTTCTCGTGTATCATAAAAGTCTAATGTGCTATTTGGTAAGGGCTTTCGGTATAAGGTATTCATAGTAAATCCAGAAAATCTATTAGGGTGACGGTTATCTCGTGTTTAAAATTAACGAGAACTTCCCTATTTTTGTCGCTATTTTATAACTGTAAATAAAAACAGGCTGCAGTGGCAGCCTGTTTAAAAATTTAGCGTGTTGCGATTGGTGTTACTTTACGAGGCTCACTGCCCGTATAATCGGCACTAGGGCGAATAATACGATTATTAGCACGTTGCTCCATTACATGCGCAGCCCAACCTGTTAAGCGTGAACATACAAAGATTGGCGTAAATAACTTAGTTGGAATACCCATAAAGTGATATGCAGATGCATGGAAGAAATCAGCATTACAGAATAATTTTTTGCTATCCCACATAAACTCTTCACAAGCCACAGAGATATCGTAAAGTGAAGTATCACCATTCTCGTGTGCTAGTTTCTCTGACCACTTTTTGATGATCACGTTACGTGGATCTGATTCGCGATAAATCGCATGACCAAAGCCCATAATTTTTTCTTTACGTGCTAACATGCCAGCCATTTTTTCTTTTGCATCAGAAGGTGAGCTGAACTTTTGGATCATATCCATTGCAGCTTCATTAGCACCACCGTGCAGTGGCCCACGTAATGAACCAATTGCACCTGTTACACAAGAGAACATGTCAGATAAAGTGGACGCACAAACACGTGCAGTAAATGTAGAAGCATTAAATTCATGCTCAGCATAAAGAATTAATGATACATCCATTACCTTACGATGTTGCTCTGATGGTGTTTCACCACGAAGTAATTTAAGGAAATGACCACCTAAAGATTCTTCATCAGTTACACAATCAATTTCTACACCGTCATGTGAGAAACGATACCAGTAACACATAATTGCAGGGAAAGCAGCTAATAAGCGATTAGATGCCATTTGTTGTTGTGAGAAATCAGTTTCAGGCTCTAAGTTACCTAAAAATGATGCACCTGTACGCATTACATCCATGGGGTGTGCATCAGCAGGAATTAGTTGTAATACCTTTTTAAGTGAATCTGGTAAATCACGCATTTGCATTAATTGCGTTTTGTATGCTGCTAGTTGTCCTTCATTTGGTAATTCGCCGTTAAATAATAAGTAAGCCACTTCTTCAAAAGTTGCGTTATCTGCTAAATCAGATACATCGTAACCACAGTATGTTAAACCAGAACCTGATTTACCAACTGTACATAATGCTGTTTCGCCTGCACTTTGACCACGTAGTCCTGCACCGCTTAGTTTTTTATCACTCATTGTCTTGCTCCATAAAACTTGTTATCAATTAGGTTAATTATTGTCTTTTAAAAAGAACTTATTTATTTTTACCTTCACTGAATAAGGCATCTAATTTTTGTTCGTAATCGTGGTAACCTAGGTAATCGTATAAATCCATACGTGTTTGCATGTTATCAATCACCGCTTTTTGGTCGCCATCCGTTAATAATGTTTTATAAACTAATTCAGCTGCTTTATTCATCGCTCTAAATGCTGATAATGGGTAAAGCACCATATCAACACCCCACTGACCTAGCTCTTCTTTATTCCATAGTTCTGTTTGACCAAACTCTGTAATGTTTGCAAGAATTGGTACATCTAATGCCTCAGAAAATGCACGGTAATGTTCTTCAGTTTTAACCGCCTCAGCAAAAATACCGTCAGCACCCGCTGCAACATACGCTTTAGCGCGTTCAATTGCAGCTTCTAAGCCTTCTTGGGCAAATGAATCTGTACGAGCCATTATGAAAAAATCAGGATCAATTCGGGCATCAACAGCTGCTTTAATACGATCAACCATTTCTTCTGTTGATACGATTTCTTTATTAGGACGATGGCCACAACGCTTTTGCGCGACTTGGTCTTCCATATGTACTGCTGCAGCACCTGCTTTTTCCATATCACGGATTGTTTTTGCAATATTAAAAGCACCGCCCCAACCTGTATCAATATCTACCATAAGTGGTAAATCACATGCTGACGTTATACGTTGCACATCTACAATCACATCATTTAATGAGGTCATGCCTAAATCAGGTAAACCATAAGAGGCATTTGCAACGCCGCCACCTGATAAGTAAATTGCTTGATGACCTAATTGTTTTGCCATCATGGCGCAATATGCATTGATAGTGCCTACAATTTGTAGTGGTGCATTAGCTTTTAATGCTTGTCTAAATTTTAATCCTGCTGACATTTTAATCTCCGCTGTCTTTTTATCTTTTATATTCTGTTTAATTTGATTTTAAATTCTTTGTGTTACGCTATTTTTTTATTACTCAGCAACAGTTTCTAAATTAAATCGTGATTTAATATTTGCACCCGATGCGCCTATATGTCTTTTCATTAATAGTTCAGCTAACTCACCGTCTTTACTTTCAATGGCATTAATTATCGCTAAATGCTCATCAAACGCTTTAGATACTCGAGGTCCATTCATGCCCATTTGCACACGAAACATACGGATCAACTGATAAAGCTCATTGCATAACAAATGAATTAGGTGACTATTTTTACTGCCTTTAATAATACGATAATGAAAATCTAGGTCGCCTTCTTCTTGATAGTAAGACTCACCTTGTTTTACTTTTTGAGTAGATAAATGCTGATTAAGTAATGCTTTTACTTCATTGATCTCAGTCATAGTCATATTTTCTGCAGCAAGTCTGCAAGCTAAACCTTCAAGTGCCGTTCTGACTTGATAGACTTCAAGTAGTTTGTCTGGTGTAAGTGCCACAACACGACACCCTATGTTTGCTTTACGCTCAACAAGGTGACAACTTTCTAGGCGATTTAATGCTTCACGTAAGGTTGCACGGCTAACACCATGATATTTAGCTAATTCTGCTTCAGATATTTTACTACCTTGCGCAATGTCACCTTCAACAATCGCCTGACGAATGTCGACAAAAACTTGATCTGATGCGGTTTTTATTGTGTTTTTAACTTCCAACTGACACCCATTGTCGACAATAATCTGCATTAACTATAGTCACAGAGGCATTTTAGTCAAGTTACAACAGGATGGATTGTCGACAATAAATTCTATAAATAATAAATAGTGTAACCTTGTCGTTACAAAAAGATTAAAGTGTCGACAATAAGAGTGTAACTAATAGTTAATTGATTAAAGGAAATCTACATTTCCGTTTAAAGTTTAGATCAAGGAATGACTTCTGTAGCATAAAGTAATCATTAATAGGCTGTTCTTAGCGAAACAGTACATTCATTAAGATCTAACAAGTACATTAGTAAAGAGTTTGCTGATTTTTATGCTTTAAAAAACATTTTAGCAACATAAAAGCTTTTATTTATTTTTCCTCATCTCTACTTTCAAAATACATGGAACATCTAAATTTTTCCTTATTCCATCAATAACTCCCTCAGGCCCTTTTTCATATAACAATATATAATAAATTCGAAGAATATCACCTTTGAGAATAACTCTTGAATTAGAAATATAATCAGACCAACAGCCTGTTTTTATTGAATGACGAGTTGGAGAAGGTCTAAATATATCAACATCAGAAATGGATATATTTTCCCCTATATATGGATCATATGTTGTAATAATTTGCGTTTTGATTAATTCGCCTTCTAAAAGTGTTACTTTCTCACCGGAAATCAATATGTTTTCTAATTCATAAGATTCCATCCTCCCTTTATATAAGATTGTGGCTAAAAATACGATATAACCAATAAATCCAATTTTCGTAATCAATCCAAATTTGAATTTAACCTTTTCAAAATATAAAAACATGTATAAACATATTACAGCCGTAAATAACAATAAAAACTCTTCGCCAGTGAAGCCTCCCACTACATAAATAGATTCCCACATATTTTCCATTTTATTTATTACCATGAAATAAGTTATTGAATACAATGTAGATGGGGCGGGTATTACCTTTCACCTAACCAAAAAACCAATAACACACACCTATTGCAGTTACAATACCTGCTAAATCAGCGATTAAACCACACGCTACCGCATGGCGTGTATGTTTAATACCTACAGCACCAAAGTACACTGCTAATACATAAAATGTTGTTTCAGTCGAGCCTTGTATGGTTGAAGCTAAACGCCCTGCAAATGAATCTGCACCATGGGTATTCATAGTCTCTAACATCATAGCTCTTGCTCCAGAGCCACTTAATGGTTTCATAAGAGCTGTAGGCATGGCATCTACAAAACGGGTATCACCATTAAATATAATGACAATTTGGCGCATCCAATCAAGTACGATATCTAACGCGCCGCTTGCACGAAATACACCTATGGCACATAACATTGCCAATAAATATGGGATCAAAGAGATTGAGAATTCAAAACCTTGTTTAGCCCCTTCTATAAATAACTCATATACATTATGTTTTTTATAAAAAGCCCAAGATAAACACAATAAAACAAAGCTAAAAATTAAAAAGTTACTCAATACTGCTGATTGATGACTTAATACATCAGTCGCCAAAGTAGAAAAATAAACAATCAAGCTACCTAAAACAGCAAATAATCCGCCTAAATAAGCCATCACAACTAAGTTAGTTAATTTTATTTTTTGTACCCAAGCAACAGTCATTAAACCGACAATGGTAGAGCTAAATGTGGCAATTAAAATAGGTATAAATATATCAGTTGGACTTGCAGCTCCTTGCTGTGCACGGTAAACAAATACGGCAATCGGAAATAAAGTCACTGAGCTGGTATTAAGCACTAAAAATAAAATTTGCGCATTGCTAGCGGTATCTTTTTTTGGATTAATACTTTGTAAGTCATGCATGGCTTTTATACCAAGGGGTGTTGCTGCATTATCAAGCCCTAAAAGATTAGCGCTTAAATTCATAGTAATAGAACCAAAAGCAGGATGATTCTTAGGTACTTCTGGCATTAATTTACTAAATAAAGGAGACAAACCTTTCGCTAAAGTATCTACCATGCCCGCTTTTTCAGCAATTTTCATAATACCAAGCCAAAAACATAAAGCGCCTATTAGTCCGATGGCGATATCAACAGACACCTTACCCATTTTAAATAATGCATCAACCATACGCTCAAACACTAAACCATCACCACCTATCCATGTAGCCATGGCAGAAAAAAAAGCGATGATGAAAAAAGATAACCATATTCGGTTGAGCATAATGAGACCAAGGATTGTTATTATTAATTTTAAATATCAGTTTACTAAAGCTTTATCTTAATCAAAACACTTAAATATCGTTAATACGTTATCTATATTAAATAAAAACACTGTAAATCGCTCAACGTAAAGCTCGAGCATGGTATTATTGCGCAAAATTAAGATTTAAAGTTCATTTGAGGTTGATGTGAATCAAAATACCTATATTCCACAAGCATTTATTGATGATGTAAAAAGCTATATTCCTGAACATCTTTGCATAGATGATTACATTGATAAATGTAAACAACCTCTACGCCGCTCTATTCGTGTTAATACACTTAAAATGTCTATTGAAAGATTTAAAAGTATTGCAGAATCAAAAAACTGGAAACTAGATCCTGTACCTTGGTGTAAAGAAGGGTTTTGGTTAGCGCGTCCAATTGATGAAGAACAGAATTTATCTATCGGTAATACAGATTTACATTTAAGCGGTGCAATATATGTGCAAGAAGCAAGCTCAATGTTACCACCTACTGCTTTATTAGAAAATGGGGAGTTTAATGCTGCTAGCGCATTAGATATGGCTTCGGCACCAGGTTCTAAAACCTCGCAAATTGCTGGATATATGAAAGGTGATGGCATTTTAGTTGCCAATGAGTTTTCATCTTCGCGTCTTAAAGTATTAAGTGCCAATATGAAACGGTTAGGTATTGCTAATGTGGCGTTATCTCATTTTGATGCTGCTGTATTTGGCCCATATATGAGCGAATGTTTTGATTCAATTTTATTAGATGCGCCTTGTTCTGGTGAAGGCACCGTGAGAAAAGATGCTGATGCACTTAAAAATTGGTCACTAGAATCAAATATTGAAATTGCTAATGTGCAAAAACAACTGATAGAAAGTGCTTTTTATGCCCTTAAGACTGGCGGTACATTAGTTTATTCAACTTGTACTTTAACGCCTATTGAAAACCAAGCTGTATGTGAACATGTTTTATCTCTGTTTGACGGCTTGATTGAAATTGTGCCTCTTACTAATTTATTTGAAGGCGCAGAAAAAGCGACTACACCTGAAGGTTATTTACATATTTGGCCGCAAACTTTCGATTGTGAAGGCTTTTTCATCGCTAAATTTAAGAAAGTAGCACACCAAGCCCCTAAAGAAATCAAAGTTAAAAAAGGTGATTTCCCTTTTTCTGAATTTGATCAAAAATCAGAACAGGCTTTTTATAACACGCTTAATAAACAATTTGGTATTAAATCATTGCCCGGTACTTTAATGCAAAGAGATAAAGAACTCTGGTTATTCCCTAAAGCCTTTTCTGCTATTTCAAATAAAATAAAATATGCGCGTATAGGTATAAACATAGGTACTTTACATAAAAATGGTGTGCGCTTAAATCATGAATTTGCAACTTGCTTTGGTGATTTGGCCACTAAAAACACCTTTGAACTGTCAGATCTACAGGCAAATGATTACTTTGGCGGAAAAGATATCAAATTAGAACAATTATCCACAGAAAAAGGTGAGTTATTGTTAACCTTATGTGGTACAAGTATAGGTTTAGGTAAGTGGATGAAGAATAAAATAAAGAACAGCTTACCCCGTGATTTAGTTAGGGATAACCAGTTAATAACTTGGGGTAAAGCTATTAAATAGTTGTGAACACAATTTGAATTAATTTAAAATTAGTTTTTAAACATTTAATTATAAAGGAAATATTTTTACAATAAATATTTTCCTTTTCAGATTTTGTTAACTACACTTATTAGTACTTTCACTTCTCCCGAAACGAATGTGAAATTATTTTTAAGTTACGCACGGCTCGATTGAGCCAATCCCCTAAGCCCAAAGCAAATATATTCGCTTTGGGCCTTTTTTATCCAGTTTTAAAACCTGAAATGATAAACTTAACTAAATCTCATAGTAAAACATGTAAAAATACCCTTTTAAGCTTTTTTACAGCTCAAAGTCCGTAATTTCACCATTGCCATGCAAAATCTGATAACTGGCTAACTTGCCTTGATCCAATTTTATAAGGCTTATACCAGATAAACTCATTAAATGTTTTTTATCATTATGTGTCACAGGATGTCTTGA
Source organism: Pseudoalteromonas sp. C2R02 (assembly GCF_018860845.1). Classification (NCBI taxonomy): domain Bacteria; kingdom Pseudomonadati; phylum Pseudomonadota; class Gammaproteobacteria; order Alteromonadales; family Pseudoalteromonadaceae; genus Pseudoalteromonas; species Pseudoalteromonas sp. C2R02. The sequence continues at coordinate 17,657 of NZ_JAHKQC010000028.1, read as the reverse complement.
TACTTTCATTTGCCAACGTTTGGTAAAGAAATTTAATGGGCTTTTAGCGCCATAAAACCAAGTATCTAATGTATCTAATACAGCAAGCAGTTTTGTTGGAAATTCATTCTTAATACCACTGGCTGTGAGTTGCCAAATTCGGTTATCTCTTTGACTAAATCGTGCTTGTACGGAATAACAAAATGAATAATGAACGTCACCAGAGAGTATTAATGTTTCAACAGGTGTATCTGCACGCCTAAAGGTATTCATAAGCTTTCTTGCCGCACCTTCATGAGCCATCCAGTTTTCAACATCTACCAATAAAGGGTGACCACATATATTAAACAGAGATTGAATAGCTTCAATTGATTTAACACCAAAAACAGGAGCCGGAGACATTAATATCACCCCCTCTTCTCCTATTAGGTTTTGCTCTAAGTGCGTTAACTGTTCCCAATCTAATAAACCGGAAGGCTCATCAAAATTATGCTCATTACGCCACCTGTGCGTTCTTGTATCTAGTACAACTAATTTAGGTTCACACGGGACTTCAAAATGCCAATATGAAAAGTTAAATATTTCTTTATCTAAATTCTCAAAATACCACTGCTTTTCAATTTTTGAATCAAGCATTAAGTCTTTAAAAAAGCCTGACTTTTTGCCAGCGTCATTACCCCAACCTTGAAAAATCCAATAACTAATTAAACCATTTGCAACTATACGTCTGCTCACTGGGTCTTGATAGACATTTTGCTCCCAATTTGCTGTTAAGTTCCAATCATCAGTCACATCATGATCGTCAAACATCATTAAACAACTCATATTGGCATAGAGTCGTTGGCTATGATGTAAACCAGCCACAAATTTTAGTAGTGCGGATTTTTCATCGTCAAAGCATTTTTTAATTTTTGCTTCACTGCTTGTAAATGTTAATAAATCTAAATTGATGCATTGCCATGCTTGTTTGCTATAACACAGTAAATACATAGCGACAAATTCTTCAAAACCTATTAAATGGTTTTCTGACTTCGCACTGGTGAAATGCTCTAAATCTTTTTTAAGCCAGTAGCCTAAAGTGCGTTTGGATCTATCTTGCCAAGCTGTAACTGGCAATTTTTGTGCTCTTTGGTACAACTGCTCATTGATATTATCTGGTAAATCAATATTAAGTGATGTTTCTTTAAATATACCTAAAGTATCGATCAGCTGATAAATTGCTTGCAACGTCACACCAGCGACATCATCTGCATAAATTTGGTCACCAGATAACAATAAAAGCTGAGCGCCTATTTCCCCTTGATTTCGTTGTGTGTCTTGATAGTTATCCGCACTAATTAATGCGTCTTCACTTGGATGATGTGGATTTCTACAAGAACCATGTAATAAACTGTCTATTTTGTTAGGAACTACAAACGCAGGTAAATTACAGCCATCATAACAAAACATGCTTATATCAATTTTCTCACTGGTATTTAGCTGATATTTAATTAATTCGTCAGTTGGAAAAGGCGTGTCTTTAGCAGTAATATGAATTAAGCGAACAAACAAATGTTCACCTAATTGCAGTATTTCTTCTTTGGTTTCATGTTGTTGGTTGACCAAACTAATATCACACGCATTTGCGTTGGAAGTGGCCAACCAAATACAAACTGTCTCAGGCGTTGCAAGCCTCACCATTGGCCCTGCAATTAAAAATGGCAGCATGTATATTTACTATTCCTCTATTATTGTTATTTTTTTATATTAAATAAATTGTAAAAGTTTTCAGTTGTTTGTTTTGCAAGTTCAGCGTAACTCACACCTTTTAGCTCTGCAATATAATAAGCGACATCTTGAACATATGCAGGTTGATTTGTTTTGCCTCTGTAAGGCACTGGCGCTAAATAAGGAGAGTCGGTTTCAATTAGTAAACGATCAAGAGGGATTTTTTTCACAACTTCTTTGAGTTCTACTGCATTTTTAAATGTCACTATACCTGAAATCGAAATATATAAACCAAGTTCAAGCGCTTGCTCTGCCATTTCCCAATTCTCAGTAAAGCAATGTAAAACCCCCTTTACCTGACCTTCGCCGTGCTCACGTAATAAGCTAATGGTATCTTCTCTGGCGTCACGAGTATGAACAATTAATGGTTTATCTAATTGTCTGGCAACTTCAATGTGACCAATAAAAGAGTCTATTTGAACTTGTTTTGAGTCTTCAGAATAGTAATAATCTAAGCCTGTCTCACCAATTGCCACTACTTTTTTATGATCAGCTAAAGCTAATAACTCAGATTTATCTAGGGCATCTTTTTGATCTAACGGATGAATACCGCAAGAGGCTGATACATCATCAAATTCTTCTATTTTTGCTAACATATCAGGAAATTGCGCTAAAGTGACTGATACACACAAAAAATGTTCTACATCTTTCGCTCTGGCATTATCAAGCACTTGCGCTAATGTTAAGTCTAATTTATCAAAATCTAATCGGTCTAAATGGCAATGAGAATCTACAATCACGGTTTTCTACAGCTTTTACATAGTATATGTTCGGTCACCCGAGTGTATCATATCAAGTACCAGTTTTTCGATTTTATCTTTTACATGGGCTTTATCATCTATAAAACTGACACCTACTCCAGGAGGATTAGAGTTTTGACTTCCCTGCCCTGTGATCCAAGCAACTTTACCGGAAACAACATCATCTTCTAAAGCATCTGGTAAAGTGATCCTAAGCGCTAAAGACTCGCCCATTTCATATTGCATATTAGTACGTATAAACAAGCCTCCATTTTTTAAAAATGGCATATAGCACTTATATAACTCTCTTAAATCTTCAAAATCTATTAATAACTCTTGCAAAACTTTATCTCTTTTAATTATTTAGTTGTGCCTGCAGCGAAAAAATCAGACGACTTGTTGCTAAAGTTACATTAAGTCCTAAAATTGATTTTCGACTATTTTCAAAATTTCCTAACAGCTTAATGCATTCTTGATAGTTATTAAATGCGATGTTTTTTTGTATTAAATACTTTTTAATAATAGCAAATAAAAAAATACTAAAAACACTTATATACTCAGGCTTATTCTTTAAAATTTCATTCAAAATCTTTAAATCAATCTGTTGATGTAAGTTTTCAACAGTGCTGTATAAGCTATCTAATTGATTTAAATCTCCTTGCTCATGCCAGTTTAATAACATTAAGGGCTGTTGTGCAAATAAAATATGCCATGGTTGGGACACCAAATTAAAATTAGCAAGCCAATCAGTCACCAGTTCTGGTTTATTTATTGTTAAGTTATAGCATAAACAGCGACTTCGTATAGTTGCACCTAAGCGCATAGGTTCATGTGATACTAATAATAAATACCTCTGATGATTGGGCTCTTCAAGGGTTTTTAACACTGCATTTTGTGCCGCTACAGTCATTAACTCGGCATTATGAATTACTACAACTTTATTAGCATTTTGCCCAGCAGATGATTGAACAAACTGTGCTACCTTACGGATTTCATCAATGCCTATGGTTTTATTATCTTGCCCTATAATAAGTTTGTCTGGATGTGTACCTGCTTGCTGCAACTGACATGACTTACATTGCCCACAAGATTGTAAGTGATTGGATGAAGCATTACACAAGATACTTTGCGCAATATCTTGCGCAAATTCAGCTTTACCTATGCCCGCCTGTCCACTCAATAAAATACCATGATGTAGTTTATTTACAGAATAAGCTGTTTCGAGTGGTTGTTTAAACTCACTCAGCCATGGGTATATCATTTATTAGCTTCTGTTTTAAAGAAATCATTCAATACAGCAGTAATATTTTTATGAACTGATTCAATATCTTGACTTGCATCTACTGTTTTAATTGAATCATCACTATTTGCAATTTCTAAATACTTTGCTCTTGTTCTTTGAAAGAAAGATAACTGTTCTTGTTCTATTCTGTCTAGTTCACCACGTTTTGCAGCACGTGCTAATCCTATCTTAGGATCTAAGTCTAAATATATTGTTAAGTCAGGTCTTAAATTTTTTAAAACAATATTTGATAACGCGCTTAATGTTTCACTCGCAATTTGTCTACCACCGCCTTGATAAGCTTGTGAAGATAAATCATGTCTATCAGCTAATACCCAAGTATTGTTCTCGAGTGCCGGTAAAATAATATTAGTCACTAACTGTGCTCTTGCTGCATACATTATCAGAAGCTCAGCTTCAGCACTCATTGTCTCTTTATGTTCCGCTTTTACTAATTCTCTTAACGATTCAGCTAATGGTGTGCCGCCTGGCTCTCTTACGTCTATATAAGAGACATTTTTTTGATGAAAGTAATTTTGACATAATGCAATTGCAGTTGACTTTCCTGCACCTTCAAGGCCTTCGATCACAATAAATTTAGCTGTCATTACTTACCTTTTTCTTTAATTGATATTTTCTTACCGCTTGATTGTGTTGCGATAGGTTTTCTGAAAATTGGTGACTACCATCACCTTTTGCTACAAAATAATAATAATTAGACGACTCTGGTGACAAAGCAGCTTGTATTGCTGCATATGATGGCATCGCAATAGGTGTTGGTGGTAGCGCTTTAATTCTATAAGTATTATATGGCGTATATTGCTTTAAATGTGCACGTGTTAAATCACCATCAAACTGATCCTTTAGTCCATAAATAACGGTTGGATCTGTTTGCAAACGCATCTTTTTATGTAAACGATTAATAAAAACCGATGCGATTAAAGGTCTTTCGCTTGCTTTAGCGGTTTCTTTTTCAATAATAGACGCCATAATCAAGGCTTCATACGCATTGGCATAAGGCAAATTTTGTTCTCTTTTTTGCCATAATTCATCAAGCGAAATTTTCATTGCACTGTGTGATCTTTGTAATAAAGATAAGTCTGTATCACCCGCTTGATAAAAGTATGTATCAGGAAATAGCCAACCTTCAGTATTTGCATGTTTGATTTTAAGCGCATCAACATAAAAGCTATCTTTGCCCTGTTGCATTACTTTTTTAATATAAGGTAAATTTGAGATGTTATTTAATACTTGAGAAAAACTCTCACCTTCAATAATGCTAAAACTGAATAAATGCACTTGAGAATTATTTATTTTTTTAACATTATCTAGCAATGAGTCTGCTGTAAGTTGATAAACACCCGCTTTAATATCAGTTAGTGTCGGATCTAACTTAGCCAAGATCCTTAAAGACCAGCAATTATCAGTCAACTTTTCTGCTTGGAATTGTTTACACAAAGTTGTTAAACCTGTACCAGATTTTACTTCAAATAAAATAGGCTCTTTTAAATTAAGCGCTTTGGTTTGTAACAACTGTATATGAGAATAAACATATGAAGCTATAATCCCGAGAATTATAGCCATTGATAATAAAATTATTTTAATACTTTTCATCATAATATTCTAAATACGATCAAATTAGCTTCGTATCAACGAACATGTCCTTTTGTAATCTAAGCGCTAATTCTAAATCAAAATGTGTCTTTTGTATTGATTTAATCGGCACTAATCCCATTAAACTATTACAGCAAAATACTGCTTGAGCTGTTTTTATTTCATCTAACGTAATTTGAGATTCAATAAGTGCGATTTTTGATGACAGATATTCTCGATAAACACCTTTAATACCTGATTGATCTAATTTCGGTGTATGCCACTGGCCATGGATATAACATATTAAATTAGCAATTGAAGTTTCAATTACATTATCATTTAAATCAAGTACGATAGCTTCCGACCAAGATTTTTCGCTTAACTCCTGCTTTATCAATACTTGCTCTAACCTATTTAGCGTTTTCATTCCCGCTAAAAGTGGTTGTAAACCTAATTTGATACTAGACACCTCAAGCGATATGCCTGTTATTTTTAGTGCGTCATAATTATTGGGAAAAGGTAAAACACTGAGAATTTGAACAGGGTTTTGCACTTCGGGTAAGCCATAACCGCGACCACCTGAACCTCGCGTAATCATTATTTTTAAAACGACACATTTTTGATTTAAACACAGTTGTTTTATTGACGTTTCTAATGCGATAAAGTCAATTTCAGGAAATCCTAGACGCTTTTGACATTCAATAAGTCTTTGCTTGTGAAAATGCCAATGTTCAACGGTTTCATTTACGACTTTAGCCGTCGTGAAAAAACCATCCCCATAACTCAACCCTCTATCTGATAATGGGATTGAATTTGAAGTATCATTATTTATTATTGTTTTATAGGTATTATTTTTTGTCATAAACATCGATATACAAAAAAGCCTGACATAAGCCAGGCTTTTATAAAATCTCTCTGGTGAGGGAATTATACCCTCAGAGACGATTTTTGTTTATATTTTTTTGAAAAGCAATGAACCGTTTGTACCACCAAAACCAAATGAATTACATAAAGTAAAATCTAATTTAGCATCACGCGCAGTGAAAGGTACATAATCCAGATCGCACCCTTCATCTGGGTTATCTAAATTAATTGTTGGTGTAACTTTTTGATTTTCTAAAGCAAGAATACAAATAATTGATTCTACAGAGCCTGCAGCACCTAATAAATGACCCATCATAGATTTAGATGAACTGACCATAACGTCTTTAGCTGCATCACCAAATACTGATTTTATTGCTGCTGTTTCAGCTTTATCACCGGCATTTGTAGAAGTACCGTGTGCATTAATATAACCAACTTGATCAGCGTTAACTTTGGCATCATTTAATGCATTTATCATAGCTCTCGCACCACCAGAACCATCTTCAGGAGGAGAGGTCATATGATATGCATCACCACTCATACCAAAACCAGATAGTTCAGCATAAATTTTAGCACCACGTGCTTTCGCTTGTTCATATTCTTCAAGAACGATTACGCCCGCACCATCAGATAATACAAAACCATCACGGTCTCTATCCCATGGACGTGAAGCCGCGGCAGGATCATCATTACGAGTTGATAATGCTCGAGCCGCATTAAATCCGCCCATTCCGATTGGCGTACACGCACGTTCTGCACCACCGGCAACCATAGCATCAGCATCACCATAAGCAATCATACGCGCCGCATGACCAATATTATGCAGACCTGTAGTACATGCCGTTGCAATAGAGATATTTGGACCACGTAATCCATGCATAATAGATAGGTGACCAGAAATCATATTGATAATTGTTGCAGGTACATAAAATGGTGATAATTTTCGAGGACCACTTTTAAGCATTTTTATGTGGTTTTCTTCAATAAGGCCTAAACCACCAATACCCGCACCAACAGCAACCCCAACTCGGTCTGCATTTTCTTCAGTTACTTCTAAGCCTGAGTCTTTTAAGGCTTGTATACCCGCAGCAACACCATATTGAATGAATAAATCCATTTTTTTGGCATCTTTCTTAGGCATAAATTGTGTAACATCAAAATCTTTTATGTTACCAGCAAACTTAGTTCCAAAGTCTGACGTGTCGAAGTGAGTTATGATATTAATACCACTGTCACCATTTAATAAACCTTGCCAAGTAGATGCTACATCGTTACCTAACGGTGTTAACATACCTAAACCAGTTACTACAACTCGACGTTTAGCCACAGAATCCTCCGGGGAATAATTTAAATATTGGGGGGTTTAAATTTGATTAAATAATAATTTTTGTAAAAACAATTATTTAATTAACTTGGATAAAAAGTGATAGATACAATAAGGGCAGCTAACGCTGCCCTTAGAATCAACAAATTTGATTATTCAGCGTGAGCTTGAACGTAATCAATTGCAGATTGAACTGTAGTGATTTTTTCAGCTTCTTCATCAGGGATTTCAGTATCAAACTCTTCTTCAAGAGCCATTACTAGTTCAACTGTATCTAAAGAATCAGCACCTAAATCATCAACAAATGAAGCTTCATTTTTTACTTCTTCTTCTTTAACACCTAACTGCTCAATTACAATTTTTTTTACGCGTTCTTGGATATCGCTCATTCTTCTTTCCTTTATTAAAAAACGCCACTGCGTTATTTTTCAGATTGTGGCGTAGTTTACGTTGCTAAAATCTCTGATTCAAGTATTTGCTTCGACTTTTTTTCTGGTCGAACCTGTTAAATCAGAATCTAATAGTTTATCGCTTATTTTAACAGCAATTTCAAGTGCTTTTGCTGCTAAATACAAATAAAATGTAACAACTTGTACCTAAAGCGTCACAACTTGTTTCTATAATCTCTAAAACTTAAATATATATTAAATGAAATTCATCAAATTTTTATTAAGTTCTAAATCATATACATACCACCATTTACATGAATAGTCTCACCATTCACGTATGCAGCAGCATCTGAAGCTAAATAAGTTACTGCAGCAGCAATTTCATCAGGATTACCTAAACGACCTGCAGGTACATTTGCAAGTGTTGCAGCTTTTTGATCTTCTGTTAACTCATCAGTCATATCAGTTTGAATAAAGCCTGGTGCAACAACATTTACGGTAATACCACGAGATGCAACTTCACGCGCCATAGATTTAGAAAAACCAATTACGCCTGCTTTAGCTGCAGCATAATTTGCTTGTCCAGCATTACCCATAGTACCCACAACTGACCCTATATTGATGATACGACCAGCGCGTTTTTTCATCATAGGACGTAAAACAGCTTTAGAGAGACGGAAAATAGAACTTAAGTTCGTATCTATAATGTCATCCCATTCTTGATCTTTCATACGCATTAATAAGTTATCGCGTGTGATACCCGCATTATTAACTAATACATCTAAATCGCCTAAATCAGCTTTGATAGCAGCTAATGTATCTTTAATAGAATCAGCGTCAGTTACATTCAAAGCATAACCTTTACCTGCTTCACCTAAATATTCACTGATCTTAGCGGCACCAGATTCACTTGTCGCTGTACCTGCAACAGTTGCACCTTGAGCAACAAGCATTTGTGCGATTGATTTACCAATACCACGGCTTGCGCCAGTTACTAAGATAACCTTACCGGTTAAAGAAAATAAATTACTCATATTTTTAAACTCTTTCTTAATTAAAGTGCTAATGCTTTTTCGAGCGATTCGACATCATTAACTGATGCGCATGAAACTGATTTATCAATGCGTTTTGCTAAACCTGATAATACTTTACCTGGACCAAATTCATAAGTCGTAGTAATGCCGTCTTTTGCGAACATTTGAACTGTTTCAGTCCATCTAACTGGACAGTATAATTGACGCACTAGGGCATCTTTAATCGCTTGTTCAGCTGTTTCAACTTTAACATCAACATTATTGATCACTGATACTTCAGGTGCATTAAATGTTAAAGCGTTTAAATCTTTTGCTAATTTTTCAGCTGCTGGTTTCATTAATGCACAATGAGATGGCACACTAACAGCTAATGGTAATACTCGTTTTGCACCCGCTTCTTTACATGCAATAGATGCACGTTCAACAGCATCTTTACTACCTGCGATCACAACTTGACCAGGAGAGTTAAAGTTAACAGCGGAAACAACTTCACCATTTTCACTTAGCTTACAAGATTCAATCACTGCTTCATCAGCTAAACCAATCACAGCTGCCATTGAACCCGTTCCAGCTGGCACGGCTTCTTGCATATAAACGCCACGTTTTTCAACAAGTTTTACCGCATCAGCTAATGAAATAACGCCCGCACATACCAGCGCAGAGTATTCACCTAAACTATGGCCAGCTAATACATCAGGTTTTTGACCGTTTTGTGCTAACCAATGTCGGTAGATAGCAACACTTGCAGTTAATAATGCAGGTTGTGTTCTATGTGTTTCATTTAACTTTTCGCTTGGACCATTTAAAACTAAGTCTGTTAAGTCATAACCTAAAGCTAGTGAAGCTTCATCAAATGTTGTTTTAACGTCTTCAGATGTTTCAAGTAACTGGGCTAACATACCAACAGATTGAGACCCTTGTCCCGGAAATAATATCGCTAATTTTTCAGACATGTTTTTATCCAATATATCTTGTTATTAATATTTAATACCAATCCCAATAAATATGTGATCAATCTAAATGGCCTAAATATACAATTACTGCGTTATTTTCAATCCCAATAGCCAGCTATTGCTCTATCAAACGCCTTGCTCTTGAAAATTTACCCTAATTTATATTAGCTCACTAACTTAATAGAATTGGTATAACTCATACAGAAACCCAGTAGCAATGTTCTTGATATTGCACTTGTTCAATTAATTTCTGTAACAGTTTTGTTTCTTAAAAATATGACGTTGTTTTGTAAGGGTTAGTTCAATGTTCAATCGCCCTATTATAGAGAGCAGTTTTTCTATATCAGCATTTGGCCAAATTTTGTTTGGGATATCTCTCCCAATAAAAAAAATGATTGAATGCATGAATCCCCTATTCGTCTGTATTTATAATCTCTTCGAATTTGTGCCGGATTTTTTCAGGAAGTTGACGTTCAACCTCTCTTACGGCTTCTTCGATTGCAGCTAAAAAGGCTTTTTTGGAAGCATTTCCATGACTTTTCACTACAATACCGCGCAATCCTACCAGACTTGCACCGTTATACTGGTCGGGGTTCACTCTTTTATAGAGTTTTTTTAATACGGGGAACAATAAAAGTGCTAAAAACTTATTAAATAAGCTTTTGTTTAATGCTTTTGTTAGTTTATGAACGATTAGTTTTGCAATACCCTCACATGTTTTTAATGCAACATTTCCAGTAAAACCATCACATACAATAACATCGGCTTTACCTGTAAAAATATCATTACCTTCTGAATAACCAATATAATTAATATGGTCGCTAGATTGTAATAATTTAGCTGCCTCTTTAATGCTATCGTGGCCTTTTATTTCTTCGGCGCCCATATTTAATAGGCTTACTTTTGCATTAGTGATATTTTGAGCTTGCTCAGCAACCACTGAACCCATAACGGCAAATTGAAATAATACATCACTATCACAGGCAACATTCGCGCCTAAATCTAGTAAATAAACTGGTCTTGGGGTTTGAGTCGGTACCGTAGATATCAGAGCTGGACGCTTAACGCCTGGTAGCATTTTTAAAACGTAATGTGCCATTGCTAATAAAGCACCGGTATTACCCGCTGTCACACAAGCTTGTGCTCTACCTGATTTAACTAAATCAAGAGATACTCTCATAGAAGAGTCTTTTTTATTACGTAAAGCAAATGAGGGTAAATCATCATTATTCACAACTTCGGAACAATGTTCGATTTGAATTCTTGGGTGTGTTAAGGCTTCTAGTTTTTTAAGTTCGCAGCGAATTTGACGTTCATTACCGCATAAGATCAAAGTGAGATGATCTATTAACTTGACTGCTTCTACGGCAGCTGGAAGAGATGAACGGGGGCCGTAATCGCCCCCCATTATATCTAACGCTATGGTTAGATTATTAGACATAAAATAGTTTCCGTTAAGAAATTACTTTAACGCCTTTGTAATAACCATCTGCAGTTACGTGGTGGCGACGGTGAGTCTCACCTGATACTGCGTCAACTGTTAAAGTTGGGTTACTGATCGCGTCATGAGAGCGGCGCATGCCACGTCTAGAACGAGATTTCTTACTTTTTTGTACTGCCATAAGTCTTCTCCTAAGAATTTTTCTTAAGTTGTTTCAAAATATCAAATGGATTTGGTTTGTCATCTTCTTCATCAATTTCTCCAAAGCTTTGAGCTTCTTCAGAATAATGACAAGATGTCTCATCATGTTTAGGCACTATTGGAATCATTAATATTAATTCATCTTCAAGAAGACTATAAATATCAATTTCTCCATCTTCGTCAAGCTCAACCGGTTCATACCGCTCAGGCAAGTCTTCAGACTCAGCACCCATTTTAATCGGAGAATAAGCAAAGCTCATTTCCAAATCCAACCCTAAATCGTCATTACATCGCTGACACAATATCAAAGCTTTAGTTTTAACGTTACCGCTAATAGCAACCAAACCTTGATGGTCTTCTTTGCAATGAATTTTTACCTCTATCTGTCCAACTAATGCCTTTAAAGCTTTTCCTAAACGGGAAAACTCAGTTTGCTCAATAAAACCATCATAAGATAGTTCATGTTGTGCAGATTTTGCAGGATTAATTTTTACAGGAATTTTTACCTTTTGCATAGGGGCAGCATCTTATAGATAGTTAACTGTATAGTCAAAATAAAAATGATACTTTCCTTTGCATTTCGTCTGTTAGCGACATATTCTGCTAAAAAAGTAATCAGATTAAATAAATAATGACTCCAAAGCTTATTTTAGCCTCTACATCACCCTTTCGTAAGAGCCTTTTAGAAAAATTTAATATTAATTTTTCTGTCGCATCTCCAAATATCGATGAAATGCCTTATCACAATGAAACCGCTTGCTCACTTGTTGAACGGCTTTCAATCGAAAAATCAAAAGTTCTAAAACAGCAATTTGATTCTGGTATTGTGATCGGTTCAGATCAAGTCGCTTTATTTGATAATAAAATACTAGGTAAGCCTCACTCTAAAGAAAAAGCAATTGAGCAGTTATCAAGTTTCAGTGGACAAAAAGTCACTTTTTTAACCGGCCTTGCACTTCATAATGTAACAACAAATGAAACTGTAAGCACAGTTGAACAATATCAAGTACAATTTAGAGACTTAACAGCTAAGCAAATTAATACATATTTAGATATTGAACAACCTTACAATTGTGCAGGAAGTTTTAAAAGTGAAGGCTTAGGAATTTGTCTATTTGAACGATTTATAGGGGATGATCCAAATTCTTTAGTGGGATTACCTTTAATTGCATTAAATAGATTATTGTTACAATGGGATATCGATATTTTAGACCATCAAAAATAAAACTCCTTCTAAGGAGTTTTATTAGAATATCGCTTTTCGAAAAAACAAACCATAAAAATGATGTAAAATAAACTGAGCTTTAGGACCCTGTAAATAGCTTCAGTTTATTTTCGGCGCAAAAGCCCTCATAAAAATTTTATAACAAATATTGATCTAATTGTGAAAAGCAATCCACAATTGCGACAGGTTCATATGTAGCTAGCTCATCACGTTCACCAACGCCAAATGTAACACCTATACTATCCATACCTATATTTTGTGCCATTTCAAGGTCAAGTGTGCTATCTCCGATCATAACAGCCTCAGCAACAGCTAATTCTGTATGGGCTAATATTTGGGATAACATTTGTGGAGAAGGTTTAGATTGCGCTTCATCGGCACTTTGCGTAAAAACAAAATAGTCCGTTAACCCTGTCAAAGATAATAACCTATCTAACCCTTGTCTGCTTTTACCTGTGGCTATCGCTAATTGACAACCATTAGATTGCAATTTTTTAAATAAAGCTTCTACCCCATCAAATAAAGGTGTATCAGTGCTATCTTCATTTACAAATTGTTTTTTATATTCCTGCATCAGCGTTTGATGAAGCGCTTTATGATCAGGAAACAGCTTATCCATTACGACCGGCAAACTTAATCCAATAATGCTTTTAGCTTTATCATCACTCGGTACTGGTACCAAATGTATTCGAGCAGCAGATTGTAAAGATGAAACAATACGTGCAATGGAGTCCATTACAGTACCGTCCCAATCAAAAATAACGAGTTTATATTTCATTATCTGTTTTTCTTTTATTCACTTCTTGTTTTAATATTTTAATTGTTTTAATTAATACATTATCAAGAGGCGCCTCTACTGTTAATCTTTCTTCAGTAATAGGATGTGTAAAAGTGAGATCATGAGCATGCAAAAATAAGCGATTTAATCCTTTTTCACGCATATATGCGTCAAACCCTTCATCACCGTACTTATCATCACCCGCAATAGGATGACCAGCGCATTGTGTATGTACACGAATTTGATGTGTTCTACCCGTAACTGGAGATGCCTGTACTAAAGTACATTCAGTAAACCTTTGTAATACTTTAAAACGCGTATGAGATGCTTTACCTTCTTCTTCATCAACACGTACTATTCGCTCACCTGATTTTAAGGTGTTTTTTCTAAGGGCTGCGGTCACATTTTTAACTTTAGTTTTCCAACTGCCATCAACAAGCGCCCAATAATTCTTTTCCATGGTTTTTTCTCTAAGTTGTTCATGTAACCCTTTAAGTACTGAACGCTTTTTAGAAATTAATAAACAACCAGAAGTATCTCTATCAAGTCTGTGAACGAGTTCCAAGGCACGCTCATCAGGACGTAAACTTCTCATTGCTTCTATCAAACCATAACTTAGGCCACTGCCACCATGAACAGCCATACCTGTTGGCTTGTTGATGACGATAAGGTATTTATCCTCAAAAATAATCGCATTTTCTAAATTAGCTATTTTATCTAAGTTTTTTGGTACAAACTCTTCTTTCTCAGCAATTCTGACCGGCGGAATTCGAACATAATCATCAATTTGCAGTTTATATAATGGTTTTACCCGCTTTTTATTTACACGAACTTCACCTTTGCGCAATATTTTATAAATTGCACTTTTAGGCATGCCTTTTAACTTAGTTAAAAGGAAATTATCAATTCTTTGACCATCATGGTCTTCCGTAATAGTTACAAAAGTAACCTTGCTTCCAATATTTTCTGACGGTTCTGTTTTTTCAGACATTGTATAATCACTGATTTGAGTAATAATTTAGTTGCTAACAGACTAACAATAATGGGATAATCCCAATGTAAATTGCCTGTAAAGCAGGAATTTTGGTGCTTTTTTGCCAAAGCAGATACTGTGCTGCACACTCCGGATAAGCGATCATACAGATTCAAACTCTGTTTTCCAAAAGATTTTATAGATATCTGGTTGTCATGTGCCTTTAAATTGCGTTGATGCGAGTAATATATCAACAAGAGATTTAACGCAGCTGCTGCAAAAAGCGAATGTAATGAATATGTCATCTACGCTCAAGAGATCATATCGTTCAGCAAAGATACCCTAAAAACCGAATAATAAAATTCAGGTTTAGGGTGAATAAAAGTAATTCTTAGGTTAACCCAATCGTGAGATTGCACTATAAGCGAAAGAAAAAAGACTGAACGGATATTGATAAGCTCAGATCAGCGAGAGACTTTAAATAATAAATAGAGTAACAATATGAAACGTATGCTAATCAATGCTACGCAGCAAGAAGAAATGCGCGTAGTACTGGTTGACGGGCAACAACTTTACGATTTAGATATCGAGAGCCCAGGTCACGAACAGAAAAAAGCCAATATTTATAAAGGTAAGATCACACGAGTAGAACCAAGCCTAGAAGCTGCATTTGTAGATTACGGTGCGAACAGACATGGTTTTTTACCACTAAAAGAGATTGCAAGGACTTATTTCCCTAAAGGATATACTTTCAAAGGTCGCCCAAGCATTAAAGAGGTGATTAAAGAAGGTCAGGAAGTTATCGTTCAGGTAGATAAAGAAGAACGTGGTCAAAAAGGTGCTGCTCTAACAACTTTTATCAGTGTTGCAGGTAGTTACTTAGTATTAATGCCTAATAACCCAAGAGCTGGCGGTATTTCTCGTCGTATCGAAGGTGATGAGCGTACTGAATTAAAAGAAAGTTTAAGTCGTTTAGAGTTACCAAAAGGCATGGGACTAATCGTTCGTACTGCTGGTGTTGGTAAATCATTCGAAGAATTAAACCATGATTTAAATTCTTTAATACTGCACTGGGAAGCCATTCAAACAGCTTCTGAAACAGGTCCTGCTCCGTTTTTAATTCATCAAGAAAGCAATGTTATCTTCCGTGCAATCCGTGACTACTTACGCCGTGATATTGGCGAAATCATCATAGATAAAAAATCAGTTTTTGAAGAAGCAAAATCACATATTGAGCGCTTCAGACCTGACTTTATGAGCCGTGTAAAGCTTTATCAAGGTGAAGTGCCTCTTTTTACACATTATCAAGTTGAAAGTCAGATTGAATCAGCTTTCCAACGTGAAGTGAGACTACCTTCAGGTGGTTCAATTGTAATTGATCCTACCGAAGCCCTTACTTCAATCGATATCAACTCCTCTAAAGCAACTAAAGGGAGTGATATTGAAGAAACAGCTTTAAATACTAACTTAGAAGCCGCTGATGAGATTGCACGTCAATTAAGATTACGAGACTTAGGTGGCTTAATTGTTATCGATTTTATCGATATGACACCGCCGCGTCATCAACGCGAAGTAGAAAATCGTTTAAAAGATGCAGTACGCCCTGATCGCGCTCGTGTTCAAATAGGCAAAATTTCACGATTTGGCTTACTTGAAATGTCGCGTCAACGTTTAAGACCTTCTCTTGGTGAAGCAAGCCAACATGTATGCCCGCGTTGTAATGGTCAAGGGACAGTGCGCTCAAATGAGTCTTTAGCACTTTCTATCCTTCGCTTAATTGAAGAAGAAGCATTAAAAGACAATACAGCTCAAGTAAATGCGCTTGTGCCTGTTGCCGTAGCTGCTTACTTATTAAATGAAAAACGTAGAAGTGTACGTGCCATTGAAAAGCATCATGATTGTGAAGTGATCATTATTCCAAATCAACATATGGAAACGCCACAATTTGAAGTACAACGTTTAACAAGTGATAACAGTATAGAAACTGTTAGCTTCAACCAAATTCAAGCGCCTAAAAAGGCAGCACCAGAATTTGTTAAAGCTAAAACAACAGTTAAAGAACAGCCTGCATTACAAAATGTTGTTATTTCTAAAGAAAAAGCACCGGTACAACCAACTGCAGCGTCAACACCTTCTGAACCAGGTTTACTTACGAAATTGGGTAACTGGCTAAAATCTTTATTTAGTCCTGAACCTGAAGTTAAAGAGCCGGAAGTTGTAGCTGAAGCTAAACCTCGTAGTAAACGTCAATACGATAATAAACGCCGTAATCCGCGTAATCGTAACCAACGAAATAAACAAGGTGATGACAGCGATAAATCAACAACTGAGAATAAGCGCCCTAACCGCGATAAAAACGATTCTAATGAGAGCCGCGACAATAAGAATAAACGTCGTAATAATCAAAACAATCGTAAACCTGCGCCTAGTGCACAAGCTCAGAATGATAATGCTAAAGCAGAACCAAAAGAGCAACGCGTAAAAGAGCGTCGTCAACGTCGCAATACACGTAAAAAAGTACGTGTACAAGAGCAAACTGAAGTAGCAACAAATACAGCTAATGAATTAAATGCTGTTGATGTTAATGCTCAAGTAGATGCAACTGTTGTTGAAACTGCTAAAGTTGAAGCTAAAGATATTAAAGTTAGCCAAAAGCCTGTTGCTGCAAATATTAAGGTTGAAGAATCTAAATCTGAGAAAAAATCGGATGAAGCTAAACCTGTAGATGCTGAAGTTGAAACAACAGACGAAGAAAAAGAGCCTAGAACACGTTCACGTCGTTCACCTCGGCATTTACGTTCTGCAGGTCAACGCCGTCGTAAACCACAAGAACAAGGTGAAAAGAACATTGACCTTGAAACAACAGAAGCCCCTGCATTTGTTCCTGTAGCTGATCAAGCTATGGCAGAACAAAGTATTGCTGAAGCTACAGTTGAAACGCCTGTAGTTGAAACTCCTGTAGTTGAAACTCATGTAGCTGAAACACCGGTTGTTGAGATGCCTGTAGTTGAAACACCTGTTGTTGAGACCCCTGTAGTTGAAACGCCTGTAGTTGAAACGCCTGTAGTTGAAACGCCTGTAGTTGAAACGCCTGTAGTTGAAACGCCTCTAGTT